>NZ_BAAAMJ010000033.1:0-9113 GCF_039529215.1 Streptomyces sodiiphilus | reverse complement strand
CCCCCCCCCCCCCCCCACGAAGGAGAAGCAGATGTCGACAACAACCGGCCGAGGGAGGCGTGCGATGGCGAAGCGCAGGTTCTTCCTGCTGCCCGTCGCTATCGCCGCGCTGCTGGCCCTGGTCACGAGCGGCACGGCGGCCGGCAGTGACCCCGGCGGGAACGCGCCGCGCGCGGAAACCGGAACCGCAGCGGTGACCGCCGGATGCGGCAAGGCCCCCACCCTGCGGGACGGTACCCATACGATCCGGAGTGGTGGACAGGACCGCACCTTCATCCTGGACATCCCCGATAATTACGACAATACCCGTCCGTACCGGCTGGTCCTCGGCTTCCACTGGTGGCACGGCACCGCACAGGACGTCGCCACGGGCCAGACCGTGGAACGCGGCACCTGGGCCTACTACGGACTCCAGCGTCTGGCCGGTGACAGCACCATCTTCGTCGCACCCCAGGGCATCGACAACGCCTGGCCGGACACCGGCGGCCGGGACGTGAGCTTCGTCGACGACATACGCGGTGTCATCGAGCAGGATCTCTGTGTCGACACGTCGCAGCGCTTCGCCCTCGGCTTCAGCTACGGCGGATCCATGAGCTTCGCGCTCGCGTGTGCCCGGCCGGACGTGTTCCGCGCCGTCGCGGCGTACGGAGCCCCCGGGCAGGTCAGCGGGTGCAGCGGAGGCACCCGGCCGGTCGCCTACTTCGCGGCGCACGGCGTCAGCGACGACGTCGCCACCATTGCCAACGGAAGGTCACTGCGCGACAGGTTCGTGCAGAACAACGGCTGCACGCCCCAGAACGCTCCGGAGCCCGCCCGGGGCAGCCTGACCCATGTCACCACCACCTACTCGGGATGCTCGGACGGGCACCCGGTGGTGTGGGCGGCGTTCGACGGGGGCCACATCCCCGCGCCCCAGGACGGGGCCCCGGGGAACAGCGGCTCCCGCACCTGGCTCCCCGCGGAGACCTGGGCCTTCTTCACCCAGTTCGCCGGTGACCCCGGTGACCCGGGCGACCCCGGTGACCCCGGTGACCCGGGTGACCCGGGCGACCCCGGCACCTGCGCCGTGGGGTACCGGGTCGTGGGCGACTGGGGCAACGGTTTCCAGGGAGAGATCGCCATCCGCAACACCGGCACCTCCGCCGTCAGCGACTGGACCCTGGCCTTCACGTTCAGCGGCGGCCAGACCATCACCCAGATGTGGGGCGGGACGCCCACCTCGAACGGGGGCACGGTCAGTGTCGTCCCGGTGGACTACACGCGCACCATCCCGGCCGGCGGCTCCGTCACCGTCGGCTTCATCGGCACGACGGGCGGCGGCAACCCCGCCCCGTCCGGGTTCACACTCAACGGCAGCCCCTGCACCTCCGCGTGACGGACACGCCGGCAACCGGCCCTCGCAAGGGGGCCGGCTGCCGGCCCGGAGGACGCGGGCGGGGCATGAGGCAGGGGCTGGCAGCCGTGTGTCCCCGGCCGCTCGCGCGGAGCTGACCGGCCAGGGGGAGCGCCCGCGGGTTCAGTGAGTGCGGCCCCGGGGCTTGAGGGGGAGACCGGGCAGAGCCGGGGCGGCCAGGGGCGGGCAGTAGCCGCCCTCGACAGTGCCGAAGCGGCGGCCCTCCTCCCAGTCGGCGCGGGCGGCGATGATGTCGTCGGCCGTCCGCCCCACGAAGTTCCACCACATCAGGATCGGCTCCTCGAACGGTTCGCCGCCGATCAGGATGGCCCGGGCCGGCTCGCGCACCTCCAGGTGGAGTTCGTCGCGCCCCTCGCCGAGATAGCCGAGCCTGCCGGGGCGAAGGGTCCTGCCGTGCACGGTGACGGCCCCTTCCAGCACGATCAGGCCGTACTCGAAGCCTGAGCGCAGCGGCACGGTGGCGGAGGTCCGGAGGTCGAGTTCGGCACCGGTCAGCGGGGTGTCGTGGCGGGCCGGGCTGACGATGCCGGCGAACTCCCCGACCAGCACGGTCGCAGCGCCCGCACCCGCGTCGAGATCGGTGCGCGGCAGCTCGGCGTGGTGCTCGAAGGCGGCGGGGCCGCGCCGGGTGGCGTCGGGGAGGGCGATCCACAGCTGGATGCCCTCCAGGGTGCCGCGGTAGTGGCCGGTGGCCTCCTCGGCGTGGGAGACGCCGTCGCCGGAGGTCATCAGGTTGAGCTGGCCGGGCTTGATGACCTGCTCGGAGCCGACGCTGTCACGGTGGAGCACCTGCCCGTCGGTGAGCCAGGTGACGGTCTGCAGACCGATGTGGGGGTGGGGGCCGATGTCCAGTCCGCTGTTCTCGGTGACATCGGCCGGGCCCATGTGGTCGGCGAAGCACCAGGCGCCGATCAGGCGCCGCCCGCGGCGCGGCAGCGCGCGGCGCACCCGGAAGCGTCCCACCGTGGCTTCCCGGCTGTCGCTCACCTCCACGCACGGCGCGGTGGGATGACCGGTATCGGTCTCTCCGGGGGGCGCGTCGATCGTGCTGACCGGTCCGCTCATCAGGATCTCCTCGTTTCCGTCTCTGCGCAGGCACACCGGCGGTGGCCTCCCGCGCCTCGGGCCCGGCGTCCGGCCCGGACGCCGTTTCCGTCGCGACGGGGGAGTGCAGGTACCCGGCTGCGTGCCCGGCTAAAGGCACGGGGAGCCGCACCGCCCGTCCGGGCGCCCGCACGCGGGGGCGCGCCTGCCGCACGTCGTGGTGAGGCAGGCGCGCCGGGCCATGGGGGGTTCCGTCGCGTGCCCGTGTCAGCCGGTGGCGAGACCGGCCTTGAGGGCAGAGGTGATCTTCACGACGCGCTCGGCCTGGACGCGCGCGGCGGTGCGGGTGGTGTCGTCGACGGGGTTTTGTCCCTGGGCGTCGATGTGGGAGGTGCCGTAGGGGTTGCCGTCGGCGAACTTGGACGGGTCGGTGTAGCCGGGGGCCACCAGGATGCCGCCGAAGTGGTGGACGGTGTTGTACAGCGCCAGCAGGGTGGACTCCTGGCCGCCGTGGGCGGTGGCCGAGGAGGTGAAGCCGCTGTAGACCTTGTCGGCGAGGCGGCCCTCGGCCCACAGGCCACCGAGGGTGTCGATGAACTGCTTCAGCTGGCTGGCGATGTTGCCGTAGCGGGTGGGTGAGCCGAAGATCACCGCATCTGCCCACTCCATGTCCTCCGGGGTTGCCTCCGGGATGTCGGCCGTGGCGGCGGCGTTCGCGGCCCAGGCCGGGTTGGAGTCGATCGCCGCCTGCGGGGCGAGCTCGGCGGCCTTGAGGAGGCGGACCTCGGCGCCGGCCTTCGCCGCGGCCTGGCTGATCTCCTTGGCCATCTCGGCGATGGTGCCGGTGGAGGAGTAGTAGATGACGGCGATCTTGACGTTGGTGCTCACGGCTGCTGTCTCCGATGCGGTAGGTGCCGCAGGTTCTGGTTGAACGTTCAACCAATTGCCCGGCACGCTTATTCCCTGTGTGCGGGAGGGGGGTTCGGGTTCTAGTATAACGTTCAACCATTTCTGGTGCGTCCCGACTCTCCCCACCGGCGACGGCCCCCGCCTGGCGGACTGGACGAGGACGCAGGGTCCATCTCTCCGGGACGCCGCATCGGACAGCGGATCCGAGCCCTCTTCTCCGCGAAACACGAGGGCCCGGGCCGGTGCCCTGCGCACGCGCCGCTGCCTGTGCGTGGCCGGGCGGCCTCCCGGGTGCCACGCTGAGCTACCGGGGGCGGACAGTAAGGTGGGCTGACCGGCAGGCGTGGGGACGGCCCGCCCTTCGGCGCGCGCCTTTGGCAGCAGGGGGACCTCTTGGACATCCGGCTTCTCGGTCCGCTCGACGTCTCCGCGGACGACGGCACGCCGTTCCCGGTGAGTGCGCCGATGCTCCGCGCCACCCTGGCCGCGCTAGCCCTTCGGCCCGGCCAGGTGGTGCCCGCCGAGGAACTGGCCTGTCGGCTGTGGGGCGACCCGGCGCCCGTCAGCGCCCGCACCACGCTGCGCAACTACGTCATGCGGCTGCGCAAGGCGGTACCGGTGGCCCCGCTCGTCACCGCCTCCGGCGGATACCGGCTGGACGCCGGGCAGGAGGAGACCGACATCGGCCGGTTCCGCGCGGCCCTCCAGCGCTCGCGCGAACTGGCGCCCCGGGCACCGGCGGACGCGGCGCGGGTGCTCGACAGCGCGATGCGGCTGTGGCGCGGGACGCCACTGTCGGACGTCGCCGACTGCCCGCTGCGCGCCGCCGAGCAGCCCCGGCTGGAGGAACTGCGGCTGTCGGCCATCGAGGAGCTCTTCGAGCTCAAGCTGGCGCTGGGGGCGCACGCGGCGGTCGCCGGTGAACTGTCGGCCACCGCCCACGAGCATCCGCTGCGGGAAGGATTCACCCGGCAGCTGATGCTCGCCCTGCACCGCTGCGGGCGCACCGCGGAGGCTCTGGCGGCATACCGGGCGGCGCGCGACACCCTGGTCGGGGAGCTGGGCATCGAACCGGGCAGCGAGCTGCGCGCCCTGGAACAGGCGATCCTGCGCGATGATCCCCGGCTGGCCGCACCCNTGCCGCGGACCGGCCCGGCGGGCGGCGTCCGGACGCTGACCCGGACGCGAGCGCCCCTCAGGAGGGCTTGCCGCACGGCGCCCGCGACGACCGGTGGGCGGAGCCCGCCGCGCTCCCCGGATTTCCGCCCGCCATCGGCACGTTCGTCGCTCGCGCGGCGGAGCTCGCCCGCGTCCGCGACTGGCTCGGTGGTGCGGGCACGGCTCCGGTGGTGTGCCTGCTGGACGGCCCCGGCGGAGTTGGCAAGTCGACACTCGCGGTGCGTGCCGCGCATGACGCCGCCGACCGTTTCCCGGACGGCCTGCTCTACGCCGACCTGCGCGGGGCGGACCCTGGCAGCCCACCCCTGGAGACGGCCGACGCGCTCCGCCTGCTGCTGAGCGCCCTGGGCCTCCCCCGCCAGGACATACCCCGCGACCCGCCCCGGGCCGCCGCCGTGTACCGCGAACGCCTGCGCGGCAGGAAGGTCCTGGTGCTGCTCGACAACGCCCTGGACTCCGCGCAGGTCCGCGACCTGCTGCCCACGGAGGCCGGCTCGGCCGCCCTGGTCACCGGCCGCACGGTGCTCACCGGCCTCGGCGGCGCCCATCACCTGCACATCGGGACACTGGCTCCCGCCGAGTCGATCGCCCTGGTGCGCACGGTGGCCCCGGGCTCCGCCGAGCGCGGATCGCGCGAGGAGTGGGAGGAACTGGCCGCGCTGTGCGGCCACCTGCCGCTGGCCTTGCGGATCCTCGCCCACCGGATGGCGTCCCGCCCGCAGTGGCGCGTCGCCGACTGGAACGCCGTGCTGCGCGACGAGCGGAGCAGGATGGACGAACTCACGGCCCCGGACGTGGACCTGCGGGCCAGTCTCACGGTGACCATCGACCAGCTGGCGGCCGGCGCCGACCCGGCCGGCCGGCTGGCCGCCGCCATGTTCCCGCTGCTGGGGGCGGCGACCGTGCGGTCCTACAGCCCTGATTCCGCAGCGGCGGTGACCGGCTGCACACCACGAGAGGCCGCCCACGCCCTGGAACGCCTGACGGACGCCCAGCTCACCACAAGTCCCCGGCCGGGAACCTACACACTGCACGACCTGGTGCGGGCAGCCGCCGCCCGGCAGGCGTCCCGGCTTCCCGAACCCCGCACCAACGGCCGGGTGGCGGACCTGGCCCGCTGGTACCTGGGGTCGATGTACCGGGTGAACGAGCCGCTGGCCGTACCCGAGTGCTTCCGCAGCCGCTCCCGCGAAGGCATCGCCCGCTTCCCGCAGGGTCGTTCCTTCACCGACGGCGAGGAGGCCCTGCGGTGGGCGGACGACGCCGTGGACGACGTCGTCCTGCTGGCCGCGCAGCTGTCCGACCCCCGCTACGACACCGGCGACGAGCTGGCCGGGAAGCCGCTGTCGTCCTTCGCGCCGGAGAGCATCTGGGCGCTGGACACCTACTTCGGCAGGCGGCTGAGCTGGCACGCCCAGCAGCGGCTGTGCGATCTCGCCCTCACGGTGGGCCGTCGGCGCGGCGACGTCTTCGCCCGGGCGGTGGCCCTGGGCATGACGGGCAAGTCCCTCGGACAACAGGGTGAGGGCCTGCGGGGGGCGAAACTGCTGGAGGAGGCCGTGGAGCTGTACCGCTCCCTCGGGGAACCGCTGCAGGCCGTAAGGCAGTTGCACAACATCGTGCCGTGCCTGGGGTCGGCCGGGAAGCTGACCGAGGCCGTGGACGTGGCCGGACAGGCCCTGGCCGAGGCAGAGTCCCTGGGCTTCGAGGAGATCCGGGTCAGCATCGTCAACAACCTCGCGCGCTGCCACCTGCTGCTGGGCGGCCTGGAGACGGCGCACCGGCTGCTGACCGGCAACTACGCGGCCACCGCCCACCTGCCCTACGAGCACACCAAGGCCGCCGGTGTGCTGGCCGAATACCACCTGGCCCGCAAGGAGTTCGAGGAGGCCGCGCACTGGGCGCGGCGGAGCCTGGAACACGCCGCGGAGCAGCCCTTCGACCCCTACACCGTCGCCGAGCAGCGGATGTCGCTGGCGGCGGCCTGGCGCGGCCTGGGCCGCGAGGAGCGGGCCCGGGCGGAGGAGACGGCGGCCCGGGCGATCCTGGAGGACTTCGACCACCGCGAGCGCACCCGGCGGCGCGCACACGGCACGGGCGGCGGCGGGCGCTGATACGGGCCGCCCGCCCGGCGCTACGCGACCGATACGCCGCCGCTACCCCCTTCTCCTACCGTGACCGGTGAGGGCGGCAGCCCAGCGCTGCGGTGCGGGGGCAGGCTCCGGCACGGCCTCAGCCGGGAGAACGAGGGGAACCATGAGCACGGACGAGATCAAACTCAGCCCGGAGGAGCTCGAAAGGGTCCAGGGCATCATCGGCCAGGCCTACACCGACATGGAGGAGGTCGCGCTCGGCATCGGGGGGCACAGCGGCAGCGTCATGTCGGCCTACCGGGGGTCGGGTTCGGCCCGGGCGATGGAGACCTACGAGGACCTGGGCCGGGCCGGGCGGGCGCTGGCCGACGCGCTCGACGGTCTCTCGCGGGATGTGGGGCTGACCTCGCAGACCGGTCGTGAGACCGACATCGAGGCCCAGGCGGCCGTCAACCGGGCCGGCACCGGCGCCGCGGCACCGGCGGACCTGGGCATCGCGCAGGCCATCTGAGGGGTCGGCGGCGGTTGCGCAGCCGGGCTCCGTCACCGGGACGGAGCGGACGAGAAGCGAGGGGATCATGTCCGACGGAACCATCCGGTTCGGCAACGAGGCACTGGGGGCCATCCAGAGCTCCACCAGCGGTCAGCAGGAGGCCTACCGCGACATCTGGGACAGCGTCCACACCCAACTGCTGGCCCTGGTGGAGCAGGGCCAGGTGGACGCGGCCATCGGGGAGGCGCTCAGCGAGCGGGACGCCCAGTTCCGACGGGAGTCCGGGGCGTTCGACGAGAGCGTGACCGGGCAGAACAACGCGATGGGGGCCGTCCAGAGCATCGGCAACGAAGGCGGGGCCGCCATGGTGCGCGCCGCCCGCGGCGCCTGACACGGGTGGCGGGCCCGAGGGGGAGAGATGAGCGAGGACGGCGACGTCCTGATGAACACCGGCGCGCTGGACGACGCCGGGAGCGGCCTGGAGGACCGTGACGGGCTGAACGTCATGAAGCAGGCGATCGCGCGGATCGCCTCCGACCGGTCGATGTTCGGAGACGTGCCGAACGCGGAGGCGGCCTCGGCGGCCCTGGAGTCGGCCGCGCTGACCCTGCTCACCGAGCTGGAGCGTGCGGGGGTCGGCGTGCGGGACATCGCGGCCGGTGCCCACACCGCGTCGGGCATCGCCGTCGATGCCGACGGGGAGGCCAGAGGGGCGCTGACGGCCGGCGGCTACGACCCGTTCCTGTCGTTCGAGGCGCGCCTGAACGACCAGCCGGGCCCCTATGTCCACCCCGGGGCCGGGGACTGAACAGCCCGGCCCACGGGGCGGGGGGAGAAGGACGCACGAACATGTCCGCGACGGACGACGAGTTCACCGAGACGATTCGGAAGATCATCAGTGCTCAGCATTTCCGGATGGCCGCGGCGGCGGGCGCCTGGCTGCTGATGGTGCGGGCCGCCCACGGCGAGAGCGGCGCTCTGGGGGGAGTCGCCGCCAACGTCGAGGCGGAGCGCGGGGTGGGGCTGCTGGAGCTGGCCGACCGGATCGAGGAGGCGAGGGGCTGGACGGAGGGCGCGGGCGCGGTCGCGCAGCAGATCGCCGAGCAACTGGTGCGTGCCGCCTCGAAGTCGGCACAGTCCTCCGAGACGGCCGAGGAGCTCAGGGGCCGCTACCACGAGGTCAGGGGGGACGTCGCGGAGCGGATGGCGGTGCTGGACGGGCCGGTGGCGCTGAGCGTCGCGGACAACGGTGAGATCGCCAAACGGCGGCTGCTCGAGGAGGCCCGCGAGACGCTCGAGGCGCTGGGGGAGGAGTTCGCCCTGGTCATCGGAGGGGACGCGCCCGCCGCAACGGGGGGCGGCGGGGGCGGGGCGTCCGGGGGCGGCTTCGTCGCCGCCCCGGCCGCCGGCGGCCGAGGGGTTGCGCCGGTGGCCGGGGGCGGGGCCGTGGCGACGGCGGGCTTCGTGGCCCCCAACGGCAGTCTGGTAGGGCCCGGCGACTACCCGTACGGGCATGTACTGGGCCCGGAGCAGGGGGACTTCGCCGGCTGGGTGGTCAGCCCCAACACGGGCTTCCTGACAGACCCGGCCACCGGCAGGGAGTTCGATCCGGTGACAGGGCGCTGGATCGATCCGGTCACCGGCCGCCCGTTCGGGGAGGTCACCGAGTACGCGAGCAGGCTGTCCGGCCTGGGCGCCGGCCCGGGGGCGGTGGCCGGTATCGCGGGCGGCGCCGTCGTCGGTGCCGGCGGCGGGCTGGCCGGGCTCTACGGGGGCGTGATGCCGCCGAGCGTGCAGCACGCCGGCCCGGCGCGCGGCCAGATGATGCAGCAGGCCACGCGCAATCTCGGCCACCGGGCCGGTGTCGCCACCCGGTTCGCGCTGAACGAGGCGGCCCAGGGCGGCCGTCCGTTCACTCCGCCGCCCGGGTCCTCCGCCGACGGCCGGCGCACCGGGGCCGGTGCCCAGCCCGGCCGCGGCG
>NZ_BAAAMJ010000032.1:0-207776 GCF_039529215.1 Streptomyces sodiiphilus | reverse complement strand
GCCGCGGCCGCCGCGCTCCAGCGCGAGATGAACGGCGGCGCGCCCGGCGCGGCCCCCGCCGTTCCGGCCGGAGGACGGCCGCTGGCCAAGCCGCCGGTCCGCAAGCTCGCCAAGGACCTGGGGATCGACCTGGCCACGGTCGTGCCCTCGGGGGCGAACGGGATCATCACCCGTGAGGACGTGCACGCCGCCGCCGAGCCCGCACCGGCCACGCCGGCCGCCGCACCCGCGCAGGCGGTGCCGGAGGTCGAGCCGCAGTCGCTGGACCGGATCCGTGAGCGGCGGGTGCCGATCAAGGGCGTGCGCAAGGCCACCGCGCAGGCGATGGTCGACAGCGCGTTCACCGCCCCGCACGTCACGGAGTTCATCACCGTGGACGTCACCCGCACCATGAAGCTGGTGCAGCGGCTCAAGAGCGACCCGGAGATGGCCGGGCTGCGGGTCAACCCGCTGCTGCTGGTCGCCAAGGCGCTGATGGTGGCCGTGCGGCGCAACCCGGACGTGAACGCCGCCTGGGACGAGGAGAACCAGGAGATCGTCCACAAGGAGCAGGTCAACCTGGGGATCGCCGCGGCCACCCCCCGCGGACTGCTGGTGCCCAACATCAAGAACGCCGGGACCATGACCCTGCCCGAGCTGTCCCGGGCGCTCAGCGACCTGATCACCACCGCGCGGGAGGGCAAGACGTCCCCGGCGGACATGCAGGGCGGCACCATCACCATCACCAACATCGGGGTCTTCGGCATCGACACCGGCACCCCGATTCTCAACCGCGGCGAATCCGCGATCCTCGCCTTCGGCGCGGTCCGCGAACAGCCCTGGGTCCACAAGGGCAAGGTCAAGCCGCGCCAGGTCACCACCCTCGCGCTGTCCTTCGACCACCGCCTGGTCGACGGCGAACTCGGCTCCAAGGTCCTCGCCGACACCGCCGCCGTCCTGGAGAAGCCCAGCCGCCTCATCACCTGGGCATAACCACCACCGGCACAGGCCCGGACACCACAGGGGCCCGCCGCGAGGCCCGCGCGCATCCCGCGCGCGGGCCCTCCCGGCGGGCCCCTGCCGGCTTCTCACCGCCTGTGCCCGCCCGCCCACGCCGGGCTAAGGACGGGTCACAGGTACGGTCCGCCGGTGCGGTGGCTGCGGGGGTCGGTGCCCTGACCGCTCTCCTCCACGTGGGCCCCGGGCGGCAGCGCCCGGCGCATCTGCTCCAGCTGGGCACGGGCCGCCATCTGCTGGGCGAACAGCGCCGTCTGGATCCCGTGGAACAGGCCCTCCAGCCAGCCGACGAGCTGAGCCTGCGCGATGCGCAGCTCGGCGTCGGACGGCACGGAGTCCTCGGTGAACGGCAGCGAGATCCGCTCCAGTTCCTCGATCAGCTCGGGCGCCAGCCCTTCCTCCAGCTCCTTGACCGAACTGGAGTGGATCTCCTTCAGCCGCGCCCGGCTGGCCTCGTCCAGCGGCGCCGCCTTGACCTCCTCCAGGAGCTGCTTGATCATGCTCCCGATCCGCATGACCTTGGCCGGCTGTTCCACCATCTCCGTGACGGGGACCTCGGTCTGCTCGTCGTCGCTGCCTTCCCCGCCACCCTTCGAGGCGGGGCTGCCGAGAGCCATTCCGTCCGGTCCGACGACCAGTACGTGCGGGCTCTCCTGCGGCGGTTCGTTCCTCGGCTGAGTCATACCCTCCATCATGCCTGCCCCTCATCCCGAGCGGCGGGCCAGGTCGGGACGCGAGCGGGCCGGCAGCGCCGCCACCACGCCCGCCAGCACCGGCAGCCCGAGCACCAGCAGCCCGAGCACCGGCCAGGGCAGGACCACGCTGCCGAACGTGCGGGTGAGTCCGCGTACCCGGAGCACGGGGTTGCCGGCCGGGCCGGTTCCGTCGCCGCTCATGCCCCGGCCTCCCCGGCGGAGCCGCGCCCGGTGCGGCGGGAGGCCGTCAGCGGGCGCTGTGCGGCCTCGTCCGTGCCTCCGGCGTTCCCGGTGTGGCCGCGCCGCGTTCCGGGCTCCGGAGGCGGTTCCGCGGCCGGACCGTGGTCCGTCGTCTCCCCGCCCGCCACCTCCTCGGCCAGGCGGACCAGCCTCGTCTCGCAGTGGTCCAGCCAGCGCGTCTCGGCCTCGGCGTGGAAGATGTGCTGTTCCAGGACGAGGAGCCAGACGAGGAGCCAGGCGACGTCGTCCGGGCCGCCGGTCCCGGCGGGCGACGCCGCCCCCGGAGCCACGTGGGAGGGGCGGGTCAGGGCCGGCGGAGCCTCAGCCCGAAGGCCGCTATCCCCAGCCCGAGGAAGACCAGCCCCGTCCCGAGGGGGAGGACCGGCAGCACTTCACGACTGCCGGGCGGGAGGAGGCCCTCGTCCCGGGCGACCGGGCCGGGGGCCGACTCCTCACTCCCCTCCTCACCGGCGGGACCGCCGGGGCGGAACCGCTCGGCGGGGTCCGAGGCGGCGGCGGGGCCGTCCGCCCGCCCGCCGGGACGGCCGTCGGCCCGCCGGCCGTCCGGGAGATCGTCGCCTCCGTCCGGCAGCATGGCGGGCGCGCCGAGGGAGCCACGGGGACCGGGCGCGGCCTCCGGCTCGGCCACCGCCGAGCCGGCGGGCACCAGCAGCGCCGCGACGATCAGCACCGCCATCGCACTGCCCCTGGAGACCGTCACGGACACCGACCCTTCGCATACCACCCGACAGGGCAATAAGCGTCACATATCCACAAAGGATCGGCATCTCGGACACTCGGGTCAGCGAACCAGAACGATTTTCCCCACGTGCTCACCGGCCTCCATGACGGTGTGCGCCGCGGCGGCGTCCTCCATCGGCAACTGGCGGTCGACGACCGGGCGCAGCCGCCCGTCCTCCAGCAGCGGCCACACGTGCTCCCGGACCGCCGAGACGATCGACGCCTTCTCCGCCGCCGGGCGGGCGCGCAGCGAGGTGGCGGTGACCGCACCCCGCTTGGCGAGCAGCGCCCCCAGGTTCAGCTCCGCCTTCACGCCTCCCTGGAGACCGATCACCACGAGGCGCCCGTTGGGCGCCAGCGCCTTCACGTTGCGGTCCAGGTACTTCGCCCCGATGATGTCGAGGATGACGTCCGCCCCGCGGCCCCCGGGCGCCCGCTTCAGCTCCTCGACGAGGTCCTGCTCGCGGTAGTTGATCAGGATGTCCGCGCCCAGCTCCCGGCACCGCGCCAGCTTCTCGGCGCTCCCGGCGGTCACCGCGACGGTGGCCCCCACCGCCTTGCCCAGCTGCACGGCCATGGTCCCGATGCCGCTCCCGCCACCGTGCACCAGCAGCGTCTCGCCGGGCCGCAGCCCCGCGATCATGAAGACGTTGGACCAGACGGTGCACGCCACCTCCGGCAGCCCGGCCGCCGTCACCAGGTCCACACCGGCCGGCACCGGCAGCAGCTGCCCGGCGGGGACGGCCACCTGCTCCGCATACCCGCCACCGGTCAGCAGCGCGCACACCTCGTCCCCGATCCCCCACCCGGCGACCTCGGAGCCCAGCGCCGCGATGCGGCCCGAGCACTCCAGCCCGGGATAAGGGGAGGTGCCGGGCGGCGGATCGTAGAAACCCTGCCGCTGCAGCACATCGGCCCGGTTCACCCCGGCCGCGGCCACCTCGATGACGACCTCCCCCTCGTCGGGCACCGGCTCGGGCACCTCCTCCCACCGCAGCACCTCGGGACCGCCGGACTCCTGAATCGTGATCGCACGCATACCCCGACGCTACCGCCGCCACCCCCCAGGGCCCCCGCACCACCACTGCCGACAGCCCTCGCTGCCACACCCGCCACAACACACCCCGGCCCGTCACGGAGGGCACACGACCTCTCACTCGCCCTCCGCTACCCGGGGAAGGCTGGAGGAAGTCAGGCCGCTTCGGTGGGCAGAACGTAGGCGCGGGCGAAGTGGGTCTTGATGGTGGCGGCGTGGAGGTGTCCGGCCATGGCCTTGTCGCCTTCGACGCCCATGACGACGTGGATGTGGACGAAACCGTTCTTGATCTCGCCGGTGCCGGTCATCTCCGCCGGGAGGCTGTAGGAGGTGATGTTGTCCTTCAGAGCATCGTCGGCGGGCATCGTGGAGATGGTGAAGTCCTCCGTGGCGCCGACCAGGGAAACGATCGCCCCCTCGGTGATCCCGGCCTCGGCGATCTGGCAGTTGAGGGAAGCAACCAGTTCATCGTTGCGGACTTCAAAAGTGATCATCCAGGACTCCATCCGATCATCGGGCTCAGCTGCTGAAGCATGACCGATGAACACCATCTCGCGTCAGCGTCACGGGGGTTGAGGGCTTCCTTGGCGAACCGCTGAGCCAGGTACTGGGCCCTGTGGGTGTAGGCGGCCGGGTCCAGGGCGATGGCCCCGGCGGTAGTCCAGTCAACGCCGCAGGTCCGGGCCGTGACCGCCGTCATGTACAGGTGCCGAACGTCCTCATCGTGTGCCAGGACCCGGGCAACCTCCGTGGCCTTCTCGGCGCCGGGGAGCGGTGGCGCGTCGAGACTGTAGTCGTTGATCACGGTCCGTGGTGGAGAACCAGGTACGTGCAGCAATCATCCGGATTCCATTCAGCAGGTTCCAGCCCCGAGTCCGCAGGCCGCACTCATGCTGGAGGTGACGCCTCGCCGCTCCAGGTCGCAGCGCTGCTCGGCCAGCCCTGCACGATGACCCTGTGGCTCGCCTGGACGGCAAGCGCCTGCCTCACCTGTGGCAAACAAGATCATCAGGCTCGATCAGGGGCTTTCATTAACAGCCCATGGATAACGAGGGAGCGGCTTCCTGCGGAACGAGTCGCCGGTCAGGCCGGTTCGGGTTCCGGGTCCGTGCCGGTGACCAGGGAGCGGGTGACCTGTTCGAGGTGGTCGAGGCCTGCCTGGACCGCTTCGAGTTCGCGGGTGAGGGGGGTCAGGTCCATCATCTCGGCGGCTGCCTCACTGGCGGCGTGGGCGGAGACGAGCATTCCCGCGTGCTCGGCCGCCGCTTCCAGCCCGAGGCCGATGGACTCCAGGGTCGCCATGTGGACCTGCCGCAGTTCCTCCATCCGCTTCCGGGCCCGGGCGCGGTCGGCGACCGCCCGGGCCGACTCCTCCTTGGCCCGCCGCAACAGCCCTTCGGGCAGCGCCGCGGCCTCTCGTTCCAGCCGGCCCTGCTCGACGCGCAGTTCCCGGTGGTCGGCGGAGCCGTCGGTCGCGGCGTCGATGGCGGCGATCGCCTCCACCCGGCTGCTCAGCTGCTCCGCCGCCGCCTGCGCGTGAGCCGCCGCCTCGGCCAGCACGGAGGCGAAGCCGGGAGTCGTGCCGTCGTCGCGCTCACCCGTGGCCCGGAAGCCGTCGAGTCGACTCGCCGCCGCACGGGCCCGGCGCAGCCACTGCACGCTCTCGGCCGGGGCGACGGTCTCCGCCGTGGTCGGCCCTTCGGTGATCCTGCCCCCGGTGACCGGGTAGGAGGCCGCGCGCCTGGCGGACACGAGGTGGGTGAGGAATACCAGGAGCCAGACGGCGGCACCCGCTGCCAGCGACCGCTCCCACGGTTCGTCGAGACCGAACCGGGCCCCGCCCGCCGCAGCCGCTCCGAGCAGCGTGGCCGCCGTGAACCCGCCGAATGTTCCGGAGGAACGCCTCCCGGAGCCCTTGTCGTCGCCCATACCGCGCTCCCCCGTCCGTCGGTCAACGGCTCACAGCGTATGGCCCCGGCCCGGCGGAGGTCGATGCACCGGCGACCGCCCGCCGCGTGCAAGGCGGCCGAGGACCGCACCAGCTACCCGAGCGGGTCGGCGTCTTCATCGGATTTCTGGCCAGGGGGCCCGGTCCTTCGGGGCCGGGAGGTATGGCTTCCTCGGAGCGGAGCCGCGCAGCGGCGGAGTGCTCTTCGTCGTGCGTGAACTGCACGTTGGTCTCCTGGCGTGGGCCATACTAGGGTGTTCTGCGTGAAGATTGTTGCGCAGGTGAAGCTGGTGCCCGCGTCCGCTCATGACGCGGACGCGCTGGCGGCGACCCTGCGTGCCTGCAACCGGGCCGCGAACCGGGCATCGGAGGTAGCTTTCGCCAAGGACCTCAAGCGGCGCAACGTGTTGCAGGACGAGGTGTACTACGCGCTCAAAGCGGACTATGACCTCGGAGCTCAACCGGCTGTGCGCACCATCAAGAAGGTGTGCGACGCCTATGCCGCCCTCAAGGGCAACATCAAGGCCGGGAACCTCGGCAGGCCCGGATCGAAGCGCCGTCTGCGGGCGGAGTCCAGGCCGATCGCCTTCCGCGAGGACGCGGCCCAGCCCTATGACGACCGCATCCTGACGTGGAACCTCGACGCCCAAACCGTCTCGATCTGGACCGTGGCCGGACGGCTCAAGGGCATCCCGTTCGTGTGCTCCCCGCAAGCGCTGAAGCTGCTGGCCTCCCGCAAGGGCGAGTCCGACCTGGTGATGCGCGACGGCATGTTCTTCCTCATCGCCACCGTCGACGTGCCCGAACCCGAGCCGTTCGAGCCGGACGGGTTCCTCGGCGTGGACCTCGGCATCGTCAACATCGCCACCACCTCGGACGGCGACATCATGGCCGGACGCCGGCTCAACCGCTACCGCGAACGCCACCGCCACCTGCGGGCCAAGCTCCAGGCCAAGCGCACCAAAAGCGCGAAACGCGCGGTGAAGCGCATCCGCCGCCGCGAAGCACGCCACGCGGCCCAGACCAACCACATCATCGCCAACAAGCTCGTGACCACCGCTGAACGCACCTCGCGCGGGATCGCCCTGGAAGACCTGGGCGGCATCCGGCAGAGGGTTACGGCCAGGAAAGACCAGCGGACACGACTGCACTCCTGGGCCTTCGCCCAGCTCGGCGCGTTCGTCGAGTACAAAGCCCGCCGGGCAGGTGTGCCCGTGGTCCATGTGGACCCGCGCAACACCTCCCGGCAGTGCTCGGAGTGCCGGCACACCCACCGCACCAACAGGGTGACCCAAGCACGGTTCGCATGCCGCTCCTGCGCAGTGGTACTGCACGCGGACCACAACAGCTCCCGCAACATCGCCCACCGTGGCGAAGCTGTGTGGCAGCGGGGCGCAGTCAACCGCCCCCGTACGGCATAAGCCGTCCCGGACGCAGGGGACCACGCAGCAGCCAGCCGCGCTCCACTTGCAATCTCCGCCCGCACGACCGAGTCAACACGCTCGGTCCTCCAGGGCCGAGAAGTTGACGGAGTACGAGGTATTCGACCTGCGGCCCGGCACCGGAAGGCGAAAACCGGGCCTCCGGTGAACAGGAACGCCGGGACTCGGGCCCTCTCCCTACGGGAGTAAATACCCGGGCACAAGAACCTCCCGCCCTCCCGTCCCATGAGCGTCCGGCGGCGCCCGCGCCGGAACAGCCACCGCGCCCCGAGCCACCTCCACCACCTGAGGCACCACCCCCGCCGGAGCCACCGGCGTCACCGCAGGCGCCGACGCGGCCGGCACGGCCGGCGCGGGTGCCGAGGCAGCGCCGTGGGCGCGGAACTCCCCGGGCGGCCGGACCGGTCGTCGTGCCGGACGCGCTGCGGTCCGCCGTCACGCTGCTGAGCTCGCTCGGCGTCGCGGAGCCACGGCTCGCGCTGGGCACGGCGGAGGCCATGGAGCTGGCACCACTGGTCGGCCAGTGGCGCGCGGCCGGGGCCAGTCACGAGCTGCTGCGCAGCGCGCTGACCGCCGGACTGCCCGAGCGGGTGCACTCCGCCGTCGGCCTGCACCGCAAGCTGCCGCAACGCCCCGCCGTGCCTCCGGAAGACGCCGGACGGCTGTCCGGGCCCGCCCCGGTCCGGCGCGGGCTGTCGGAGTACCCCGACTGCCGCGACCCCGTGACAGAACCGGGCCGGTGCCGGACCTGCCGTGACGGCGGCCCGCCCCCGGCGCCGGACATCAGCGCCTTCGTCGAGGCAGGAAAGCGTGGCGCGGCAAGGGCCCGTGCCGCCCTGCGAGGGCTGGCCCCGCCACCCGGCGATCCGTGCCCCGCATGAGTGCGCCCCTCAGACCTCCGGTCGGTCCACGACCGGAACACCCAGAAAGGAAAACGATCATGAACACGACCTCTCCCGCTCTCCCCGCCGGCCGGCTGAAGGGCCTCGGACTGCTCGCCGACGCCCTGACCTACCCGGACACCGGCGAGACCGTCGAACTCATCACGGCCAGGGACGGCACCAAGTGGTTCTGGCTCCACGAGGTGGCCAAGGTGACGCAGTTGCCTCATCTACGGAAGGACCTGACGCGGCGCCTGGACCCCGACGAGTGGCGAAAGATCGACGTATCCGCAGGTCAGGGTAGTGTCGCTACTGGCGACGTTATCCGGAACCCGATGCGGATCCTGGTCTCGGTGCCCGGAGTTCTCAAGCTTCTGGCCTCGTCCCGCAAGCCTTCCGCGCGGGCGTTCGACCGGTGGGCGCGGCACGAGGTGCTGGCTCCGCTGCTGACCACCGGGCACGTACCGGAGGACGGCGACAGGCTGGTGTCCGGCCACCGCCGACCTGCTGCCTCATCAGCAATCCGCAGCCCGGGCCTCAACCCGTCATGTGCGACCTCGCTCTCCGCCGCCGCCCTCAACGCCCGACGGCCTACCGTGCATGAGGTCCTCAGGCCACCGCACCTCAACGAACCAGGTCGTGCAGTCGAGTCCGGCCGCCCGTGTTGACCGCCAACTTCTTTCCGTCAGCACTGAGCGCTACAGATCGCACGCTACTGTAGCCGGACATCAAGCTGCGCTGCTTGCTGCAGTTCTCAAATTCCATCACCGTGACATACCCGAAACCAGCTTCACCGTCGGCGGCTGCCACATATTACCCGTCGCCGCTGATGCTCCACCACACGCCCTGCTCTTCCGAATTTACCCGACAACTCTTCGACCACTCAGGTTCTTTCCTGTCAATCCTGAAGAGCTCACTTCGACGCATACTCAACTGATAGCACCCATTGGAGCTGATGCCCTCTACGTCACTGACGTCACCGTAAACCTGGAAAACCTCGCCCCTCTTCACCTGCGGCTCCCGCCACGGAATCAGTCTCCACGTTGGAGTTTCGAAACCCATTTCGTCCAGCCACAGAAGACCTTCGGCGATCACCACCACATGCGACTGGCTGTAAGAAAGAAACGGGAAATACATTCCGCCCTTCATGACTTCCTCTCCAGTATTTACATCCCACCTTCGCACCATCCCGTCGTCATCGACTGTAATGAGCGTGTTGTCTTGCGGTCCGAAGCCCATGTACTCGGCCTCGCCGGTTTCGATGAGCATGTCAGCAGAGCGGCCCTGCCCTGCCAGTAGACCGACCAGGAGGAGCGCTGCCACAGCGGCTGTGATGGCTGCCTTTGGCGCGCGGCGACCATTCCGGCCACGGGGTGAACGGTCCTTGGCAAGTGCCCGACTTGCGAGCCGTTCCTGCAGGCGGATATGCCGGAACTGATACGCGCCTGCGGACTGTCGCAACAGCTGCTTGTCCCGGGCGTCCGCAAGAAATCGGATAAGGCCCCAGGGAAGCTTCCTTCGCACGGCGAGACTCAGGCGGACCAGAAGGAACCTCGGCCACGCCCTCGTGAGCAGGAGCAGGAGGACGAATCCTACGGCAGAAAACAGGGCGATCACAACAAAATCTACTGCCGAGATGCCGGCATAAAACTCCAGTAATCTTTCAGCAAGCAAGTCAGCGGCAGGCGCTTGAAAAGGGCTGTGTGCAGGAATGAAGTAGGCAATGAAACCAACCGCATCACCGAGAACGAACAGCGGTACCGCTGCGAGTCCGAAAACCACTCCAGCTACCAAGGATGCGATCAGTGACGACGCCCGGTCCTGGTGCAGGGTACCCGAGGGTGTGGCCTTCTTGGAGTTTTCCGGTGGCGCATCGAGCCACGCGTGTACGGCGAGGCCGAGACTGAACGCAAGCCCTATACCGCATGCTCCCCCGGAAAACGCCACGAACAGGGAAAGATCTGATTCCACCGATTCGTTCGCGAAGACCCGGTCAACAGTGAACAGTGCGCCGGTGAGGACGAGCAGGATCACGGTCAGCTTCAGACCGGCGACGAAACCTTTCCCGAGCCGCCCCAGGGAACCGTACCGCCTGAAAGACAGCCTTCCGGGCGAGTCGCCCGGTACCGCGTACCAGACGACTGTGACCAGGATTGCGCAAAGATACGGGATCGACGTGAAGTCCGAGTCCACTTCGTTGCCCATGAATAGGACCACGCCGGCCGTGATGAGAGCCGAGAGAAGACCGCCGATCACTCCCAGAGCGAGACCTGTGAATCGGGACGACAGACGTCGGCTCATGGCCCACCAGACAAGGTCCCGTTCCCGGTGCCGGTGGAGGTAGGTCGCCAGGTAGGTCATGTACGCCTCGGCCCGCTTCGCACTGCGGTGCCAGTCGTCCGTGCTCCGTTGTCCGCCGCTGCCCGGTGCCGGGGCGTACGCCGCGGTGATGATGTGGTCGAGAAGGTGGTCCTCCACCGCGTGCGAGCTGTCGAAGTCGAGGAGTTCCGCCGGATCGCGCTCGCAATTGCTGTACACGCTGCGGGCCAGGGTAAGGGCCAGTGGGGTGGACATGGCAACCGCCGTCGGACTCTCGGGGTTCTCCCGCAGGTGCTCGAACACCGCCTCCCATTCGACAGCGGCCGGCCAGCTGACATCTTTCAAGTAGGCGACGGCGTCCGCAGCCGATACCGGGACCAACTCCACCACCGGTGCGCGACGCAGGACGGGCGAACCTCCCTCGATGACGTCCTGGTACTCAGCCGAGCGGCAAGTCAGCACAACCCCGGTGCCCTCACCACAGGATTCGTTGACCGCCCGTACGGCGCTTCGGCGCGATGCCTCGGGCATCTCGTCCAGTCCGTCCAGGATCGGCAGCAGCCGCTGGCTGCGCAGCAGCAACCTGGGGATCTCGGTCCGTCCGCCGTAATACGCGGTACCCAGTGTGCGCTGGATCCAGTCTCCGAGCGATTCGCTCACAGGGTCCCAGCTGGACAACGTGAGCAGCACGGGAACCGGGGCTCCCGGCCCACGTTCGGCGAGCAGCCCCAGAGTGAGCATGGCGGCCAGCACGCTTTTTCCCGAACCGGGTTCACCCAGTATCACGAGTCGGCCGGCGGGTACGCTCCGATACCCTTGGGCCAGCCGCCGGGCGGCCTGATCGAAGTCGCCCTCCAGGCGGCCGTTCAACGCCAGCCGCAGAATACGGGCGTCGACGGCGTCTCCGTACGTCTCCTCCGGTGGCGCCGCCACCGGACGGCGGGTAGCCGACCAGGACAGCGGAATCACGCGTGGAACACGCAGGTGACGAGCAGTGACCTCTTCCTCCCACTGCTCGCGCACCGAGACCGACAGGTCGTCCGCGAGCTGCGCCGCATCGGTCGGCGGGGGCAACGCCGGGAGCAACTGGGCCACGGACACCGCCAGCGCGGCGAGAGACACGAACAGGCCGACCCAGGCGACCAGTTGCTCAGCATCCAACTTCTCGTCGGAGGCCAGCAGCATCGAGATGAGCGCCATCGACACCAACGCGCTCAGCACCAGCAGGCCCAGCCGCAGCCACCGCCGCCGCTCATGATGCGGAAGTCGAGTCACCGCCACAGGATGCCGGACGAGATCCGCCTCCCGCCGGGAAACGGCTTTCTTTCCCCACCGGCAGTGAGCGGGATCCGGACAAGAGGAAACGCCTCAGGAAACCCCCGATGCGGCCCTCGGCCCCGGTGCAGGGCTGCTGCGCCGGTGGGTGATACCTCCCGCGCCGGAACCGTCCATCCTCGGACGGCAGGCAGCGACGCATGCCCGGGCGGGAAGAGTGAGGCGAAGGGGTGCGGTCAGCGGCGGGGGATGCGCCAGGAGCCGGGGCCGCGCTGATCCTTGTCCGCGCTGTCCTTGCCCGGCACCTTCTTCTCCGCCTTCGCGTCCGGGGTGCGCTGGATGACGACCAGGCGGTCGGTGAGGTCCAGGTGGTCGGCGTCCGGGTGGTCGAACTCCAGGAGCCGGTGACCCCTTATCACCGCCACCACCAGGTCGTCGCACTCCCGGGGAGAACGGCCCGACTCCGCCCTGGTGACCGGCCGCTCCTTCAGGCTCAGGCCGGTGCCCTGCTGGATCAGGTCCTCCATCACGGAGCCCGAGCTGGGGCTGACCATGGACAGTCCCAGCAGGCGGCCCACTGCGCTCGCGCTGGTGATCACGGAGTCGGCACCGGACTGCTTGACCAGCGGCACGTTCTCCTCCTCCCGGACGGAGGCGACGATCCTGATCTTCTTGCTGAGCTGCCGCACGGTCAGCGCCACCAGCACGGCGGTGTCGTCCCGCTGCGTGGAGATCACCACCTGCTTGGCCCGGTCCACCCTGGCCCGCAGCAGCACGGAGCTGCGGGTGGCGTCACCGATCACGCCGGCGTAGCCGTCGGCGTTGGCCTGCTCGACGACCGTGGAGCTGGGGTCCACGATGACGATCTGGTCCTGGGTGATGCCGGTGCGCATGAGGGTCTCCGCCGCGGACCGGCCCTTGGTGCCGAAGCCGACGATGACGGTGTGGTCCCGCAAGGTTTTCCTCCAGTGGGCGAGCCGCCACTGATCGCGCGTCCGCTCGGTGAGCACCTCGAGGGTGGTGCCGACCAGGATGATCAGGAAGAGAACGCGCAGCGGTGTGATGGCGAAGGTGGTGATCAACCGCGCGGTGTCGGTGACCGGGGCGATGTCGCCGTAGCCGGTGGTGGACAGCGACACGGTCACGTAGTAGAGCGAGTCCAGCAGCCCGATCTCGCCGTCCACGGAGTCCGTGTAGCCATGGCGGTCGAAGTAGACGATGGCCCAGGCCGTGAGCAGCACCAGCAGGGCCAGTCCCAGCCGCGTGACCACCTGGATGAGCGGGCCCGCGATGTGCCGGGGCAGGTGCACGCTGTGCAGCTGCTCCAGCTTCTCGAAGCGCTGCGCGGAGGGGGTGGGAAGCCTCATGCCCGGGGTAGCTCCAGGATTCGGACGTGGCCCGGCGGTGCGTCCTCGGCGCCTGCCGGGACGACCGCCAGGGCTGACGCGGCGGCGATGCCGCGCAGCATGGCCGGGCCAGCGTAGCTCAGCGGACGTGCGGTGCCGTCCTCCAGGATGCCGACCGGCACCAGGCGGGTGGACCGGGGGTGGGGGCGCGGCGGATCGGTGAGCCGTGCCCAGCGGTCCTCGGGGGCCGGCCGGCCGGACAGGGCGCGCAGCAGCGGGGCGGCGAGCGTCAGCAGGCCGGACACGGCGGCCAGCGGATTGCCGGGCAGGCCGATCAGCGGGACACCCCCGGGGAGCCGGGCCAGCAGCATGGGGTGGCCGGGGCGCACGGCGACGCCGTGCACGAGCAGTTCGGCGCCCAGACGGTGGAGGGTGGGGTGGACGTGGTCGACGGGTCCGGAGGCGGTGCCGCCGGTGGTGACGACCAGGTCGGCGCGGGTCGTGGCGACCGCCTCGAACAGGGCCTCGGCGTCGTCGCCCAGGCGCCGGGTGACCAGGACGTCGGCTCCCAGGGAGGTCAGCCAGGGCCCGGTCATCGGGCCGAGGGCGTCCCGGATGCGGCCGTCGTGGGGCAGTCCGCGGTGCAGCAGTTCGTCCCCCAGGATCAGTACCTCGGCCCGGGGGCGCGGGTGGACTGTCAGTTCGTCGTAGCCGGCGGCGGCGGCCAGGCCGAGGGCGGCGGGGGTGAGGACGCTGCCGGCCGGCAGCAGTTCGGCGCCGGTGCGGCACTCCTGGCCGCGGGGGCGGATGTCCGTGCCGGGCTCGGGGCCGGGCCCGTGGAGGTGGCCGCGGCCGGGGCGGCCGTGTTCCGAGCGCAGCACCGCCGTGGCGCCCTCGGGGATCCGGGCGCCGGTGGCGATGGGGACGGCCCGCCCGTCGGTCAGCGGGCGGGCGGCGGGGCGTCCGGCCAGCACCCGGTCGCCCTCGTCGAGACGCCAGGGGCCCGGGCCCGCGACGGCCCAGCCGTCCATGGCGGAGGTGTCGAAGGCCGGCAGGTCGGTGAGCGCGGTCAGCGGCCGGGCGAGAGTGTGCCCCAGGACGCGGTCCAGGGTCCGGGGGACGGGCAGCAGCGGCCGGAAGGTGTGGTGGGCGAGGTCGCGGGCGGTGTCCCAGTCGGGGTCACGCCGCACCCGGTGGTCCGCGGCGGGGGCCGCGCCGGTACGCCCGGGGGCCGTGCGGCCGCCGGGGGAGGGACGTTTCGCCGGGAGCGGACCGCCGGGTCCGGTGTCGCGCTGCGCGGGGGCGGTGGCGCCCGCGGCGGCAGGGCGGCCGGGCCGGTTCCGGCCGGGCGGGGGCTGCGGGCGGGGGTCGCCGGTTCCCCGGGGGTCCTGCCGCGCGGCGGGACCGGCCCGCCAGACGTCCTCCCCGGAGCGGTCCCCCCTGCCCGAAGGTGCCCGGGGAGGCCCGAAGACGCCGTTGACCAGGGCGAGGGCGTCGTCGAAGGGGTCGAAGGGGTCGTCCGTCACGGCTCGTCCCGCTGCCCCTGCGCCTGCCCCGAGGGGTCCGCGGGGTCCGAGGGCTGCGCCTGCTCCGGCAGCCCGGCGGCCGTGGTGTCCCCCGGCGCGCCGCCCTCCTCGGCCCAGCGGGCGGCCAGCGCCGAGACGCGGGCCGCGGCCGTCGCCGGGTCGAGGCCGCGCGCGGCGGCGTATCCCATGAGGAAGGTGGTCAGCGGGGCGGCCGGCCGGGTCACGCCGTGGGCGGCGTCCCGGGCCGCGTCCAGCAGCGCCGTGGTGTCCACCTCCGGGTCGATACCGAGCTCGGACGATACTGCGGCGATCCATTCATCCAGCACGTTCCCATGCTCCCTGATCCGGGCCCGGGCGGCGGCGACCTCGGCCCAGGTGTCGCAGTCCATGACAACCGGCGCGCCGTTCCGGTCCGCGGCGGCGGGCGCCGGGACACGGTGCAGGGCGAGGCCGGGCAGCAGCAGTCGCAGCGGCAGCCCGACGAGCCGGCCGTACTCGGCGGCGAGCAGGGCGAGTTCGCGGCGCAGCGGCTCGGTGCGGTAGGCGGCGGTCAGCGGCTGGTCCCGGCCCTCCGTGTCGGTGAGGACGGCCGCCTCCGCCCCGGCGGGCAGCTCCAGCAGTCCGCCGGCCGTCTCCCGGCCGAGAAAGGGCAGGTCGGCGGCGAGGACGAGGACCAGCGGCTCGGTCACGTGCCGCAGCCCGGCGTGCAGCGCGGGCAGCGGGCCCCCGCCGGGCGGTTCCTCGCGCGCCCAGGTGACCGGCCGGCAGGTGGGCCGGCGGGGGCCGACGACGACGGTGCGGGAGGCACCGGCGCAGCCGGCCAGGACGCGGTCGAGCAGGGTCCGGCCGCCGACCCGCAGGGAGGGCTTGTCCGCTCCGCCCAGCCGCCGGGCGGCGCCGCCGGCGAGCACGACAGCCGCATGAGGAGGTGTCACGCGCGCCAGTATGGCGGGTCGCCCGGGGCGGACGCGATCAGAGGTCGCGCAGCAGGACGGCCGGCTGCTCGACGCAGTCGGCGACGTACCGCAGGAATCCGCCGGCCGTGCCGCCGTCGCACACCCGGTGGTCGAAGGTGAGGGAGAGCTGGACGACGTGCCGCAGCGCGAGCTGCCCCTGGTGGGCCCAGGGCTTCTCGATGATGCGGCCGACGCCGAGCATGGCGGCCTCCGGGTGGTTGATGATCGGCGTGGAGCCGTCGACGCCGAACACCCCGTAGTTGTTGAGGGTGAAAGTACCGCCGGTGAGGTCGGAGGGCGGCAGGCCGCCGGTCCGCGCGGCCTCGGTGAGCCGGCTCATCTCCTGGGTGAGCTGCCAGGGGCTGCGGGTGTGGGCGTCGCGGACCACCGGGACGAGCAGGCCGCGCGGGGTCTGGGCGGCGAAGCCCAGGTGCACGCCGGGCAGCCGGACGATCTCCCCGGCGTGGGTGTCGACGGTGGCGTTCAGCTGCGGGTAGCGGGCCAGTGCGGCGGTGCAGACCCGGGCCAGGAGGGCCAGCAGCGAGACCTTGGGTTCGCCCATCGCCCGCCGGGCGGCGAGCAGCTCGGTGGCGTCGGCGTCGACCCAGCAGGTGGCGTCGGGGATCTCCCGGCGGCTGGTGGACAGCTTGTGGGCCATGGCCCCGGTGATGCCCTTGAGCGGGATGCGCTCGCCGCGGACGGCGTCCGTGCGGCCGGCGGTGGGGGTGGCGGTGGGGGCGGACGGTGCCGCCGGTGCCGGGGCGCGGCCGGCGCGCTCGACATCGGCGCGCAGGACGAGCCCGTCGGGGCCGGAGCCGGAGAGGGTGTGCAGATCGATGCCGCGTTCCCGGGCCAGCCGGCGGACCAGAGGGGAGATCACCGCGACGCGCCCGGTACGAGGTGCGGCGGCGGGGGCCGCGGGTCCCGGAGACGGGCGGCGCACGCCGTCCACCCGGGCGGGCGGGGCGGCGGGCGCGGGACGGTTCGCGGCGGGGGCGGACGCCGGGGCGCCGGTGAGGGCGGCGGGGCGGACGCGGCGGCGGCGCCGGGTGGGGGCTCCGGTGCCGTAGCCGACCAGGACGTTGCCGGAGGTCTCCGGCTCGGCGGGAGCCGTCCCGCCGCTCCCGGAGGCCGCCTCGGAGGCGACCGTGACCAGCACGGACCCGACGGGGATCTCCTGGCCCTCCTCGCCGAAGCGGGCGGTGATCACGCCGCCGTGCGGGCAGGGCACCTCGACCTGGGCCTTGGCGGTCTCGACCTCCACCACCGGCTGGTCGACGGCGACGGCGTCGCCGACCTCCACCAGCCAGCGCACGATCTCGGCCTCGGTCAGTCCTTCGCCCAGGTCGGGCAGCTTGAACTCGCGCACCTCGGTCATGCGGTCCACCCGCTCTCCCACTGCAGCCGCGCCACGGCGTCCAGGACGCGGTCGACGCCCGGCAGGTGGTGCTGTTCGAGCATCGGCGGCGGGTAGGGGATGTCGAAGCCGGTGACCCGCAGGACCGGGGCCTCCAGGTGGTGGAAGCAGCGCTCGGTGACGCGGGCGGCGATCTCCGCGCCGGGCCCCGCGAAGCCGGTGGCCTCGTGGACGACGACGGCCCGGCCGGTGCGGCGCACCGCCGCGCAGACGGTCTCGTCGTCGAACGGCACCAGGGTGCGCAGGTCGATGACCTCCAGGTCCCAGCCCTCCTCGCGGGCGGCCTCGGCGGCCTCCAGGCACACCGGCAGGGAGGGGCCGTAGGTGAGGAGGGTGGCGGAGGTGCCGGCCCGGCGGACCACGGCGCGGCCCAGCGGTTCGACGGTGCCCGGGTCCTGGAGGTCGAAGGGCGCCTTGGACCAGTACAGCCGCTTGGGCTCCAGGAACACCACCGGGTCGTCGGAGGCGATGGCCTGCCGCAGCAGCCCGTAGGCGTCGGCGACGGTGGCCGGGGTGACGACGTGCAGGCCGGGGGTGGCCATGTAGTACGCCTCGGAGGAGTCGCTGTGGTGCTCGACCCCGCCGATGCCGCCGCCGTAAGGGACGCGGATGGTCAGCGGCATCGGCAGCGAGCCGCGGGTGCGGTTGCGCATCCGCGAGACGTGCGAGACCAGCTGCTCGAACGCGGGGTAGGCGAAGGCGTCGAACTGCATCTCCACGACGGGCCGCAGCCCGTACATGGCCATGCCGGTGGCGGTGCCGAGGATGCCGGCCTCGGCCAGCGGGGTGTCGGTGCAGCGGTCCTCGCCGAACTCGGCGGTCAGGCCGTCGGTGATGCGGAAGACGCCGCCGAGCGCCCCGACGTCCTCACCCAGGACGTGCACGGTGGGGTCGTCGGTCATCGCGTCGCGCAGCGCCCGGTTGAGGGCCTGCGCCATGGTGGCGGGCTTGGCGGCGGCGCCGGAGGAGGGGCCGGGACCGGAGGGGGAAGGAGTCCCTGCGGGGGCTCCGGCGCCGCCCGTGGTAGTGCCCGTGGTGGTGCCCGTGGTGTGCGTGGTGGCGGTGCTCACGCCGCGCCCTCCTCTGCGGTGTGCTCGGCGGCGAGTTCGGCGCGCAGCGTCGCGGCCTGCTCGCGCAGCTGGGGGGTGGGTTCGGCGTAGACGTGGTCGAAGAGGCCGGCCGGGTCCAGGACGGGGTCGGCGTTCATCCGCTCCCGCAGCCGTGCGGCCATCTCCTCGGCGGTGGCGCGGGCGGCCTCCGCGTCGGCGTCGGTGAGCCGTCCCAGCCGCCGCAGCTCGCCCTCCAGCAGGCGGACGGGGTCGTGGTCGAGCCAGGCGGCGACCTCGGCGTCGTCCCGGTAGCGGGTGGCGTCGTCGGCGTTGGTGTGCGCCTCCACCCGGTAGGTGATGGCCTCCACGAGGGTGGGGCCGCCGCCGGAGCGGGCGCGCTCGACGGCCTGCGACAGCACCTCGTGCACGGCCGGGGCGTCGTTGCCGTCGACCAGCCGGCCGGGCATGCCGTAGCCGACGGCCTTGTGGGCGATGCTGGGGGCGGCCGTCTGCTTGGCCAGCGGCACGGAGATCGCGAAGCCGTTGTTCTGCACCAGGAAGACGACGGGGGCCCGCCAGACGGCGGCGAAGTTCAGCGCCTCGTGGAAGTCGCCCTCGGAGGTGCCGCCGTCGCCGACCATGGCCAGCGCGACCACGTCGTCGCCCTTGAGGCGGGCGGCGTGGGCCAGGCCTACGGCGTGCGGGAGCTGGGTGGCCAGCGGGGTGCTGAGCGGGGCGACGCGGTGGGCGCGCGGGTCGTAGCCGTTGTGCCAGTCGCCGCGCAGCAGGCTGAGCACCTCGACGGGGTCGAGGCCGCGGGCGACGGCGGCCAGGGTGTCGCGGTAGCTGGGGAAGAGCCAGTCCTGCTCGCGCAGTGCCAGCGCGGCGGCGATCTCGCACGCCTCCTGGCCGGTGGAGGAGGGGTAGACGGCCAGCCGGCCCTGCTTGGTCAGGGCAGTGGCCTGCTGGTTGTACCGGCGGCCCAGCACCAGGTGGCGGTACAGCTCCTGCCACAGGCCGTCCGCGTCGGCCGGGGGCTCGGCACGGGTGCCGAGCACGCGGTACGGCTGGTCGTCCGGCAGCAGCGGAGCCGGGTCGGTGCGCGGCTGCCAGGCGGGCGGCGGGGCGGTCCGGTAGGCGGTCTCCTCCAGCACCGTCATGCGGGCACCTCCTGGTCCAGGGGCGGGCGGTACGGCGAGGGCGTGATGCGCCCTCCCTACCGATTGTTCGGTCGAAGGGGCACTTTGGCTACAGGTGGGGACGCCCTGTGGACAACTGGCTGGGCATCGCGTGAGATGAGTGCAGAGTGTCCAGGGAGGGGAAGGGGAAGCACATGCCGCACGACCAGATGACTCCGAACTCCGGCAGACCGCTCGACCCCATTGACACGGCGATCCTGCGTCTTCTCCAGGCCGACGGCCGCGCCTCGGTGCGGTCCGTCGCCGAGCAGGTGCACATCTCCCGCGCCAACGCCTACGCGCGGATAAACCGGCTGGTCGAGGACGGCGTGATCCGCGGCTTCAGCGCCCGGGTGGACCACGAAAGGGCAGGTCAGGGCGCATCCGCCTACATCACGCTGAAGATCGTCCAGGAGTCCTGGCGGACCGTGCGGGCCAAGCTGCGGGAACTGCCGGGCGCCGCGCACATCGCGCTGGTCAGCGGCGATTTCGACGTGCTGCTGCTGGTGCACACCCGGGACAACCGGGCGCTGCGCGAACTGGTGCTCACCCGCATCCAGGCGATCCCGGAGGTGATCAGCACCCGGACCCTGCTGGTGTTCGAGGAGACCGACCTCGGCCCGGTCTGAGGCGCTGCCCCCCGGCGTCACGTCCCGGCGTCACATCCCGCCGTGGCGGACCGGACACCGGCCGCCGGCCAGCTCGCGGGCCTCGGGGTCGAGATAGAAGTTGGGGCGCTGGTCGGCCTCGTCGTAGTAGCGGTGGAACACCGGGGTGATGCCGCCGGAGACGGGCGGGACGATCCAGGACCAGTCGGCCGGCACGATCCGCCCCTGCCTCTCCTCGCGCGCCAGATGGGTCAGGAAGTGCCGGGACTCGGTGTGGTGGTCGCTGATCTTCACCCCGGCGGCCCGGAAGGAGTGCAGGACGGCGACGTTCAGCTCCAGCAGCGCCCGGTCCCGCCAGAGGGTGTCCTCGGAACCGGTGTCGAGACCCAGGCACTCGGCGACGACCGGCAGCAGGTCGTAGCGGTCGGTGTCGGTGAGGTTGCGGGCGGCTATCTCGGTGCCCATGTACCAGCCGTTGAACGGGGCCAGGGGGTAGTCGACGCCGCCGATCCGCAGCCGCATGTGGGAGATGGCGGGGACGGCGTGCCAGCGCAGGCCCAGCGCGGTGATCTGCGGGAGGTCCGGGTGGGACAGCGGCACCTCCAGCACCAGCTCCCGGGGCACGTCGAACAGCTGCGGCTTGTCCCCGGGTGCCTCCACCACCAGTGGCAGCAGGTCCCAGGCCCCGCCGGGCGCCTGCCAGCCGAGGCGGCGCACCAGGTCGGTGAACTCCACGTGGGCCGGGTCGCCGAGCACGCTTCCGTCCGGCTGCCGGTAGCCGGCGTAGCGGATGAGCTGGCTGTTCCACACCCGCGGCGCCGGGCGGCCCGGGGAGGCGGGGGCGAAGACGGAGATCACCGGGCGGACGCGGCCGCCGTTGGTGGCCTGCGCCAGGTGGTCGCACAGGTGCCGGTGGATCTCCTCGGGCCCGGTGGCGTCGCGCCGGTCCAGGACCATCAGGCTCTTCCAGTACAGGCGGCCGATGCAGCGGCTGGAGTTCCGCCAGGCCACCCGGGCCCCGAAGGCCAGCTCCTCGGCGGTGTGGCGGTAGGTGCCGGTCCGTCCGATGTCCCCGCGCACCTCGCGAAGCCGGGCGGCCAGGGAGGTGCGGGCGCTGCCTGGGTGTTCGCGGTGCTCGGTGTAGAAGAGCCGGATGAACTCCTCGGCCTCGCCGAGGCCTGCCGTCGCGGACAGCTCCGCGCCCGGCGGGAGGGCGTCCGAGCCGAAGTGGCGGACGGGGGAGACGGATGCCGGGAATCGGTCGGTGTTCATGGGCTCCTCGGGGCAGCGGCGCACGGTATCGGGCGGCCGGCCCCGCTCCGGGCACGGCCGCGTCGGCTCCCCCGCGAACTGCCGCCCGGAGGCGGCGAGATGAGAAGACTAATTGATCAGCACGTGCCCCGGGCACCGAACGTGGATACCCGCCGCGTCCGTCCGCACACCGGCTGTGCCCGCCCGCCGCGCGCCAGGCCGGGTCCGCGCGGCCCCGGTCAGGGGCGGCCGTGCCGCCGCAGCCCGGCGAACGCCATGGTGACGACCGCGTCGGCGACCTCCTCGGCCGCCGCGCTGTCCCCGCGCTGCGGCCGGTACCACTCCACGATCGAATTGATCATGCCGAACAGCAGCCGGGTCGCCAGCCGCGCGTCCACCTCCGCCCGCAGGTCGCCGTCGGCCGCCGCCTGCTTCAGCAGCGCGGCCACCCGCTGGTCGAACTCCCGCCGCCGCTCCAGCGCCCACCGCTCGGTCGCGGTGTTGCCGCGCACCCGCAGCAGCAGCGTCACGTACGGCAGCCGCTCCATCAGCACCTCGGCGGTGCGCCGCACCACGTGCTCCAGCCGCTCCACCGCCCGGCCCTCGCGCGCCGCCGGCTCCTCCAGGACTGCGAACAGCCCGTCCAGGGCATGGCTGACCGACCGGCGCAGCAGTTCCTCCTTGCCGCGCACATGGTGGTAGATCGAGGACTTCGAGATCCCCGCCGCCCGCGACAGGTGCTCCATCGAGGTGCCGTCGTAGCCGCGCTCGTTGAAGACCTCGACCGCCACCTCCAGCAGTGTCTGCGGCGTGTACGTGTCGCGTCTGGTCACAGCGGACACGAAGGACCCCCTTGCACCGACCGATCGTTCGGTAGCAGTATCGTCCATGCCCCGCCCCGATTCCAGCTCGACGAGGAGATGGCTGTTCATGACCCCTTCGCTCACCGCGGCGCAGTTGGCCGAACGGCACCGGGACACGCTCGACACGGCACTGGAAACCCTCCGCAGCCGCGCCTACTGGTCCCCGCATCCGGAGCACCCCAAAGCCTACGGCGAGGAGCACGGCTCCCTCGACGCGGCCCAGGGCCTGGAGGCCTTCACCCGGCTGCGCGACGCCCGCTTCGAGCTCGGCCAGCCCGGCACCGACGGCTGGACCGGCGGTGAGGTCTCGCCCTACGGCTTCGAGCTGGGCATCACCTACCCGCACGCCGACCCGGACGTCCTGCTGCCGGCCATGCGCGACGCCGTCCCCGCCTGGCGGTCGGCCGGCCCCGAGCGGCGCGCCCTGGTCTGCCTGGAGATCCTCGCCCGGATCGGCGCCGCCACCCACGCCTTCGCCCACGCCGTCATGCACACCTCCGGCCAGGCCTTCATGATGGCGCTGCAGGCCGGCGGCCCGCACGCGCAGGACCGCGGCCTGGAGGCCGTCGCCTACGCCTACGCCGAGCAGACCCGCACCCCCGGCCGCGCCCACTGGTCCAAGCCGCAGGGCAAGCGCGACCCGCTGGAGCTGGACAAGGAGTTCGTCGCGGTGCCGCGCGGCATCTCGCTGCTCATCGGCTGCAACACCTTCCCCACCTGGAACGGCTTCCCCGGCCTCTTCGCCTCGCTGGCCACCGGCAACCCGGTGCTGGTCAAGCCGCACCCGAGGGCCGTCCTGCCGCTGGCGATGACCGTGCGCACCGCCCGCGAGGTCCTCGCCGAGGCCGGCTTCGACCCCAACCTGGTGGCCCTGGCCGCCGAGCGCGACGGCGAGGGCATCGCCAAGGACCTCGCCCTGCGCCCGGAGATCCGGATCATCGACTACACCGGCTCCACCGGCTTCGGCGACTGGCTGGAGGCCAACGCGCTCCAGGCGCAGGTCTACACCGAGAAGGCCGGCGTCAACACGATCGTCATCGACTCCACCGACGACTACCGGGGCATGCTGGGCAACCTGGCGTTCTCGCTGTCCCTGTACAGCGGGCAGATGTGCACCACCCCGCAGAACCTGCTGATCCCCCGCGGCGGCATCGACACCGACGACGGCCACAAGTCGTACGACGAGGTCGTCAGCGACCTCGCGGCGGCCGTGGACAAGCTGCTGGGCGACGACGCCCGGGCCGTCGGGCTGCTGGGCGCCATCGTCAACCCGCAGGTGGGCGAGCGGATCGACGCGGCATCGTCGATGGGCGAGGTGGCGCTGGCCTCCCGCCGGGTGCCGCACCCGGAGTTCCCCGACGCGACCGTCCGCACCCCGGTGATCGTCAAGCTGGACGCCGCCCGCGCCGAGGACGCGACGGCCTACCGGTCGGAGTGCTTCGGCCCGGTCTCCTTCGCCGTCGCCGTGGACTCCACCGCCGACGCCATCGCGCTGCTGCGCACCACCGTGCGCGAGCAGGGCGCCATGACCGTCGGCGGCTACACCACCTCCGCCGAGGTGGAGACGGAGCTGGCAGATGCGTGCCTGGACGAGTGCGCGCAGCTCTCGCTGAACCTGACCGGCGGCGTGTTCGTCAACCAGACGGCGGCGTTCTCCGACTTCCACGGCTCGGGCGGCAACCCGGCGGCCAACGCGGCCCTGACCGACGGTGCCTTCGTCGCCAACCGCTTCCGCACGGTGGAGATCCGCCGCCCGGCGTGACCCGGCCTGGCTGACGCCCCCGCCCGCTTCCGCACGCCGCGCCCGTTCTCCCAGGAGACCGGGCGCGGCCTCGTGGCCCACGGGAGGATGGGGGAGAGGAGGCGGAGGAGACCGTGAGCGCTGCCCACGAGGGACACGCCGGCCCCTGGACACTCGCGGAGGTCCTGGCCCTTCCCGAGGACGCCCGGGCCCGCGTCGAACTGGTCGGGGGCTCGCTGGTGGTGAGCCCCGGTCCGGGCGTCCCGCACCAGCGGGCCTCGCGTCGGCTGGCCGCTGTTCTGGAGAAGGCGGCGGAAGCGGCAGGCGCCTCGTGGAGGTACTGGAGGCGGTCAACGTCGTAATCCCCGACGGCCTGCTGATTCCCGACATCGTCGTGGCGGACGCGGCCGCGGCGGCCGACGCGGAGCTGACCCTGGACCCGCACGGCATCCTTGCCGTGATCGAGATCGCCTCGCCCTCGACCCGGGTCACCGACCGGAAGATGAAGCCCATCCTCTACGCGGCGGCGGGAATCGCCGACTACTGGAGGGTCGAGTTGGAGCCCGTCCCGCGCCTGTACGCCGGTGAACTCCTGCACGGCGGCTACCGCGACACCGTCGTCGCGCAGGCCGGAGCGCCCGTCCGGCTCGCGCGGCCGTTTCCCGTCGAGATCGACCCCGGCGCGCTTGTGGCCCGCGGCTGAGGCGCCGGGGCCGCGTCCCGCCCGTTCAGCTCGGGGCGGGCGGGCCCGCCATCCAGTGGTAGAGCACCATCGCCACGCTGGTGGCCAGGTTGAAGCTGGAGACCTGCGGGCGCATGGGCAGGGCGACAAGCCGGCCGGCGCGGGCCCGCAGGTCCGGGGAGAGGCCGTGCCGCTCGGAGCCGAACGCCAGCACGGCGTTGTCCTCGACGACCAGCGAGCGGATGTCCTCGCCCTCCGGATCCAGCGCGTACAGCGGCCCCGGCGGCAGGGTGCCGGCGTCCCGCCGGGCGACGGCCGTCGCGAAGTGCAGCCCCGCGCTCGCCCGCAGTACATGGGGGTGCCAGGGGTCGGTGGTGCCGGTGGTGACCACCCCGGCCGCACCGCAGCCCGCGGCCAGCCGGACCACCGCCCCGATGTTGCCCAGGTGGCGCGGGTTGTCCAGGACCACGACGGGCGCCGTCCGGTCCGGGGCGTCCAGGACGCGGGTATCGGCCTGTCCGCTGTCCGGTACGGCGAGCGCCGCCACCCCGGTGGGGTGCGGGCGCGGCACGAGCGTGCCCAGCACCTCGGGGGGCACCTCGCGCAGCAGCTCGCCGAGCCTGCCGGTCAGGTCCGGCGCCAGGTCGCGGGCCAGTTCCAGGGCCGCGGCCCTGTCCCCGGCCAGCGCCAGCGGGACGTCGGCGCCGAAGCGCAGCGCGTGCTTGAGCGCGTGGAAGCCGTCGAGCAGCACCGTGCGCGCAGCCAGCTCGCGCCAGGCGCGGGCGGCGGCCGAGTCACCGCCGGGCACTCCGTCCGGGGCCGGGCCGGTCATGAGGGATCGGCCCACGCCGGACGCCCCTGCCCGCCGGGGCGCGCGGCCTGCCCGGGAACGCCGGACTCTCCGGACCCGAAGGCCCCGGGGGACTCGCCGGGCTCCTCGCCCTCGCCGCGCTCGGCGGCGGGCGTCCTCGCCGGCGGCGGCTCCCGCCCGGAGTCACCAGACGGCACCGGCCGGCGGCGCACGGCACGGTGGGCGGCGCGGCGCAGCGGGTCGGTCAGCCGCCGGGTGCGGTACCCGAGCCACAGCAGAAAGGCCGTGGGCAGGAAGACGATGTCCATGGCGATCATGGCCATGGAGAAGAACGGCAGCCCCAGCAGCACGGCGATGCCCACGTGCTCGGCGATCATGATGGCCAGCAGGATGTTCTTCGCCCGCCGGTTGAGCAGCGCGAACGGGAACGCGACCTGCACGAAGACCGTCCCGTAGGACATCACCAGCACCAGCAGCCCGCTGCCCGCCAGCGCGGTCGCCACCTCCGGCCAGGGCGCGAAGTAGTCCAGGTTCAGCGGGTAGTAGACGGCGGTGCCGTCCTGCCAGCGCGAGCCCTGGATCTTGTACCAGCCGGCGGTGGCGTAGATGATGCACACCTGCGCCATGATCACCAGCAGGGCGGCGTTGTGCGCCAGGTTGGCCAGGACGGAGGCGACGGCCCGCGGCTCGCCGGGGGCGTACCGGCGCAGCAGCCACCACAGGCCGTGCACCGCCCACAGCCCCCAGAAGACCGTGGCCCAGCCGATGCCGGGGAACCAGGCGTACTCCGGGAACGGCCCGCGGTCCGTCCACGGCAGGTCGGCGAAGCCGGACACCATCAGCCCCAGCAGCACCAGGCCGACGGCCGACCACAGCGCGATGCCGGCCGGATCGTGCCAGGCGGGCAGAGAGCGCTCGGCCCGGCGGCGCTCCCGGCGGGCGTCCAGCGACCACACCTGGGCGCAGCGGGTGAAGACCAGGTACATCGCCATCAGGTGGATGACGTTGTCGCCGCCGTCGCCCATGAAGACGCTGCGGTTCTGCAGCGACAGGACGCCGATCATGAAGAACACCGACATGGTGCGGGTGCGCCAGCCCAGCAGCATGCCCACGCTGGCGGCGAGCGAGAACAGGTAGACGGCGGAGAACCAGCCCACCGCTTCGGACCACATCAGAACCGTGAAGGCGCCGTTGTTCTCCAGCAGCCGCTGCGCCAGGTCCCAGCCCCAGGGGCTGTCCGGGCCGTACAGCTCGTGGCGGTGCGGCCGCTCGCGGACCAGGTACACCAGCCAGGTCAGTGCGAAGCCGATGCGCACGACCGCCGTCTGGTGCGGGCCGAGCGCGCGCCGGGTGATGTGGCCGAGGCCGCGGCCCAGCGCCCGGTCGAAGCGGCCGCTCAGGTCACGGAACGGCGAGGGCGGCTCGCCGCCGGGCCCGTACGGCCCCGGGCCGCCCGTGGCCGGCGGTGCCTCGGTACCGGGAGTGCCGGGTGCGCCGGGGGCGGGCGGGCGCTGCGGGGGGATCGTCACGGCCGCTCCCGAGGAGCCAGGGCGCCGGCGGGCAGGTCGCGCTCGGTGACCACCCACCAGTCGAGCTCGTGGTAGGCGGTCGTGGTGTCGATCTCCTCGTCGCTCCAGGGCGGCGCGGGCAGCCGGGTGATGGCGGATCGCATCTGGATGCGGTCCACGGCCTCGATGTCCATCTGCCGGCTCAGCCGCAGCAGGGCTATCCGGTGCACGTACGCCTCGGACAGCTCGCCGCGGTACCCGGTGGGCTCGCCGTCCTCGTCGTGCGAGTTGGAGTAGAAGTCCCAGGCCCGGCGCAGCTGGTTCTGCGCGGTGTGGCTGGGGAGCAGGTTGTGCCGGATGTGGTCGCGGTCCATGGCCGTCAGATCGATCCAGTCGGTGGTCTCCCGGCGGCCGTCCTCCCCGATCGTCTCGGCCCGCACGTGCACGGCGACGTTGCGCTGGAGGGGGTTGGGCGCGAACAGCTTCCAGTTCTGCTCGAACTCCGGGTAGACGTACTTGCGGATGACCTCGTCGTGCTCGGTGGAGAGCGTGTTCGCCGGGGCCACGAACAGGAACGCGGTGGCCAGGTGCCAGGCGGTGAAGACCGTGAGCACGCCCACCGCGAGCGCGACGGTGAGCCGGGCCGGCAGTGACAGCGCCCCCAGCCGGAGATTCTCGGTGCGCTCCTCGCTCCCCGGATCGGGTGCGCCGGGCGCCTTCGGCCCGTCGGGTGGCTGCATGCTCGGCCGGCTCCCCCCGGAACGTGCGGTGCGGTACCCGTGCACCGTACCGCCCGCGGGCGCCCTTGACACGCCGAAGCGGAGACCACCACCATTGGACCGAACGATCGGTCGGCTGAGAGGAGAGGGCGGGCGATGACGACGGTGCTGCCCGGCGCGCAGGACGCACGCGAGGCCGGGTTCGAACAGGCCGTGGCCGCCGACGAGCGGATCGAACCACGGGACTGGATGCCGGACGCCTACCGCGCCACGCTGGTGCGGCAGATCGCCCAGCACGCCCACTCCGAGATCATCGGCATGCAGCCGGAGGCCAACTGGATCACCCGCGCCCCCTCGCTGCGCCGCAAGGCGATCCTCATCGCCAAGGTCCAGGACGAGGCCGGGCACGGCCTCTACCTCTACAGCGCCGCCGAAACCCTCGGCACCAGCCGCGAGGAGCTGCTGGACAAGCTGCACAGCGGGCGCCAGAAGTACTCCTCGATCTTCAACTACCCCACCCTGACCTGGGCCGACGTCGGCGCCATCGGCTGGCTGGTGGACGGCGCCGCCATCACCAACCAGGTCCCGCTGTGCCGCTGCTCCTACGGCCCCTACGCCCGCGCCATGGTCCGCATCTGCAAGGAGGAGTCCTTCCACCAGCGGCAGGGCTACGAGCTCCTGCACGCCCTGAGCAACGGCACCGAGGCCCAGCACGCCATGGCGCAGGACGCCGTGAACCGCTGGTGGTGGCCCTCCCTGATGATGTTCGGCCCGCCCGACGACCAGTCGTCGCACTCCGCGCAGTCCATGGCCTGGAAGATCAAGCGGCACTCCAACGACGAACTGCGCCAGCGCTTCGTCGACATCGCCGTGCCGCAGGCCGAATCCCTCGGCCTGACCCTCCCGGACCCGCAGCTGCGCTGGAACGAGGAGCGCGGCCACTACGACTTCGGCCCCATCGACTGGACGGAGTTCCAGCAGGTCCTCAAGGGCAACGGCCCCTGCAACGAGCAGCGCATCACCCAGCGCCGCCGGGCCCACCAGGAAGGCGCCTGGGTCCGCGAGGCGGCCGCCGCCCACGCGGCCAAGCACAGCGCCCGGAACACGGAGGCAGCCGCATGAGCGACCACCCGGCACCCACCACCCCCACCCCCCGGCCCGCCGGCACCGCCGACTGGCCGCTGTGGGAGGTCTTCGTCCGCAGCCGCCGCGGCCTGGCCCACACCCACGCCGGCTCCCTGCACGCCCCCGACGCCGAGATGGCGCTGCGCAACGCGCGCGACCTCTACACCCGCCGCGCCGAGGGCGTCTCCCTGTGGGTGGTGCCCGCCACCGCCGTCACCGCCTCCTCCCCGGACGAGAGGGACCCCTTCTTCGATCCCGCCGGCGACAAGCCCTACCGGCACCCCACCTTCTACGAGATCCCCGAGGGGGTGCGTCACCTGTGACCGTCACACTGCCCGCCACCGGCACCGGCCGCGCCACCCTGGCGCTGGCCGACGACGCCCTGGTGCTCTCCCACCGGCTCGCCGAGTGGGCCGGCCACGCCCCCGCCCTGGAGGAGGACGTCGCGCTGGCCAACATCGCGCTCGACCTCCTCGGCCAGGCCCGCACCCTGCTGTCCCTCGTCGGCGACGAGGACGAGCTGGCGTTCCTGCGCGAGGAGCGGGACTTCCGCAACGTCCAGCTCGTCGAGCAGCCCAACGGCGACTTCGCCCACACCATCGCCCGCCAGCTCTACTTCTCCTCCTGGCAGGAACTGCTGTACGCGGACCTGGCCGGAAGCGGCGACGAACGCCTCGCCCCGGTGGCCGCCAAGGCCGTCAAGGAGGTCGCCTACCACCGCGACCACGCCGTGCAGTGGACCCTGCGCCTGGGCGACGGCACCCCGGAGAGCCACCGCCGCATGCAGCGCGCCGCCGACACCCTGTGGCGGTACACCGGCGAGCTGTTCGCCCCGCTCGACGGACTCCCCGCCCCCGGCCCGTCCGCCCTGCGCGAGGAGTGGACCGCGCGCGTCACCGGCACCCTGCGCACCGCGGGCCTCACCGTGCCCGACGGCCCCGACCAGGACGCCTGGAGCGCGGGAGCCGGCCGCCAGGGCATCCACACCGAGCCGTTCGGCCGGATGCTCGCCGAGATGCAGCATCTGCACCGCAGCCACCCCGGAGCCACCTGGTGACCGCCGCCCCCGCGACCGCCACCGGCGCCGCCCGCCAAGCCGAGCTGCGGGCCGTGGCCGGCGCCGTCCCCGACCCCGAACTCCCGGTGATCTCCCTCGCCGAACTCGGCGTCCTGCGCGACCTGCGGCTGACCGCCCCGGACACCGCCGAGGTCGAGATCACCCCCACCTACACCGGCTGCCCCGCCGTCGAAGCGATGGCCACGGACATCGAACGGGCCCTGCACGACGCCGGCGTCCCGCGCGTCACCGTCCGCACCGTGCTCGCCCCCGCCTGGTCCACCGACGACATCACCGCCGAGGGCCGCCGCAAACTGCACGAGGCCGGCATCGCACCCCCCAGGCCCACCGGCCCGGCGTCCGGCTCCGCCGGGCCGGTGCCCGTGGACCTGGCCATCCGCTGCCCGCAGTGCGGCTCCACCGACACCACCCTGCTCAGCCGGTTCTCCGCCACCGCCTGCACCGCGCTGCGCCGCTGCGAGTCCTGCCGGGAACCCTTCGACCACGTCAAGGAGCTGTGAGGATGTTCCACCCGCTGCGGGTCGCGCGCGTCGACCGGCTCACCGACGACGCGGTCGCCCTCACCCTGACCGTGCCCCCCGCCCTCCGCGAGGAGTTCCGCTTCATCCCCGGCCAGCATCTCACCTTCCGCCACCGGGCAGCGGACGGCACCGAACTGCGGCGCAACTACTCCGTCTGCACCCCCGCCGACGCCCCGGCCGGGCCGTCCGAACTCACCGTCGGCGTCCGGCACATCACCGGCGGCACCTTCTCCGCGCACGTCGTCAAGGAGGTCGCCCCCGGCGACACCCTCGACGTCATGCCGCCCACCGGCCGCTTCACCCTGGCCCCGCGCCCCGGCCACTTCGCGGCCGTCACCGGCGGCAGCGGCATCACCCCCGTACTGTCCATGGCCGCCACCCTGCTCGCCACCGAACCGGAGGCCCGCTTCACCCTGCTGCGCGCCGACCGCTCCGCGGCCAGCACGATGTTCCTGGAGGAGGTCGCCGATCTCAAGGACCGCCATCCCGGCAGGCTCCAGCTCGTGCACGCCCTCTCCCGCGAGGAACAGCAGGCCGGCCTCGGCTCCGGACGCCTCGACGCCGCCCGGATCACCGCCCTGCTGCCCGCGCTGCTCCCCGTCGGCACCGTCGCCGGCTGGTACCTGTGCGGGCCCCTGGGCCTCATCGACGCCACCCGGCAGGCCCTGCGCGACCTGGGCGTGGACCGCGAACGCGTCCACACCGAGCTGTTCCACGCCGACGACGCGCCCGCCGCGCCCGCACCCGCCGCCGAGACCGCCACCGACGCCACCGTCACCGCCACCCTCGACGGCCGCTCCGGAAGCTGGCCCGTCCAGCCCGGCGAAACCCTCCTGGAGACGGTGCTGCGCAACCGCGCCGACGCCCCCTACGCCTGCAAGGGCGGCGTCTGCGGAACCTGCCGCGCCCACCTCGTGCGGGGCGAAGTCCACATGGACCGCAACTTCGCCCTGGAACCGGAGGAGCTGGAGGCCGGATACGTACTAGCCTGCCAGTCACACCCCCTGACCGGACAGGTGGAGCTCGACTTCGACGCCTGAGCCCGCCGGCCGGTCCCCGCCCGCCACCGCACCGACCCCCGTGAGCCGCCGCCCATGACCGCCCAGCCGCAGCAGCCCGCCCCGGGCAGCGAGAGCAGCCCCATCCCCACCTCGATCTTCACCGAGATGACCGAGCTGGCCCGCCGCACCGGAGCCGTCAACCTCGGCCAGGGCGTCCCCGAACTCGACGGCCCGGAGCAGCTGCTGCGGGACGTCGCCGACGCCGTGCTGGCCGGCCACAACCAGTACCCGCCCGCCTACGGCCTACCGGAACTCCGGCAGGCCGTCGCCGCCCACCAGCGGCGCCGCTACGGCCTGGCCCTCGACCCCGACGGCGAGGTCCTGGTCACCACCGGCGCCACCGAGGCCCTGGCCGCCGCCCTGCTGGCGCTGACCGGCCCCGGCGACGAAGTGCTCACCCTCGACCCCTGCTACGACGCCTACCCGGCCGGCGCCCGCCTCAGCGGAGCCACCCTCACCACCGCGCCGCTGGCCATGGACGGCGACAGCTTCTCCCTGGACCCCGACGCGCTGCGGGCGGCCGTCACACCCCGCACCCGCGTCCTGCTGCTCAACACCCCGCACAACCCCACCGGCGCCGTCTTCACCCTCGCCGAACTCACCGCCGTCGCCGAGCTGTGCGTCGAGCGGGACCTCACCGTCATCACCGACGAGGTCTACGAGCACCTCGTCTACGACGACACCCCGCACATCCCGCTGGCCACCCTGCCCGGCATGCGCGAACGCACCCTGACCGTCTCCTCGGCCGGCAAGACCTTCAACGTCACCGGCTGGAAGGTCGGCTGGATCAGCGGCCCGGCACACCTGGTCGCCGCCGTCACCTCCGTCAAGCAGTTCCTCACCTACGCCTCCGGCACTCCCTACCAGGCCGCGCTGGCCCGCGCCCTGGACGGCGTCGAGGACTGGGCCGCCGGGCTGCGCGCCACCCTGCGCGGCAACCGCGAACTGCTGAGCACCGGCCTGACCACGGCGGGCCTGCGCCCCTGGCGCGCCGAGGCCGGCTACTTCCTCCAGGCCGACGTCCGCCCCTGGGGCTTCGACGACGGCCACCGCTTCTGCCGCGAACTGCCCGGCATCGCGGGCGTGGTGGCCATCCCCACCAGCGCCTTCCGCCAGGGCCCGGACCCCGCCCCCTGGCTGGTCCGCTTCTCCTTCTGCCGCCGCCCCGAATCCCTGAGCCGGGCCGCCGACCGCCTCACCGCCGCCGCCCGCCCCCGCTGAACCGGCACCCGGGCCGGGCGGGGGACAGGACGGGGTGCGGCGGCCGGACGGGCGGTCCGGACCGCGGATCAGTCCTCGGGCATCTCCATGATCTCGCGGACCTCGGCGGTGATGGTCCACTCCTCCTCGTGCACCTCCAGGAACCTTTGGGCCCACTTCACCGCCTCGGCCTTGTTCTCGGCACGGACGATGGAGTAGCCCCCGACGACCTCCTTGCTCTCCGCGAACGGCCCGTCGGTCCGGCTCAGCTTGCCGCCCGACCAGGTGAGCCGCGTCCCCTCCGAGCTCGGGGTCAGCCCAGCCGTCTCCACCATCACCCCCGCCTCGGTGATCTCCTCGAACAGCGCCCCCATCCGCTGCTCCAGCTCCGGGCTCGGCCCCGCCGGGGAGTTCTTCTCGTCGAGACGGATCATCGTCAGGTAACGCGGCATGCCATCGCTCCTCAGCGACACGGACGGGACCTCTCCCCGCCCTCTCACCCCCACGTCGAACGGCACAGCCGGAAATCGACACTCTTCGCAGGCGAACTTCGCCATTTCCGGAGGGCTCGGTGGCATCGGTCAGGCAGTCGCCTTCACGTCGCTCGCGCACGGCCGGAAGGGCCGGCGGCCTCCCAGGCCGCCTCGATCATCAGGAAGACCTCGTCGACCGCGGCCTGAGGGTCGCGCGCCTCACGGGCCAGCGCGTAGGCGTCGGTCACGAACCTCGCGATCGCCCGGCAGGCCGTCGTGGTCTGCGGCAGCCCGAGATCACCGGCGATGGCCGCTGCCAGCGACTCCGCGTGGCGCAGCCTCATCGCCCCCTCGTACTCCCGCAGGGCGGGTGACGCATCGATCATGCGCCAGACCGGGGCGGCGCTGTCTCCCGTGCAATGCCGCACCAGGGCCCGGATCTCGCGGCGCAGCGAAGCGATGAGGGGCTCGTCCGGCGCCCGGCCGGTGACCGCCTGTGCGAGGCGCTGCTCGAAGTCGCCGTCCGCCTCGAACACCAGGGCCTCTTTCGAGGCGAAGTGGGAGAAGACGGTGGTGACGGCCACGTCCGCCTCCTCGGCCACGTCACGGATGCCCACCGCGTCGTACCCGCGTTCCAGGAAGAGACGGAGGGCGGTGTCGGCGATCTTCCGGCGGGTGGCGGCCTTCTTGCGCTCGCGGCGTCCGGTAGGCACGGTCATGCCCGCACACTACCAGCCACAGAAACAGAACAGCCCCAAAAAGCTAACCGTTAGTGCTACGGTCGGCGGCATGAAGAAAGTGAGCTTCGCCGAGTTCGGCGGTCCGGACGTGCTGCGACTCGTGGACGCCGAGGAGCCCCACGCGGGCCCCGGCCGGATACGCATCGCTGTGCGGGCGGCGGGCGTGAACCCCGTCGACTGGAGGATCCGTGCAGGCCAGTTCCGGGAGATCCAGCCGACCCGGCTGCCCGCCGGAGTCGGCCAGGACGCCTCCGGGGCGGTGGACGAGGTCGGAGAGGGCGTCGACGGGGTCGAGGTCGGCGACCACGTGTTCGGCGCGGGATCGAGCACCTATGCCGAGTTCGCGGTGCTGTCGGCCTGGACCCGCATGCCCGAGGGCCTGACGTTCGAGGAGGCGGCCGGGTACCCCTCCGTGATGGAGACCGCGCTGCGCATCATCCGCGAGTCCGGTGTGCGGTCCGGGCAGACACTGCTGGTCAACGGTGCGTCCGGGGGAGTCGGATCGGCGGTGCTGCAGATCGCCCGCGACCGCGGCATCTCGGTGATCGGCACGGCCGGGGCCGCGAACCAGGACTATCTGCGCGGCCTGGGCGCCGCCGCCACGACGTACGACGAGGGCTGGGTCGAACGGGTGCGGTTGCTCGGCCGGGTCGACGCGGCACTCGACGTGGCCGGATCAGGTGTGCTCCGCGAGCTCGTCGAGCTGACCGGAGATCCGCGGAAGGTGATCTCCATCGCCGACCCCGCCGCGCAGGAGGTCGGTGTCCGGTTCTCCGGCGTGGCCGGGAGCATACCGGAAGCACTCGCCGAGGCCGCCCGCCTCATCGCCGAGGGAAAACTCCACATCCCGGTCGAGAAGTCGTACGCGCTCGCCGAGGCCGCGGCGGCGCACACCGACAGCCAGGCCGGTCACACACGCGGACGCCGGGTCATGGTCGTCTGAGCCGTTCGCTTCACGCAGGGACAACGAGGTCGATCACGGCGTCGGTTGAGAACCGTGCGGTCCCCGGCCTCCCCAGCGGCGCATCACCGCCCCGCTGGGTGCTCCTGGACGTGCCGTGCCCTGCCTCGCACGCCCCTTCCTCACCCGCGCGCCCCCACGGGCGGGTGAGGCGGGCCGGGCCGTGCGAATAATCGAGAATCACGGCCCCTCGGAGAACGGTCCCGGCAGCATCCTGCTGTCGGGACCACCATCGGAGGGGATCGGCTGTGGCGAGAAGGCTGCGTGTGCTCGGAAGCACCTCCGGCGTCGGCGACTGCCCCACCCTGTACGAGGACCTCGACACCGGCGAGATCATCGTGCAGGGCGACACCGTGAACGACCCCGCCGACATGGCGCAGCTCAAGTACATCCGGGACGGAGAGGCGTTCGTCGTCGTCCCCCGGGAACTGCTCGTCGACTTCGCTCCCCGGGACGGCACGCGGGTACCGGATTTCGTACCCCAGTCCAAGATCAACGAATTCATCAACGACGGCTTCGAGCACACCGCCTGGCGGTTCGAGACCCGCAGGGGCTACGCCTCGGACCAGGCCACGCCCTCCTACCGGGAGTTCCTGCGCACCGGCGACACGGCCGGCGAGACCGGCCACCCGTGGTTCTCGAACGTGCGCCGCATGACGGGCAACGGGAAGCGCTTCGAGCGGGTGAGACTGGTGGACAACCCGCCCACGGAGAACCAGCGTTACCTGCTGGCCTGCGCACGGACCAACGTCGCGGCGGGCGAGGACATCCGCTACCTGTGGCGCTCGGATGCCGAACGACACGGCCTGCCGCTCTCCGACTTCTGGCTCTTCGACTCCCGGGCGGTCGCCCGGTTCCACTTCGACGGCGAGCAGACCATCGGCATGGAGATCGTCACCGACCCCGGGGAAGTCCTGCGTGCCTGCCAGCTCCGCGACGCGGCCTGGCATCACGCCACTCCCTATGAGTCGTTCAGAACCCGGGTAGCTTCGCTGACGTGAGCACCGACTTCCGGGAAGCCCGGATATCCCTCGGCCTGCGCCTGCGCGAGCTGCGCACCGAGGGAGGGCTGACCGGCAGAGCGCTGGCCGGCCGGCTGGGGTGGCCCCAGTCGAAGATCAGCAAGCTGGAGAACGGCAGACAGACCCCCACTCCCGAGGACCTGCGCGCCTGGGCGGAGGCCACGGGCTCACCCGAAGCGGCAGCCGAACTGGCCGGCCGGCTGCGCGGCCTGGAGACCCAGTACCGGTCCTGGCGCCGGCAGTTGTCCGGTGGCTACCGCGCCGTCCAGGACACCCACCGGCTCGAAGGCAGCCGGACCCGCGACCGGCGCAGTCTCGACCCGTCCCTCATACCCGGCCTGCTGCAGACCCCCGCCTACGCGCACGCCGTGCTCCGGCGGTTCGCCGCGATCCACTCCGCGCCGGACGATGTCACCGCCGCAGTGCGCGCGCGCCTCCAGCGCCAGGAGGTGCTGAGCGACCGCACCCGCTCCTTCCACTTCCTCCTCTGGGAGGGCGCGCTGCGCTCCCGCCCGTGCCCGCCCGAAGCGCTCCGGGAACAGCTCGACCACATATGCCAGTTCCTCGCCTCGGCCCACGTCAGGCTGGGCGTCGTTCCCTTCGGGGCCGAACTGGAACTGCCCCCGCTCTCGGGGTTCTCCCTGCACGACGACCGGCTGGTGATCACGGAAGCCTGGCACGCGGAGATGTGGCTCGACGACCCCGCCGACGTGCGCCTCTACCGCCGTGTCTGGGATGCCTGCCACCGCACAGCCGTCCACGGCGCCGAGGCCCACCGCCTGATCATCCGAGCCCGCAGAGCCCTCCTCCCCGAGTAACTTCCGCCGGAAGTCAGCACCCTGCGTCCTGCCGCGACTGCGGGAAGTACTCGCGCGCGAACGCCTCCAGCGCCACCCTGTTGCTGTCCACATCATCCGGGTCCCGGTTCTTCACCAGGATGTCCACGCTGTAGGACGCCCCCTCCTTGTACCCGGGGCACGCAGCGAGAACAGCGATGCCGTGATCCCCCACCACAGCACTGTCACCGATGTCCAGCCGCCGGGGATCACCGAACATCATCTGCCAGTGCTCCGTCGCCAACTCCATCGGATCCAGGGGCGTCGTTTGCATCTGCATTTCTATGTACAGCACCACGACCCCGTCGACCAGGACACGGCAGACCGTCTTGGGCCAGCCCTGCCTTTCCCGCAGATCCTCTGCGATCTCCCCCGGAGGAATGAGATCGGCTGTAAGGTCGGACGTCACATGCGTGCCGCACAGAGAGTCAGGCACCTCACGTCCCTGCGTGGACTGGCATCCGGCCAGAACCAAAGCAAGAAGACCTATGGCAGTCACGCTACGGATAGACATGTTCACATTTTTTCCTTCCGGGCGGCCGCATTACCCAGAAGAGCATCAGCAGAAATAACCGACTGCCACTCACGAAGGATCTCTTCCCCCTCTTGCCACCCCAGATGAGATTTTGACCATTCTTTCACGATCGCATCGAGCTGCCCCCTCCGCGCATCGAACTCAACGGTGTGTTGATCACTCCGCTCTTCGTCACGCCTGGCGACTTCCTCATCAAGCCAAGCCGTGGTGAGCATGTCAACGCCCCGTTGAATGATGTCCCCCCATGTCGGGACGAAGGTAACCACCGAGCCGATTCCATGATAGAAACCGTGCTTCGTCCAGGTGGGATCCTTCTCGTTCTGCTCAAGAGCCTCGTAGCGCACCTGCTCCAAGAATCCAACCGAGGCCCCCGCTTCACGAAGGCTTTTCTCCGGACCATTCTTGGCCGGATCGCCCAGCTCCCCCTGGTCAGGGTCCCGCACTCGCTCCAGAATCTCCAGGTTCACCCCTTCGTTCAAGATCCTGTATGCGATCGGGTCCCTGGAAACCTGGACCATCACATCCTTCAACTCGTAGTATTCGAGTTCACTGCTGCGCGGGTTCAGCACACTGATCGAATCAAACACTTCCTCACCGCGATAGGCCAGCACCCGAGCTACGGGCTCCCGGAGTTCAGGAGGGAAGTCCTTCCCGGACGGCGCGAGGAGGGAGAGTGTTCTCTCGAAAAGCTCCCGGTGCTCAGGACCGGGCTCGACCCGGTTCTCGCCCAGAGAGTCCGCCGGGCTCAGTCCGGTCGTCGCAGCGTACAGAGCCTCACCGACCGCATGGCGCGAGGCGAGCCCACCGCTCTCGGCCTGTTCATAAGTCAGTTCACCCAGCTCCCGGCTCAACAAGAAGTAATCGGCGAAATCCTCCGGGTGCCTGGCACTGAAGAACGAGGTGGCCGCTTCCGGATCGCGACTCAGCGCTGCCATGAAACCTGTTACCGGGTCGTGGGGGAACTTCCCCTGATCCAGGGCAAGAAATGCATCAGGCCCATAGGGGTCTCCCAGCCGCAAGGATGCCGGGTCGCCCCAGAGCGTACCGACCTCGTCCCATTCACGCTCGACGGAAACCAAACCAGCTCCGTAGTCCTGGAGGAACCGACCGTCCCACTCACCGTGAAGCATCAGACTGCTCATGACCTGAAATCCGTAGGGCCCTCCCTGCACACTCGGGTCACGCCGGGCACCCAATCCAATGATCTCTTCTTTCCACACGCTCATGGCAGCAGAGTCGCTCCGGGTCGCCAAACCCAGCGTCGTACCCAGATGTTCGTGCAGATCGCCCAGCATTTCCACACGTTCAGGACTGGCACCTTGACTCCTGCGGGCATCCATCAGTTCGCCCCAGAAAGCAAGTGTTCCCTCCGGCCCCATCCCCAGCGCCAGAGCTTCGGAAAAATCAGGATCATGACTCCATTGATGCACATAGTCACAGAGATCCGCCAGACCGGCATCAGTCAGATGCTGACCACTCTCGATCAGGTCGATTACATCCGCAGCCGCCATACTCGCGCCGCTTCCCAAGGCATCACGGGCGTCGTCGATGCCGTCGAAGGAATGGCCTGTGAAGTGGTCCTCGTCTTCCCCGGCCAGATGCATCAGAGCGCGAGCGTGGTCGGAGTCGGCCGTTTCGGCAGCAAGCAGAATCTCCCTCATTCGCACAACTATCGCCTCAGCGGCCTCGGGGTTGCCCGACGGCTCCCGGGCAGGCAACCGGCCGGCCCACGCCGGCTGCGGGCGGTTCTGCGGAGACGTCTCCAGATAGTCCGGGGCATAAGGGCCCTGCTCCTGGGGGATAACGGTCCCGTCCCTCTGGATGTACAGGCCGTGGCCGCGGGCTTCCTCTGCCAGCTCGTGAAGTCGCCGCTTCTGCGCCTCCAAGGTGTCATGCAAGTCCCGCAGGATGTTGTGCATGCTCTGGGCCTGGCTATGGGCGGCAGCGAACCGGTTCGCAGCGGTGAGGATGAACGCTCTGGACACCTCGGCGTTCTCTCCCCGCCAGCGGGCAGCCAGCGTCTTCGCCCGCATGCCCGTGCGAGCCTCCTCAGCCTGCGACTTGAGGTCCCTGGCCACCTCCTCCCATGCCAGTACGGCAGCAGCGAGATTCCCCAATCGCAGGTGGCAGAGCCCTTCATAGCTCAGCGACATCACACGCCCCCCAGTACGCTCGCCCAGCGCCGCGACCGCGGAACCGAGCCCTTGGTGAGGAGCCTCGGTGGCACGGTCCGCAGCGGCCGGTCATCCGACCAGCGGTAAGTGTCCCACGGCGCACCGTGAGGGATGATGCGGCGCATGCCCTGTGCCATACCGTTCACCGTCCCCGCCGGCAGCCTCTCCTCGGGCGCGCAGCCTTCGATCGCCTCGCGGGACGGCTCTCTCGTTCTGCGGCCGTGGCGGGCGGGGGACGCGCCCGTGCTGGTGCGCGCCTTCCAGGACCCGGGGATCGGGCGCTGGCACATGCGCCAGGTGGCGACACCGGAGGAGGCCCGCCGGTGGATCACGGACTCCGCCGGGCACTGGGAGGCCGAGCGGGCCGCCCAGTGGGCCATCACGCGGGGCGACGACGTGGACGGCGAGGTGCTCGGCCGGATGTCGCTGCGCTGGATGGACCTCCTGCACGGGGCCGCCGAATGCGCGTACTGGGTGCTGCCGGAAGCCCGTGGCACCGGCGTCGCCACCCGGGCGCTGCGGGCGCTGGCCGGCTGGGCCCTGGACGACATCGGGTTCCGGCGGCTCGAACTCGCGCACTCGGTCCACAACGAGGCGTCCTGCCGGGTGGCCGTGAAGTCCGGCTTCGTTCAGGAGGGCGTCCGGCGCAGCGCCATGGTGCACGCCGACGGCCGGCACGACATGCACCTCCACGCACGCATCCCCACCGATCCCTGCCCCGCGCCGTGAGCGGACCGCACCGACCGGGCCCTGTTCCGCCAACCCGCCCGTCGGAACAGGGCCCGGTTCCTCAGGCCACGAAGGGGGAGTCGGTGGTGTCGCTGGTCAGGGGGCGGCCGGCGGACTGCCAGGCCTGCATGCCGCCGTCGACGTTCACCGCGTCCAGACCCTGCTGCACCAGGTAGGCGGTGACCTGGGCGGAACGCCCGCCGACCTTGCACAGCACATACACGCGGCGGTCGGCGGCCCGCTCGGTGATCTCGCCGAAGCGCAGGACGACCTGGCCCATCGGAATGTGCAGCGCGCCGTCGGCGTGCCCGGCCGCCCACTCGTCGTCCTCCCGGACGTCCAGCAGAAAGGCGCCGTCGGGGATGCCGTCGACGGTGACAGAGGGATACTGCGCGAAGTTCATGCCGCCGACCCTAGGGCAGACGGCGACTCTGATCATCCCGGGCGGCCTGTTCCCGCCACGTGCCGTCGGCGGCGGGCGCGGTCAGCCCGCCAGCAGCTCGGCGAGCTGCCGCTCGCGCTCGTCGATCTGGGTGCGCAGCCCGGCGGCGACCTCCTCCAGCAGGCCGTCCGGGTCGTCGGGGGCCATCCGCAGCATGGCCGCGATCGCACTGTCCTCCAGCGCGCCCGCGGCCTCCGTCAGCAGCTCCTTGCGGCGGGCCAGCCACTCCAGCCGGGCGAACAGCTCCTCGCCGCGGGCCGGCCGCGGCTGCTCCGGGGCCGGCCCCGCCTCCCACTCCGCGAGCAGCTCCCGCAGCTCCTCGGCGTCACCGCGCGAGTAGGCGAGATTGACGCGGGCGATGAACGCTCCGCGCCGGTCGCGCTCGGCGTCCGTACGGGCCAGGTCCGGGTGGGCCTTGCGGGCCAGCTCTCGGAACAGCTTGCGGGCATCCTCGCCCGGCCGCACCCGCGGCGGCGACTGCACGGACCGCTCACTGAGCATCGCGGCGGCCTCCTGCGACATGCCGTCGGAGTCCAGCCAGCCCTCGAAGAGGGCGGAGACGCTCGGCATCGGCGACACCAGCGCCCGGGCCTCCTTGGCGCGGCGCCGGTCCTCCGGGTCGCCGGTGCGGTCGGCCTGCGCCTCGGCGATCCGGGCGTCCAGCTCCTCCAGCCGGGCGTAGAGCGGGCCGAGCCGCTCCTCGTGCAGCCGGGAGAAGTTCTCCACCTCGACCCGGAACGTCTCCACGGCGATCTCGAACTCGATCAGCGCGTTCTCGGCCGCCCGCACGGCCTTCTCCAGCCGTTCGGTCCCGGCTCCGGCGGCTGACTGCCCGCCGGTCTCCTGCCCGTCCGTGTCCTGCTCCCCGGTCTGCCGGTCCTGCGGTGTCGTCACACTCGCAAGCCTACGGGCGGCGGGGGCGCCGGGCCGAACCAAGGGGGCGCGGACACCGCGGACAGCGGGCTCCGCCCGCCCCGGCCCGGGTCACCGGGGAGGGGAGGGGGCCGGGATCGGGATGGACGAAGGCCGGTCCGCCGAAACGTTTCCCGGGGCCGGACCGCCCTCCGGTGCCACCGGGGACCCGGCGGGCCCGTCGGCCCGCTCCACGACGGCGCGGGTGGCGGTGTCCGGCGCGTCCCCGGGGCCCGCGGACCAGCTGCCCAGGGCGATCTCCGCGGTGATGCCGGGACCGAAACCGGCGACCAGTCCGCGGGCGCCGTCCGGCAGCCTGCCCTTGGCGAACAGCCGGTCCAGGGCGTCGAACACCACCGAACTGGCGATGTTGCCGCGCTCGGTGAGCGTCGCCCGGCTGAACCGGAACATCGACGGTTCCACCTCCAGGAACCGGCACAGGTCGTCCAGGATGCGCGGGCCGCCCGCATGCACGATGTAGAAGTCGAGAGCCGACACGTCCCACCGGTGCTCCTGCGACAGCGACCGCAGGGCGGGGGCCAGCATCTCCATGGTGGCCGGCACCCGCTTGTCCAGCAGGAAGTGGAAGCCGGTGGCCCGTACCCCGTAGGAGATCCAGCTCTCGGTGTCCGGCACCAGGTGCGAGCCGTTGCGCTCCAGCCGCATGCCCTCGCCGCCGCGGCCGCGCACCACCGCGCAGGAGATCGCGTCGCCGAAGAGCCCGTTGGACAGCAGCGAACCGACCTCCAGATCGGTGGGCTGGTAGCACAGCGAGCAGAACTCGCACGACACGATCAGGACGTTGGCCTCCGGGTAGGCCAGGCAGAAGTCGTGCGCCCGGCCGATCGCCGCACCGCCGGCGGCACAGCCGAGCTGGGCGACCGGGAGCTGCCGGGTGTCGCCGCGGAACCCCATGGTGTTGATCAGCCAGGCCGTGAGCGACGGCATCATGAAGCCCGTGCAGGAGACGTAGATGATCAGGTCGATGTCGCGCCGCTCCAGCCCGGCGTTGAGCAGCGCCCTGCTGACCACCGGCGGCACCCGCGCCTTCGCCTCTGCCTCGTAGAGAGCGTTGCGCCGCTCGAAACCCGGGTGCCGCAGCGTCTCCTCGACGGGCTGGACGATGTGCCGGGTGCGCACCCCGGTGTTCTCGATCAGCCGCAGCACCAGGGGCAGCTGTGAATGTCCGGCGTGCAGATCGCGCGCCATGTCCAGGGTCTGCTCCATCGTGATCACGTGTTCCGGCACGTCCACGGCCGGCCTGCACAGTGTCGCCATCCCCCTCACCTCCCGGTCACCACGCGACCGGGAGCGCGTGCGGATACCGCCAGATCGAGCTGGTGTTCCACTCCACCTGCTCGGGCGGGACAGCGAGCCGCAGGCCGGGGAAGCGGGACAGCAGCGAGCCGATCGCCACCTGGAGCTCCATCCGGGCCAGGTGCGAGCCGATGCAGTGGTGCGTCCCCCAGCCGAACGTCATGTGCTGGGCGGCCCCCTCGCGGTCCAGCAGCAGCTCGTCGGGCTGGTCGAACGCCCCGTCGTCCCGGTTGGCCGTGAGGTAGGAGACATGCACGGTGTCCCCCTCGCGGATCATCACTCCGCCGATCTCCACGTCCTCGGTGGCGATCCTCGGGATGCCCACGCCCTTGCGGAACGGGATGAACCGCAGCAGCTCCTCGATGGCGTCCGGCAGCAGCTCGGGCTGCGCCCGCAGCTTCGCGAGCTGCTCGGGATGGGTGAGCAGGGTGTAGGTCATGTTGCTGATCTGGTAGGTGCTGGTGTCGTGGCCGGTGACCAGCAGCACCATGCCCATGACGGCCAGTTCCCGGTCGTCCAGCAGCTCCTCGCCGTCCCTGGCCAGAGCGAGCCGGCTGAGCAGATCCTCGCCGGGGGAGCGGCGGCGCTTTGCGGTCAGCTCGGTGAAGTAGGCGCGCAGCTCGGCCTTGGCCTGCGCCTGGGCGTCCCGGTTGCCCGCCCCGAAGGACATCAGCGCCACCGCACGGCGACGCAGCTCGGGCCGGTCGTCCTCGGGGATGTCCAGCAGTTCGCAGATGGTGGTCATCGGAAGGCGGTCGGCCAGGTGGCGGACGATGTCCGCTGGGGGGCCGTGTTCCTCCATGCCGTCCAGCAGGCCGTCGACGATCCGCTGGGTGGCCGGCCGCAGTTCCTCGACCTGCCGGTTGGTGAAGCCCTTGGAGACCAGCCGGCGCAGCCTGCTGTACTCCGGTGGGTCCATCACGTTGATCGCCTCGTCCTGAACGATCGGTTCCGGGGTCATCCGGGGGAAGTTGCGCCCGATCACCGCCGCGCGGCTGAACCGGCGGTCGGTGGTGACCGCGCGCACGTCCTCGTAGCGGGTGGCCAGCCAGGCGACGCCTTCACCGAAGGGGAGCTGGATCCGGGAGAGCGGCGCCTCGGTCATCAGCTGTCTCAGCTGGGGATCGAACTCCAGGCCCTCGACGTGCGTGAACGTACAGGCCCGCACGGGATCGGCACTGCTCATACCGGCTCCCCTCCCTCGGCGGTCGCCCGGCGACCGCCTCAAGTCGACGCTGGATGGCCGGTTTGTCCCCAACGTCCGGGCACGTCATGTGTCCCGCAGAGTGAATTAACTCGTTCGTGGAGACCAAGGGTGATGTGACCATCACCCTGAGTCCTGCCATGGCGGAGGCGCGGTGCGCTGCGGCACCGGTCAGGGCCAGGGCTCCGTACGGAAGGAACCGGAGCGGAGCGCCTGCGGGCCCGGACCGGGCGGGTGGCGCGTCAGTCGTCCACGGCCTGGTAGGCGCAGGTCCAGAAGTCGGCCTCCACCGGGGACAGTTCTGCCCCTTCCATGCACTGGGTGAGGAGGACGCCCGTCATCTCCTCGGCCGGGTCGGAGTACCAGGAGGTGCCGAGCCCGCCGTTCCATCCGAACTGTCCCGGTACGGTCCCCACCTGGTCGCGCCGGGTCACCACGGACATCCCGAGCCCCCAGCCCCGGCTGTCCCAGAACCCTGCCCCGAAGGCCGACCGGGCCTTGTGGGCCGGGGTCAGCTGGTCGGTGGTCATCAGCTCCACGGAGGGCCGCGACAGGACGCGCACCCCGCCGTGCCTGCCGCCGCGCAGCAGCATCTGCCCGAACGCCAGGCAGTCGGCCGCGGTGGAAACCAGTCCGCCGGCGCCGGAGGGGAACACCGGGGGACGGCTCCACTGGCTGTCCTCGACGCCGTCGTAGAGTGCCGGCCCGCCCGTCTCCGGGTCCCTCGCGTAGCTGGTGGTCAGCCGGTCCAGGGCGGAGGGCGGGACGTGGAAGCCGGTGTCGGTCATGCCCAGCGGCTCGAAGAGGCGCTCGCGCAGGAACTCTTCCAGCGGCTGCCCGGAGGCGCGCGCCAGGAGCACGCCCAGCACGTCGAACGCCGTGTGGTACATCCACCGTTCGCCCGGCTGATGCATCAGCGGCAGAGTACCGAACCGTCGCATCCACTCGTCCGGGCCGTGCGGGGTGGCCGGCTTGGGCGGGCCCTGGCACAACTCCAGCTCACCGACGGCCCGCTGGACCGGGTACTGATCGGGTGGCGCGAGAAGGATCCCGAAGCCCATCCGGTGGGTCAGCAGATCGCGCAGGGTGACCGGCCGCAGCGCGGGCTCGGTGTCCCCCAGCGGGCCGTCCGGCCGCAGCATGACCCGGCGGGCCGCCAGTTCGGGCAGCAGCCCGTCCACCGGGTCGTCGAGACGCAGACGGCATTCCTCCACCAGGATCATCGCCGCGACGGCCAGCATCGGCTTCGTCATCGAACTGATCCGGAAAACCGCGTCCTCACGCATCGACCCGCCACCGGCCGCCATCGCGCCCAGCGCCTCCACCCGGACCTCGCCGCGCCGGCAGACCAGCGCCACCAGACCGGGCACCCGGCCACTGTCCACATGCCCCGTCAGTACCCGCCGCATCCGGTCGAGCCTGCCCGGCGACCAGCCACCCGCACCCATCGGCCTCCCCCGTCCCTCCGGTTCGCGAACCTCAAACGATAGAAGCACCGTTCACCGTTCTGCCGCTCGCCACGCGCCCGGTCGCACGCCATCCGGCAACGGCTGGCTCTTCCCGGGGTGAACAGTGGAGGTGGTCAGGTCGCACTCACACGTGGCTCCAGCGCCGGAACGCGCAGGCATCCCACGAGAAGCTGCGCAGACGGGCCTGTTCCACGAGCCACTCGGTGTCACCAAACGTGCGGTTGAGATGACGGCCGAGGACAACGATGGCGACGCTACCTGCCCCAGCCGATTTCAGGGCCGCCGCAGCTGACTGCGCATGGTGGCCGGTGGTCCACGTGTCGTCAATGAGGAGGACGTTCTCCCCACGGAGCACCGACGAGACGTAGCGCGACGGAGGCCGCACGACCGAGCGAGGCCGCGCCGGGTGTGGGCGTGAGCAGATCACGATGCCGGTCACGCGTGATCCCGACGGTGCGGGCCACCATTGTGCGCAATGGATGGTCCTCGCGCTTCCTGGTGCTGGGCACAGTCGTGACGATGCCGAAGCCGGACACATGGCAGCGAGCCGCAGCGCAGCCTTCGTGCAGGCCGAGAAACCGCCACAGGACCGCGGCCAGTCCGGTCCGGAAGTATTGCTGCTGAGCACCCATGGTGTTCTTGTAGCGCCACAGTTCATTGGCGTACTGCTCGTTCTTGAGAGCCAGGCTTACAGGAATCACCGCGTCGGCGGTGCCCGGCCCCAGGACTTCCTTCGCCTCTTTGCACTGCCAGCAGGTGGAGAAGCCCGGCTTCGCCGTACCTCGGCACACCTGGCAAACCCCCGGGCCCGGTGGTAAGGGGTGAACGAGAACGTTCGCGTATCGATCAGTCAACTCGTTGACAGTTGCCATGGAGCTCGTGGGCTAGGCCCAGGTCAGCTCGCCCGCGGCGGGGACGAGAGAACCGAGCTGACGGAAAACGTCGTCCGGACCGTCGATGACGGTGGTATTGGGCCTGCGCGCATACTCCCGGGCCCATTCGTGGGTCATGAGGGAGCGCATGAGAAAGACTCGACGGCCGTGCTCCAGAGCCAGGCGGGCCTGCATACGGGCGCCGCTGCGGTAAGCCGCCTCAACCACGACCGTGGCCAGGCTGTAGCCACTCATCACGGCGTTGCGCATCGGGAACGACGTCTTCGTGGGAGGGGCATCCGGCCAGAACTGGGACATCACCAGGCCGCGCTCCGCGATCTCCTGCTGCAGACGGGCGTTCTGGGCCGGATAGGTCCGGCGAAGCCCTGTCCCGATGACCGCGACGCTCCGGCCGCCTACAGCGAGAGCGGTGCCGTGAGCAGCGGTGTCGATACCTGCGGCAAGGCCACTGACGACGGTGACGCCGCGCTCGGCAAGTCCACCCGCGATGGCACGAGCGTGAGCGATCCCCTCCGGCGTAGGCGTCCGGGTACCGACAACGGCGACCCGCAGATCCTCCTCAAGGGATGTTCCTCGCAGGAACAGGAACGGCGGGCGCTGGTGGACCAATCGCAGATAGAGCGGATAGTCCTTGTCGAGGATGGTCACCAGGCGCATACCCTCGCGTTCCCATGCCGCGATCTCGGCGAGGACCGCCTCAAGGTCCACGTCGGGCCCAGCCTCGAACAGGGCGCCCTGCCCCGAGACGTCGAGCCCGCTCTCCAGAACTTCGCGGGTACTGCCGACACTCTCGATCTGGTCGGTCAGCTCCGGCCAGGAGCGATTGCCTCGCCGCAGCAGTGCGACGACGGCGGCGCGCTCCAGGTCCCTGTCCATGAGGCAAGTATAGGGAGCGCCACCCTCTTCACGAGGGCGTGCGGGCTGGTCCGCAGGGTGGTCCCTGCAGCCCTTGGATTACCGAGAACCCGGCGTGACGCCTTCGGTACACCGACCCGTCTCGGGCCAGAGCATGTCACGGGTGGTGGCCGCGATGTTGCTCGCCGGGGTCAGGACGCGTGGGGCCGGCGAAGTCCCTGGAGGAGGAGGGCGATCAGGCGCCGGGGGTCGTAGCGGGGGTCGTCGTCGCGTCCGCCGCAGAGGTTGCCGATGCCGCGCATCAGCTCGTACGGCTGGACGCCGGGCCTGATGTCACCGGCCTCGGCCGCGGCGTCGAGCAGCTGGGCGCAGACGGGCAGCAGGCGGTCGAGGAAGTGGTCGTGCAGCGCGGCGAAGCGGTCGCTGTCGGACCGCAGGGCGTCGGCGAGTCCGTGCTTGGTGACCAGGAAGTCGACGAAGAGGTCTACCCACTGGCGCAGCGCGTCGAACGGCGAGTCCGCGCGGGCCAGCAGGTCCGGCCCGGCCTCGGCACATGCCTCGATCTGGTGGCGGTAGACAGCGGTGACGAGGTCCGCCCGGGTCGGGAAGTGGCGGTAGATCGTGGCCATTCCGACGCCCGCCCGGGCCGCGATCTGCCGGATCGGCGCGTCGACGCCGGAGGTGACGAAGACCTCGGCGGCGGCGGAGAGCACCGTCTCCCGGTTGCGCAGGGCATCGGCCCGTCTGCTCCGGGACGGCGGCTCCCCCGCCGGGTCGTCGGTGGTCATCGCGCCGCCCCTCCACGCCGATTGGCAAAGCGGAGCAGCGCTCCGGATACTTGCCGGAGCGGCGCTCCGTTTCAGCTTAGCAAGCGGGCCGCGCCCGCCCGTCCTGCCCGCCCGCCGGCCCGCAGGAGACCGGCGGGCCCGCGGGCGCCACCGAAGGGAACCCCATCGTGAGCACATCCACCGCCACCGCCACCGCATGCCTGGACACCCCCATCCCGGTCCTGTCCTACAGCCCCGTCGTCCTCTCCGTGCCCGGACGCCCGGTGGACCTGCAGGTGCGGGTTTCCGCACCCGCGACCGGAACCGGCCTGCCCGTCGTCCTCCTCTCCCACGGCCACGGCCCCTCGAACCACCTCTCCTCGCTCAACGGCTACGCGCCGCTCGCCAACTCCTGGGCCGCACACGGATTCGTCGTCGTCCAGCCCACCCACCTCACCTCCAGGACGCTGAGCCACCTGGTCGCCGACGCCCCTGGCGCGCCCTCCTTCTGGCGCTCCCGCGCCGAGGACATGACGCACATCCTCGACCGGCTCGACGTGATCGAGAACGCCGTGCCGCAGCTCGCCGGACGGATCGACCGCACCAAAGCCGGCCTCGCCGGACACTCGCTCGGGGGCTTCACCGCCGCCCTCCTCCTGGGGGCCGGGCTCGCCGACCCCGACACCGGGCACGTGGTGCACCTGGCCGAGCCCCGGATCAGGGCCGGCGTGCTGCCACTTCTCCACCATGACCACGCCCGCGCTGGTCGTCACCGGCGACAAGGACGACCCGCGGCACTTCACCGACATGGGTCCGGCCTGGCACGCCGACCCCTACACCCTCGCCCCCGGCCCCGAGGACCTGCGACGCGGGACACAGACGCACAAGGAACCACGAGCTCGTACCGGACTCCGGGGCCCGGTTCTCTTGCCCCCCCACCATGGCGAGACGTCTCGCCCTCAAAGCCTGCGGCGTGACCGACTGCCGTTCCTCCACTCCCATCTCAGGACCGAGAGACTCTTCGGCCCTGCGCGTGCCACTCGTAGTGAGATAGGTGGCAGTATCTTTCGCTTCGGCTGCCCTCCGTGGCAGTCCATTCCCTCGGTGCATCGTCGTGTCCGGCGGAGTCACAGGCGCCGGAGTCCAGCATCGACGGCGCCTTTCGCCTGCTGCACTTCCCCGCGGGCCCTCCTGTTGCCGTCGTGGAGCCGATGACAACCTCCCTGCATCTGGAGGAAGATAGGCATCTCGCACGGTACGAAACCAGCTTCAACCACCTCAGGAGCGAAGCGCTCAACGTGCGAGCGTCCCGCGATCACATTCACACCGTCATCAAGGAGCGCTACTCGTGATCAGAGAGCTGGACCTCACCAATGCCGCGTGGGTCAAGAGCGACCTCAGCAACGGCAGCCAGAACTGCCTGGAAGTCGCCTTCGTCGACGGAGTAGTCGCGCTGCGCGATTCGAAGGACGTAGGCGACCCGGCCGCCCAGACCCTCATCCTTTCCGAGGACGACTACCGCGCCTTCACCAGCGGCATACACGACGGACAGCGCAACCTTCTGCTCCCGTGAACCAATGAGCTCCTACGCGCCCCCTCGCTGGCGTAGAAGCGCTTCGTCACGCTCACATCGGCGACAAGGAAGCTGAGGGAAAGACAGGACCTGTACGCCATCAACCCGAACGAGCTGAGCCGGCAGAAGGGCAGCCTCACGGCCAACTCCGGTGAGTGGTCCGAGCTCGCGCCGTTGCCCGGAGGTGGCGTAGCGGTCCGGGATTCGAAGAACCCGGACCGACCGCACCTGTGCTTCACCTCCGCGCAGTGAGCGGCCTCCAAGGGCGGTATAGAACCGGCTTGCTGACGGGTCGTCAGTGACAGCGTTCTCTGATAGGTCTGAGGCGGGTGCCCGGTGGGAGCCGGGCACCGGCATCCTCTGGGTGCTTCCAGGGAGGGGACGGACATGGGCACCACCACGCGCGACGACATCATCGCCCTCGAACAGAAGGCGGTGCACCGCGCCTACGACTGCTACGAGGCGCGGCTGGCCGAGATGACCGGGGTGTCGGCCGCCACCGCGTCCGCCAGCGGCAAGGACAGCTACGCGAACCGGGTCGAGACCGAGAAACGGGCCGCGGCCTACGACGGACTCGGCGGCGCCTCGCTGGTCGTCAGCCGCGTCGACGTCCAGGACGAGCCCGGTGGCGCACCCGAGACCTGGTACGTCGGCCGGCGCGGCGTCCGCGACCCGGAGACCGGCGACCCGGTGGTCGTGCTGTGGACCAGCCCGGCCGCCAGGAAGTGGGCCGAGGCGCTGCCCTCGGAGCCCGGCGAGGTGCTTCTGCGCCGGCAACTGCGCTGCTCGCAGCGCATCGTCGAGGACTACTACGACGAGATCGCCGCCGCCCTCACCGTGCCGGCGCCCCGGGAGCCGGCGGACGACGCGGGGCGGGACGTCCCGGCCGGTCCGCCCGCCACCGCGACCCGGGAGCCGGAGGCGCCCGCACTGCCCGCCGCCACTCCGGGAGACGTCGCCCGGCGCGCGCGGCGCAGGCCCGCGCAGCCCGACGACTTCCTCCTGCGCGAGCTGCAGCGCTCCCGGCACGGCGGCATGCGGGACATCGTCGAGACCATCCGCCGCGACCAGATGGCACTGGTCACCGGCTCGCCCTCGGACGTCCTGATCGTGCAGGGCGGGCCGGGCACCGGCAAGTCCGCGGTCGGCCTGCACCGGGTGACCTGGCTCATCCACAACGAGCACGTCAAGGCCCAGGACGTGCTGGTCATCGGCCCGCACCGGGCGTTCCTCGACCACGTCGGGCAGGTGCTGCCCACGCTCGGCGTCCGCGACGTCAACGCCGTGCAGCTGAGCCGACTGTGGGACGGCCAGGGCGCGGGCGAGGACACCCCGCGGGCCCGACTGGTGAAGTCCGACGAGCGCATGGCCGCCGTGCTGCGGCGGCGCGTGGAGAGCGAGTGCCGGCCCGAGGCCGTGGACGAGCTCACCGCGGCACCGTCCTTCGAGGGCGACGAGCCCGCCTTCACCGTCACCGCGGGGAGCACCACGCTGCGCGTCCCGCGCCCGTCGCTCCTCGCCCTCGTCGAGGAGGCCCGGCAGGGCGACGGCGCCTACCGCGAGCGCCGGGACCGCTTCCGCACCTTGCTGGTGGACCGCCTCCTGCGGGAGCTCGTCGCCGTCGCGCCGCGCCGCGGCCAGGACACCGCCATCCGACGCGACCTGGAGCGCAACCGCCGGGTCGAGCGCCTCGTCGAGCGGGTCTGGCCCTCTCCCGGCGCCAGGGAGTGCCTGCGCACCCTGTACGACTCGCCCGCCCTGCTGCGGACCTGCGCCGACAGCCTCCTCGACGAGGAGGAGCAGGCCGCCCTGCACCGCCCCCGGGCCGCCACCGCCGCCGACGACCCGTGGACCGTGGACGACCGGGTCTGCCTGGAGGAGCTGCGCCACCTCATCTCCGGGGAGGCCCCCCGGCGCTACGGCCACATCGTCATCGACGAGGCGCAGGACCTGACGCCCATGCAGGCCCGCTCCCTGCGCCGCCGCTGTGCGGTGAACGGCTCGATGACCGTCCTCGGTGATCTCGCGCAGGCCACCGGCCCGCACACCTACACCGACTGGAACCGTCTGGGCGCCCTGCTGTCCGACCACGGCGACTGGCGGCCCGAGGAGCTGGACACCAGCTACCGGGTGCCCAAAGAGATCATGGATTTCGTCGCCCCGCTGGCCCGCGAGGTCGCCCCCGGCACGCCGTATCCGCGGGCGGTGCGCGAGGCCGGGGAGAACGCCGTCGAGGTGGTGGCGACCGAGCCCTGGAAGCTGCTGGACGACGTCGTCGCCCACGTCACCCGCCTCGTCGGCACCAGTGACGGCAGAACGCTGCGGTCGGTGGCCGTGATCGTCCCCGACGACTCCGACTGGCTCGGCGAGATCACCCGCCGCCTGGACGAGGCCGAGGGCATCAGCGCCGCGGAGCGCGAGGCGGTGACGGTGCCACCCGCCGCCCGGGCCAAGGGCATGGAGTACGACCACGTGCTCGTCGTGGAGCCCGCCACCATCGCCGGCCGCGGACCGGCCGGGCTGCGCCAGCTGTATGTCGCCCTGACCCGCAGCACCCAGAGCCTGACCGTCCTGCACACCGCCCCGCTGCCCGCGGCCCTCACCGGCACCGGCACGGGCGGGGACGCCGCGGGCGGCCCGCCGCCGACGGCCGCTCCGCAGGAGGCGACGGGCGGGCTGCCGGAGATCGGCTCGGACATCCGGGTCCGGGTGGTCGGCCACACCACCGGCGGGAACTTCAAGGTCGAGGCCCTCTCGCCGCCCACCGGCCGCCCACTGCTCATGGCCGTGCGGCACGGCTCCGCGCCCCCACAGGCGGGGGCCGAACTGGACGCCTGGGTGCTCCGGCACGCCTCCCAGGTCAGCTTCGTCACCACCGACCAGCGGGGCCGCTCGCCCATCTCGCCCAAGATGGCCGTCCGTTACGCCGCCGCGCTCGGCACCCTCGGCGAACTGGCCGACGGGCGCGTCCCGGAGGATGCCCGGGCCCGACTGGCCGAGCTCAAGGGCATGGCGAACCGCTGCCTGCGCCTGGACCAGCACGACTGGCTGGACGTGTGGCGGGTGCTCGGCTCCCCGGACCGGGCCGCCCTGACCCTGCTGCGGGACCTCGCCGTGACCACCGGCCGCGCGCTCGCCTCCGGCACCCCCGCCCCGGACCTGATCCGGAGGGACCTGGAGCGCAGCGGGTGGGCCCACGCACTGGAGGAGGCCCGGCAGACCCTGGAGCGGCGCCTGACGTCCGCCGGCCCCCCGGAGGCGGAGCACGACGACCAGACCCCCGCAGACCAGCTACCGCCCGAGCCGAAGGAAACCGACGCCGTGCCCGACACCGCAGCCGAGCCCGCCGACCCGCAGACCGCACCGGACGACGGCGGCCTGCGCCGGGCCCTGGAGGACTCGGCGGCCGCCGACCGCGTCTGCAAGACCCACGAGGCCGTCCGGCTCGAACTGAAGGCGGCCCTGCTGCGGGCGGACCTGGAGCCGGACGACTCACCGGCCGTGGATGTCAGCTGCGTCACGAGCCGCGGCCACCACCTCTACGAGGTTCTCGGCGCCGGTCTGGCCTCCCACGCCGACCTCCGCTCGGGGGCGGCCCGCCTGAGGGAGATCAACCACACCCTGGCCGCCCCGGCCGACGGTCTCTTCCTGGTGCTCTCCCAGCCGCCCGCCGAGGAGTGGTCCGCGGACGCGATTCAGCGGGTCCTCGGTGTCAAGGTCCTGTGGCGCACCGACAACGGCTGGGAGGGAGAAGGTGTGCGGACGGCGCTGGGCGGCGGGCCCGAGTAGTCCGGCGTGCGCCCGTCCCGGCCGACCGGGGCGGGCGCACGGACGGGCATCCCCGGAGCCTCCCGGTACGAGGGGCGATCGCCGGCCGGTGTTCCGGGCCGGGGCGGCCCTCGTGGCGGCTGCCCGGGAGAGCCGGGGGCGTGCTGTGACGGAATTCACCGCGGGTGCGCCGTCCGCCCGGCGCGAACAGCGTGGTGCGTGCACACAGCCATGGGCGCACAACAAGGAAGCCCCGCTCCGGATTTCTCCGGAGCGGGGGCCCTGTTCTTCTCACCGAGCAGTTCCGCGAACCGCTCGCTGTGCGCGAGGGGGGAGTTGAACTCTCCTCGCGCACTCTCGGCTTTCGGGCCGCTGACCTGCGCAAACACCCACTCGGCGGCCACCCGGGGCGGTACCGGTTTGCCGCCTGTTACCTGGTCTTTTGCGGGTAGTCCCGACCGCTGTTGGTCATGCGTTGGTCACGTGGTCCACGGCTCAGACGGCGCCCAGCTCGCCGTTCTTCACCGCAGTGACGAACCCGGCCCAGCCTGCGGGCGAGACGCGGAGACCGGCCCGCTGGGGGGCCTTGCTGTCGCGGACGGGAACGACGCCATGCGCCGCAGCGTGCGCGGGCGCCCACTCGATGCACTGTCCGCCGTCGCCACTGCTGTAAGTGGACTTGACCCACACCATCGGCGTGCCCTCTATGTTGCTCATCGTGCGTACTCCTTGATCGCCTCACGCAGCGCGCGGAGGGACTTCTCCGGGGACAGTGCATCAGCGCGCAGACGCTCGAACCGGTCGGTGCCGGTCCGGACGACGGACGCTGAGTCGATCACGCGACCCAACCCCTGAGCCTCCGAGTGGAGGACCGGCGCCCCGTCGTCGTCACCGAACGTCAGAAGCGTAAAGGCTTCGGCAGCCGGAGGTGCACCCGAGTCGTAGGGCAGCACTTGGACCGTGACGTTCGGTCCCTGCGCCTCGGCCAGCAAGTGTTCCATCTGCTGGCGCATCACCGCGCGCCCGCCGACTTCCCGGCGCAGACAGGACTCATCCAGGATGATCCACAGGACGGGCGGGTCTGGACGCTCCAGGACGGTTCGGCGCTGGAGTCGGAGAGCTACCTTCTCCTTGATCACGTGATCGGTGTCCCGGGGGTGGGCGGCCCGGAAGAGAGCTTCGGCGTACTCCGGTGTCTGCAAGATGCCCATGACCAGGAACGGGGAGAAGTCGAGAATCTGTTCCGCCTTCTCCTCCAGGCGGAGATAGGGCACGAACCATTCCGGGTGTCCGTGCTGCGAGACCCTGACCAGCAGCCGCGCGAAGTACCCCGAGGTGTTGAAGAAGCGGTCACAGCCTGCCGCGAACGCGGGTGAGGGCAGCGCCTTGCCGTTCTTCACCTTGGACACGTACGGCTCCTTGTAGCCGGTGAAGTCGGCTAGTTCCCGCTGGGTGGCCCCATGGTGTGCCAGGGCCGCCGCTAGCTCCTGCCCGAACCACTCCAGCCCGTTCGCGGGCTCGGGTGACAGCTCGCTCATGCGTTCAACCCCCTTGCTTTCCAAATGGTTTGGAAACCTCTTACCCCTGTTGAGAGTACGCCGCAGCCGTGATGGTGGGGGTACACAACGTAAGTACCCGCCCCACAAGAGGGACGAACAAGACGGCGTACGGAGTGGCGAGCATGACGACGGCAGCGAAGGGCCAGCAGTCGGCAGACGACGAGATCGAGGACGCCGAGGCGGTCTGTGACGAACTGGAAGACGTGCTGACGGTCCTTGGCATCAAGCTTCCGTCGCTCTGCGTGGACATCGGTCCCAGTGCGCCGTTCGTTGCCTGTCCTCCCTTGGTCGAGCTGGGCCGTTGCAACGTGGAGACGGCCCGCGCCCTGGCGGCGGCTCTCCGGGGCAGTGCGGCTGTGGAGGTGACACGGTGACCGAACAGCCCCACGCGCCCGCCACGGAGCACGACGACACCGAGACAGCGGCCGACGACGCGATCCCCACCCTTGCGGAGCTGAACGCGCAACGTGAAGCGCTGAGCGCTCGCATCACGGACCACTTCAACCAGTTGCGGGGGCAGTGATGCGGGAGGTGTACGGGGTCCGCCGGTTCGTCATGGAGGCGGACGTGGAGCCGGACGCGGAGCCTTCCACGGTGGCGATGCAGTGCGCCGTGTGCGGGGAGTCCAGCCCGGCCGTGGAGCTGCCCCGGCAGCACGCGCCCGGCTCGCGGGAGGTGGCGCGGCGGTCAGCGGCTGGGTGGGTGCGCCAGCACCGGGACAGCAACCGGGAGCACTTCACCTACCGCCTTGTGGAGACCCACCCCTACCGGCTGATTCCCGGGGGTTGGCTGTGACGACGGTCCATGACGGCTACTGGTGCGAGACGGTGGCCCGCAGCCCGGAGGCCGAGGGGGAATGGATACTCGGCGGCTACCGGGCCAGCACGCCCCGTCTGGCCCTGCGATGGATGCGAAGGCAGGCGCGCCGCCTGTCGGATGCCCTGGACCCGCTTCCGGACCGTGGCCCGTTCCCGCCGGGAAGTCTCCGGCAGGTCGGGCCGCACGGGCCGAACCCGGGGCGGATCTTCCGTGAGTGGGCGGCCGATCTCCGGTTTCAGGAGGTGCAGTTGGCCGCCCTGGTGACCGGTCGGCACATCAGCGTCAACGCGGGCGGCCCGGACCGCGTATGGGGGCGGTGTGACGCAGATGTCTATTACTCCCTGTCATGCCGGCCGATCGCTCTCGATTTCCTGACCGACTGGAGATTAGTAGCACCGCAGTACGCGCACGCCTGACAGACTCCCGCCCCCTGCCGGGGAGGAAACCGCACATCTCCCACGGCACGGCCCCCAGCAGGGGGCGGGTCCAACTGGTCCAGCGGAGGACACATGCACCAGGTGATCGCCAGCCCGCAGCACGACAGGTTCGTCATCGTGCGGCCCGGCTCCCGCAAAGGGATGCAGATCCCCAGCACCATGTACCGCGACCTTGCGGAAGCGGTTCAGAACGGTACGCCGGTTCCTGACTGGCTCGCTGATGCCGCCCGCACGGCATGGGGCGTTGACATCTCCGGCGAGCCCAGCAAGGGAACGGCCCTCGTGCGCCCGGTCACCCGGCTCAACTACAGCCGCGCCACCTGGGAAATCAACAAGGGCTGCAACTTCAACTGCGAACACTGCTACTTGGCGGAGCGGAAGTTCGAAGGGCTTCCCCGCGACGAAAAATCCCGCCTGCTCGAAATGCTTCGGGACGCGGGCGTTCTCTGGCTTCAGTTCACGGGCGGGGAGCCGACCATTGACCGGGACTTCCGGGACGCCTACCGGGAAGCCTACGGAATGGGGATGATGATCGAGATTCTGACCAACGGATCTCGACTTCACCAGACGGAAACCGTTGAACTGCTCTCGGCGATGCCGCCGCACAAGGTAACCGTCTCGCTCTACGGTGCGTCTCCGGAAAGTTTCGACTCCCTGACGCGAAAACCGGGAGCGTTCAAGCTTCTCTCGAAAGGGCTCAAGGCGGCGAAGGAAGCCGGGGTTTCACTTGAGCTTGCCCTGATTATCACGAAACACAACGCGCACGAAATCGAAGCAATGCGCGCCATCGCGGAGGAGTACGCCACCACGTACAGCGAGTACGGGAATATTTCACCGACGTACGACGGCAACCCGGAGCCATTGGCCGCGCAAGCGCCGGGCTTCCTGAACAAGTCCACCGTGTTCAAGGGATGTCCGGCCGGGCACACCTTCTTTCACGTGGACCCGCATGGCTTCGTCACCATGTGCAAAGTCGGCCGGGAAAACCCCATCAACCTGATGGTTGAAGGGCTTCCGGGCCTCCTGCGTCTGCCGGGAATCGCAGATGCCCAAATGCTTCGCTCCGGTGGCTGTGGCGGGTGCAAGCTCTCGGCTACCTGCCGAGTTTGCCGACCACTCGCCAAGGCTTACCAGGAAGCGAAGGCACCACTGGAAACATATTGCCAGCACGGAAATGGAGGAAAAGCCGCATGACCGCAGTAGCCGTAGAGATCACGCCCCGCCCCGTGGCGGCGGAGCCGGAGCCGCTTCGTCCGGTGAGCCCCGAGCCTGCCGGACTCGTCATCGTGGATGATGTCGAGACGCTGGCCGAAGGCACGGCAGCCGCCTGCAACGACGACAATCCGTACCGGTAAGCGCCCGGCGCCCCGGTCGCGTGTCCCGCGTGGGCTCCACGGCGTTCACTCGTCGTGGGGTCCGCGCGGCCCGTCGTGTGAGAGTGTGAGGAACCATGCCGACGACTCGTATCGCCTTCCAAGAGCTGCCACCCGCAGTGATCGCCGCCGTTGAAAAGCACACCGGCCCGATCCTCAAAGCTGAGCCCGCAAGCGAAGGGTTTAATAGTGAGGTCGCAGCACGGGTGTTCACAGAGAACGACGGCTATTTCGTCAAGGGAATGCGATCCGAACATAGGCGTATCTGGACACAGCGACGGGAAGCCGAAGTCAACCCGTTCCTTACGGACCTCGCGCCTGAACTTCTCTGGCACGCGGAAGAGGCCGGGTGGAACGTTCTGGGATTCGAACTCCTGGAAGGCCGCCACGCCGACTACTCGCCCGGCTCCCCGGATCTGCCAAAGGTCGCCGAATTGCTGCACCACCTGGGCGAAACACCTTGCCCCGAGATTGAATTGCGGCACGCAGAGCAGCGCCTGGAAAGCTATGCGGCGACACCAGCCGATCTGGATTTCTTCGCAGGTAACGCCCTGCTACACACCGACCTGAACAACGCCAATGTACTCGTTGACGACTCCGCACACCTTGTTGACTGGGCATGGGCGACGCGTGGAGCCCCGTGGCTGGACGCCGGATACTGGGTCATCTGGTTGATGGCGGCCGGAGGCCACACACCGGAATCAGCGGAACAATGGGCGAACCGTGTTCCGGCATGGCGCGCAGCGCCATCCGCAGGCGTAACGGCATTCGCCGTTGCCAACGCGGCCATGTGGCAGGAAATCGGCGGAGATGCCCCGGACTCATGGACGGTTCGCCTGGTCACCGCTTCGCGTGACTGGGCCAGATATCGCAACTCCCTTTAAGCGTGTTCCTCATCCAGGGACGCGTCTTTCACTGACAAACGAAAAAGGACCCCGGCGGGTGCGCTAACACCCCCGGGGCATGGCCAACAGATAGGACCTGTTGACGTGCGTCACTCTATCGCGCGCGCCCTCGTGGCGTGCCTCCGGACTGTTCTCGCGCTGCTGCTGCCCGCCACGGGCCAGCGACGCCGGACCACCGAGCACCCTCCGCCCCTGCACACCGTGAACCGTGAGCGGCAGGAAGGGCGACGTCCCGCGAACGAGCAACCCCGGAGCCCTTACGCTGCGCCCTGTGCGGCGGATGAGCCGTTGAACGGTGAAGACGTCGGACTCATCCGCCCCTACGTGCTCCGCTTCGAGGAACACCGTAGGCAGCTTGAGGAACAGCGGCTTCAGCTTCAGCGACGCGCGGCCCTGCTGCTTGCGCTCGACGGGATCGACATCGGTCCGGAACGCATTCACGGAGTGTGGGTTCCCATGGCGGAAGCGGGGTAGAGCTGCACCGGCCAGCACCCCGAACCAACGAACGCCCCCGCGATTGGCGGGGGCGTTTCTTGGTTCCTGTGGCTGGTCAGAGCAGAGCACGGAACGGGTTGTCGGCCGGGAGTGGCTTGGCGGCTGCCGGAGTGGTCTTGGCGTGCTGCTGGGGGACGACCGTCTTCGGGGCCGGTCGGGCAGCCGGTGTCGTGGCGGTTTTCGGTTCCGGGGTGGGGGCCGGGCGGTAGGAGTCCATCCGCACGACGGTTCCCCGGTTCTGTCCACGCTCCGCTTCCGCCGGCCTGGGCGTGGGAACGGTCCGGTTCGACTCGGGGTGAACAGTGGTGTTCTCGCGGAGGGTGAAGACGACGGCCGGGCGCCCGACGCCGTTCCGTTCCTGGGTGACGACGATTCCGGGGAGTGCCTTGACCTGTGCGGCGGTGGCGTTGACGTACGGGAGTACCTGGGAGGAGGTGGCCCGGCCGCCGTGCAGCTCGATCCGGGCGCGCACCTTGTCGGCCAGGGTGAGGACCGGGCGCGCTGCCTTGGCGCTGTCCGGGGTGGTCCCGGTGAGGTTCACGGCGCTGGCGACGCTGCGGCGCACCAGGGAGAAGGCGGCCGACAGCATCTCTTCCGTGATCTCCTCCGAGCACTCCGACGCGGCCAGGCACGCGGCAACTCGTAGGGTCTGTTCGGCCGTTCGCTCCACATAAACAGCCTGGCTCTCTGGCAGAGACTCAGCGATGATCCGGGCGTAGCGGCGGATGATCCGCCACAGGGGCCGGGCGTCATCGGTCAGGGTGAGGGTCCGGGGCCGGAGGGTCGCCCATCCGTAGGCGTCGGACAGTTCTGCGCCGTTGATGGTGGGCAGGCTCACCCGGTCATCGTCCAGCATGGGCACCGCCCCGAGCGTGAACGGCATGATCCGGTTGTAGCTGCCCCCGGCCGCCTCTACTGCGCCGATGTACCGCGTCCAGTCGGACGGCGTGATGTGGGTGTGCAGCACCATCGCGGGATCTTCCACGCACTGTGCGTCTTCCTTGGTGGTGTTGCGGATTGGTGCCCCGTCCCAGGCGGCACGCAGCTTGGCCGTGAACGAGGGATCGCGCCGTACCCGGCGGAGCACTTCCGACCACTCTTCCTCGATGACCAGGGCACGCACGTCCCGCCCGGCCTCCATCTCTGCTGTGGCTTCCGCTTGTTCGGCCAGGTGGTTGACCAGGGACGCGCCGGAGGTGATCCCGGACGTGGTGTGCGTGTCCAGGAAGCGGCCCAGCGCCGGGCGGGTGATGTGCTGAGCGGCCCGCAGTGCCGTTCCCTTGCCCCTGCCCGTTCCGGCCGCCAAGCAGCTCCACAGCAGCGCGGGACGGGCGTTGCCCCGGGAAGATACCCGTACCGTTCCGCCAATCGCGGCAGACCACAGGGTGAGGGCGGCAACGTAGATGCCCAGCGGGTCAGTCTCGACATACGGCGCCACCTTCCGCACCGCGCGACCGATCGGACCGTAGAAGACTGGGGTGCTCATGCTGCGCTCACTTCCAGGGGAGTTGATTGGTTGGCTGACAGGTGGTGCGCCACGCTGACCGGGCGCCACCGGCCGCCGTCCTTGACCAGGGCGGCGGGATCGTTCCAATGAGGCAGGGCAAGCGGGAGCGTTTCCCCTCCGTCTGCGGGGACCACAGCGGCCCGGGTACGGCCGTCCTTGGCTTCCCCTACCTCCGCCGCACGCTTGGCTGACCGGACGGTGAGGTCATCGCGGGTGACCACTCCGGTTCGCTGCTGGCCGGTCGGGGCCGTCCAGCTCACCCAGCTACCGGGGCCGTACGCGCGCTTGCTGGGCTTGCTCTCGGCCCCGTAGCGCTTGGCCGCACGCCATGCCGCCGTGTCGGTGGGCCGGGGGTGACGGCCGCACTGGGCGGCCGTCACCGTGGGCGCGGCACTCACGCCGCTTGCGCTTTTCCCTCCGCCCCCGACTGCTGGGACAGGTCGTAGGCGTGGCGGACGTTCATGGGAATGCGGCCCCGGTCCGGCACGGTGAACCCGTGCGCCCGTGCCCAGCGGCGAACGGCCCGGTTCCGCTCCCGCTCACTCATGCCTTCCCGGTCCTGCTTGACCGGTTCCGGCAACGGGTCGCTACCGGTGAGCTTCCCGGCGCACACGGCATCGGCGAACGCGCCCGGCCGGGTGGCGTCCAGACAGGGAAGGTTCCGTTCCCGTGCGTCCCGTAGCTTGGTCGCGTTCCGCTCCGCACCCGTGCCACAGATGATCAACACTGTGGAGTCGTCCGCCCGGCCGACCACTTCATAGCCCAGGTTGCGCACGGCGTCCCGCGCGTCCTGCCACGAGTAGCCCGGAACCTCCCCGCAGACCATGACCGACTCAACCGGCCCCGACGCGGCCGGAGTCTCCTCCGGGGCCGACTCCTCCGCCGTGTCGTCCGCCGTGTCCGTGGCGTCCTCCGTGTCGGTGTGGGCAGGCTCCGCCGCTTCCTCCGGCTGCTGCTCAGCGTCCCCGGCAACGGCCGTAGGCGCCGCTGTGGCGGCTTCCTCCGGCCCGTCCGGGGCCGACCCTTCCCCCGGCACTCCAAGCGCGTCCAGCAGGTACCGGCCGAACGTGACGCTGTGCTCAAGACAGAGATCCCACGTGTGGCGTCCCAGCGTCAGCGTCTCGGCCGCTTCTTCCTCGCTCCCGTCACGCGCTATATGGGCGTCACAGAGCATCTTCTCAACGGGCACGAGAACCGTTTTACGCATCGCTGGGCTTCCTTTGCATCGGTCCGGCTGGTGAATCCGCCCGGGGAGCGTCCCGCTACACCCGGCCGTCCCGCCATCGAGGGGCGGAGCGGAATTCATCATGCCCAAGAATCCGAGAAATGCAAGAGGGAATCTTTGTGGCGCGCTTCACCACCGACCCTACCAGAGAAACCGCATGTCAGGGCACAGGTGAGCCCGTTTCTAGACCCTGGGGTAATACCTGTGACCAGCCAATAGGGACCCACCGGGGGTGCCTTCCTTCCACCGTGTACGCCTTTCAAATCCCCAAGCACCAAACAAAGGGACAGGAATGCGATTCACTCCTCTTCTCTGCACGGATAGCAGACCTCGGGAACGTGCTTCATGTCGTTATCCCAGGGTCGTTCTTTGCCGGTGAGCTGCCAGGCCGTGTGAATGGCGAACTCCAATACGCATTCTGAGCACCGTTCCTCGTGATCCCAGGGGCATTCGCGGCCCGGGCGATGGGTGCCGTCATGAACGGCAGCGGCCCCGGCCTTGGCCGCCCGGCGGCTCACTCCTCCCCCTCGAAGGCCCAGCCAAGACGCTTCATGCCGTCAGCCGTCAGGCCCAGAGCCCCGGCAAGCTGCCGGTACTCGGTCAGGTGGTCCCGGTTGGCCGTGCCATCCAGGATCTTGCCGTAGTACGTCAGCATGACCGCCACGGTCGGCACGTACGACTCATCCCAGCGGGCCGCCTGGGGCGACTCCCACCACTGGCGCCACTGCTCCCGCTCCTCCGGCGTCCACTCCCGGGAAGCGGGCAGCTCCGGCACGGGCAACCCGTGATCATTGGGCAGCACGTCCACCCCCCGGTAACGAGAGTGCGGAGAGTTCGGGTTACGCAGTCTGGGCACGTGATGACCTCCAAAGGTGGCAGGGGCGTAGACGCAGAGCGTGGCCGCCGGCCTCACGGTGGGAGAACCGGAGCGCACGAACGGAAACGGCCCCGCGGCCGGCAAGCCGCGGGGCTCGTGAGGACAGGAAAACCGTCGAAGCAACCAATCAACGCGGAACGGGTACGTCCTCGCGGTCGAACCGAACGAAGCCGTCCAGGGCAAGGAAGTTGGCGTATGGAGTGATCAGGCCCAGGGCCTTCGCGGAACGCTCGGTGATCCGGCCGTCTTCCGTGGCCTCCCACCGGTCCAGGTCATCACCCAACGCGCTGAGTGTGCCCCGGCCGTCCCGGACATGCCGGGAACCAGCCGTCACCGCCCACGTGAAGCGCTCCGTGCTGGCGCGCATCCGCGCCCGCGCGGCCTCAGCCTTCCCCAGAGCAGCCCGGTACTCCTTCTGCGCCTTGTTGCAGCCCTCCACAGCCTGCGAGGCCAGCGCGGGCAACTCCTCCTCAACAGCGGCGGCCAGCGCCTCCTCCGCCTGGTCCCACAGCTTCCGCAGAGCCGGAACCATCCGTTCGTACTCCGCCACCCGCGCCCGGACCGGCGCCATGAACCCATCCCGGTCCGGCAGCGGCTTCCCCTCCGCCAGCGCCTTCGCCTCCAGCTCCCGCAACTCCCGGTCCGCCGCCGCCAGGGCGGGCACAACCCATTGCGGGGGCGCGTGGTGATCGTGCGGGCCCTTGGTGTCGCGTCGCCGACAGTCGGCGTTCTCCGCCCCGTACTTCCGGAACCGCTCCCGGGCCTCATTCCGCTTGCGGAACAACTCAACCAGAGTGTCCGACAGCTCGAAATGAGCGAGATCAACATTCATGAACTTCAAGTCATCTGCCACGAATCAAATATTCCTCTCGTTTATCTGTCAGTTCCGGCCCATCAGAAGGTCATCGAGGTGACCGGCCTTACGGGCGGCGTTGATCTGCCCTCGTGTCATGCGGGCAAGGTCTTCCCGCGTGTACTGCACTGGGCGGACATCCCGAATCGCCTTTATAATCTCGTCTCGGAGCATCCCCCGCATGGGGTCTTCAGTGCCCATTTCTCATACCTCACTCTTGTTCTGCTGGAGCCGCGCCAGATGGATAGCCAAAATCGTCTCTTCGTCGCCCCCGGCCTGCTCCACAAGCGATTCAACGGGAATCCGAAGGGCGGAAGCGATCGAAACAAACCGAACGAGATTCGGCTTACGCTTCCCCCATTCCCACTGATACACCGCCTGAGCGCTCACCCCCACCCGCGCCGCCAGCTCCTCAACCGACATTCCTAGCGCTTCCCGCCGGGCCTTCCCCCGCTTCGGGTCATACATCAACTCACCATCCAACGAAAGAGTAGAGAACAGGGAAAACAGACAGGCCCCGGAACGGAATCCGGAGCCTGTTCTTTGTCAGGAAGATAAAGAAACTCCTCCCTGGCAGTGGAAGACCACTTCCTACTAAACGTAGGTGTGAATCTTCCGAGTCCTCACAGAGAAACCCTGAAGTGGGAGCCACGTCACACCGAACGGCAAGGCCAAGGAACGGTTTCCCGGGCCGCCTCTGAGGGGCGGCCGGTGGACACACTCACAAGAGGACAACGTAAGAGAGATGCGGCCCCCCTACCCCCCAGCCGGTGACCAGTCGGCCCGGAGGGTAGGGAAGCCCGTCCTCTCTCCGCTGTCCCCTCTCACAGGGAGGTATCCGCAGAGACCCGTTCGAGCGCGAACGCTCCGGACTTGGTGACGGCCCCGGCTCACTTCCGCGTCAGAGGTCCACCGCCCAGCGGACATGACTCCAAAGGGCGCCCAAGAGTGAGAAGACAAGCCCTCTACAAGGTAGGAATTAAAGCGACGCTGCCGTAGCCGCGCGGTTAAGCCCGGCCCAGATGTCCCGGTACCCCTGGAGTTCTTGACTGTCCAGTCCCGGGAAGTCATAGACCAAGTTCCTGTGCTTCCCGAGATGAAGACCGGCCCGCCGCAGCCGTGCCGTGTGCGCTCGCGCGGCCTTCTGGTGCTCCGGGCAATACTTGCGAGGCTTCCCCCGCCCCCGAGGCTGCCCAGGGGCATACAGGGCCACCCCGCACCCCTTCCAACGGCAGATCCCACAGTCCTCCCCTGACTGTGACTCCCGCCCGGCGAAAGAGAAGCCGCCCAGATCCACCAGTTCAGCCAGAACCGCACGCCGGCCGTTTCCGTCATCGGAATGAGGAACGGCACTCATCAGCGACTCAAGTTCTCGCATCTCAAATATCGGATCGAAGTCAGGATACGAAGCGATCATCCCAGTAAGAGCCAGGGGAGCGAAACCAGCATGAGCACCGTTCAAGGTTTCAAAGGAACTAACCCCAGTCGCCCCCTTCCACGGTTCTGGAAACGGGTCTCCGCAATCATCAGGCACCCCGGAAATTATCCGGTCTGCTTCCCTTTCCAAGGTTGCCCGCTCGTGGTCGGAGGTCGGCGGGATGGTGCGTTCCCCGTTGCGCATGTTGCCCTTCCGTTGCGTGCTCTCCTGTCCTCAGAGTGCAGGCACGCGAACGTGTTGCACAACGTTCGCCATCGTGGCATCACTCACCCACCGAACCCCTTGCAGAGCGTTCGCCTACGGGGTTACTCTGCTGAGCGTGAACACACACAGCAACGAGACCGGCCCTCCCCAGGGCTGGCAGCGCGAAGACGGATCACTCAAGTGGCGCCACTGGGAAGGCCCTTGGAAGATCGAGATCACCTGCATGGAAGGCGGGCCGTTCAACGGCCCTACGGACCTGTCCATCAGCCTCCACGTCGCGGGGGACGACGAGACCCTTGTCCGCCTCACCGAAGAGGCGATCTCAACCAACGGCATCCCCGCCTCACTCCTGCGACAGGTCCCGCTAGCGGAGATCAAAGCCCAGGCCCGCGCCATCCTCGCCCCCCAAGAGGGCAAGGACATGCACACCCCGTGGCCAGTCCCGGAGCGCTGCCGCACCGATACGGACTACGCCCTTCTGGTCGCCGAGCTGGCCCGGATGCGGGCCACCGGAAGCACCGCCCCACAGGGTGACTTGGCCGCCCGTCTCGGCATCGGCAAAGCAACCATGTCCGAACGAATCAAACGGGCCAAGGACCGGGGCCTGTGGGACGGCCGGCAGCTCACCGACAAGGCACGGCAGATCCTCAACCAGTGGAAGGACCAGTAACAGCGGTGGCGAAGAGAGGAAACGGACTGGGGAGCACCCCAGTTGAGATCAGCCGCAAGGGCCGCGCGAACACGTGGGGTGTCCGCACGCCCCTGCACTTCGACCGGTCCCAGGGCAAGCACGTCCGGCCCTGGATCGGCCGTGACTTCCCGACGAAGACAGCCGCAGAACGCGCCCTCCGGAAGTGGATCACTGACCACGAGGCCGGGAAGGTCGTCGTCGCCTCCGACATGGCCTTGGGTGACTGGCTGGACAAGTGGTTGAAGAACCACCGCAAGGAAGGGACGACCATGGCCGGGTACGAGACCAAGATCCGGCTTCACATCAAGCCGCACATCGGCACGGTCAAACTGAAGGAGATCACCGAGGACACATTGGACGACCTGTACCGGCTGCTGGAGACGGCCCCCTGCCCAACGAACAAGGGCAAGCCGCTGGGAGCGAAGTCCGTCCGGCACGTACACAACATCCTGTCCCGCGCTCTGGGGGCCGCCGTGCCCAAGCTGATCCCCTCCAACCCGGCGGCCACGGCTCACCCGCCCACCCAGCGGCAGATCAAGGCCCAGGAGCAGAAGTACCCGACCTTGAACGACTCGGAGACGACACGGTTCCTGCGGGCCGTGTGGGAACCGTGCGGGATCAAGGTGTGTGACGGCGGCCTGACGCATCACTGCCTGCGAGACGCGCCGCTGTGGACGTTCATAGCCGTGACCGGCTGCCGCCGGAGTGAGGCGCTGGGGCTTCGCTGGGAAGACGTGCACTGGGCTACCGGGGCCGTTGACCTGTCCTGGGTCGTGGTGGAGGAGGGCAACGTCTTCCGTCACCGACCACTCACGAAGGACGGAGACGACGCGGCGACCATCTACGTTGACCAGTCCGTCATCAACGTTCTGAAGTGGCAGCGCGAGCGCCAGCGCGCCGAGATCGCGCGTCTCGGGGCAGCCTGGACCGATCACGGCTTGGTGTTCGCCCGGGACGGGCACCGAGTGCACAAGACGAGCCGGATCGGCGGTCCGCAGGACCCAGAGAAGGTGTCGGCCCGCTGGAGGCGGCTCCGTACGCGCCTGCGGCTCCCGGAGGGCTTCCGCATACATGATCTGCGCCACAGCTACGTCACGAACGGTCTGGAGGCCGGGGAGAACCCGGTGGAGGTCTCCGCGAACGTTCGGCACCACTCCCCGGGCTACACCATGGCCCGCTACGGCCACAGCCGGAAGGACGGCGCGATCCGCCTTGCGGCCAGCAGCGCCAACCGGGTCCGGGTCTCGGGTCTGGTCTAGCCAGTCCTCCGGGCCGTTGGTCACGTGGTTGGTCACGCCGCCGCCCGGAAAACAGAAAAACCCCTGATCAACAGGGGTCTCTGTGAGTGCGCGAGGGGGGAGTTGAACCCCCACGCCCTTTCGGGCACTGGAACCTGAATCCAGCGCGTCTGCCTATTCCGCCACCCGCGCATGGGTGCTGCCGGTTGTCAGTATCCCACATCCGCCCGACCTGTCCGTACCCATCTGTACCGACCTGCCGTGTGCGGTGCGAGCGCCTCCCGACACACAGAAGGCTAACACGCTCCGAACCGTGCCCTCACCTCCGTAACCACCGTCCCGAAGCCCCCGATGCGCCCCCCGCCGGGCACGCGGCGGCACTTCTGTCCGCGCATGCGGGACACTGTGCAGTGCACCCCTCTACGATCCGGGGTGCGGCGGCAGGCGGAAGGCGGATGACCACCCGCCGACCGGGCAGGTCATCACGGGAACCACCCGGTGGCCTCGCGCGTGGATACGATCGGCGAACACGACCGCCCGGTCCCGCGGGCGCGGACGCAGGGAACTGGGACGGCGGAAGGAGGTGCACCATGGGAGTACTGAAGCGCTTTGAGGAGCGTCTCGAAGGCCTCGTCAACGGCACCTTCGCCAAGGTCTTCAAGTCCGAGGTGCAGCCGGTCGAGATCGCGGGCGCGCTGCAGCGCGAGTGCGACAACAACGCGACCATCTGGAACCGCGAGCGCACCGTGGTGCCCAACGACTTCATCGTGGAGCTCAGCACGGGCGACTTCGACCGGCTCAGCCCCTACTCCGGGCAGCTCGGGGACGAACTCGCGGGAATCGTGAGGGAGTACGCAAAGCAGCAGCGCTACACCTTCATGGGCGAGATCAAGGTCCACCTGGAGAAGTCCGCGGGCCTGGACACCGGCCTGTACCGGGTGCGCAGCCGCACCCTGGCCTCCAGCACCTCCGCGCACAGCGCGCCCCCGCCGCAGCAGCACGCGTACCCCCCGCCCCCCGCCGTGCCCCCGCCGGGCGCCCCCGCGCCGGCCGGTTACGGCTACGGCTACCCGCAGGGGCCCGTCACCGCGCAGGGCGGCCGCACCCGCCGCTGGATCGAGATCAACGGCACCCGCCACCAGATCTCCCGGCCCACCCTGGTGCTGGGCCGCAGCACCGAGGCCGACGTGCGCGTGGACGACCCCGGGGTCTCCCGCCGGCACTGCGAGATCCAGGCCGGCGAGCCCACCACCATCCGCGACCTCGGTTCCACCAACGGCATCGTGGTGGACGGACAGCACACCAAGCGCGCTACGCTCCGCGACGGATCACGGATCATCGTCGGAAGTACGACAGTCATCTACCGGCAAGCCGAAGGGTGAAGCGGGGGCAATGTCAGAGCTGACCCTGACGGTCATGAGGCTGGGCTTCCTGGCCGTCCTGTGGCTGTTCGTCATCGTGGCCGTGCAGGTCATCCGCAGCGACCTGTTCGGCACCCGGGTCACCCAGCGCGCCACCGTCCGCCGCGCCCCGGAGCCGGGCGGCCCGCGCCGCCGGCAGCAGGCGCCCGCCCAGCGCGGCGGACGCGGCGGACGGCAGCGCCGCGGCGCGCCCACCAAGCTGGTCATCACCGAGGGCTCCCTCACCGGAACCACTGTCGCGCTGCAGGGGCAGACCATTACGCTCGGCCGGGCACACGACTCCACGATCGTGCTGGACGACGACTACGCCTCGGGGCGCCACGCCAGGATCTACCCCGACCGCGACGGCCAGTGGATCGTGGAGGATCTCGGATCCACCAACGGCACCTATCTCGACCGGTCACGACTCACCCAGCCGATGCCCATCCCGCCCGGTGCACCGATCCGGATCGGCAAGACGGTCATCGAGCTGCGGAAGTAGGGCCCCAAACATGACGACCGGAGGCTGGGCACCGTGCGGAGATTTCCGGAGCCGGCGGGTGAGGCGAACATGAGCCTGTCACTGCGATTCGCCGCCGGCTCCCACGTCGGCATGATCCGCGACCACAACGAGGATTCCGGTTACGCCGGCCCCCGGCTGCTCGCCGTGGCCGACGGCATGGGCGGCCAGGCGGCCGGCGAGGTCGCCAGCTCCGAGGTCATCTCCACCCTCGTCCAGCTCGACGACGACATCCCCGGCTCCGACATCCTCACCTCGCTCGACGACTCGGTGCAGCGCGCCAACGACCAGCTGCGCTCGATGGTCGAGGAGGACCCGCAGCTCGACGGCATGGGCACCACCCTGACCGCGCTGCTGTGGACCGGCCGGCGGCTCGGCCTGGTGCACGTCGGAGACTCCCGCGCCTACCTGCTGCGCGCCGGCGAGCTCACCCAGATCACCCAGGACCACACCTGGGTGCAGCGGCTGGTCGACGAGGGCCGGATCACCGAGGAGGAGGCCACCACCCACCCGCAGCGTTCGCTGCTGATGCGGGCCCTGGGCAGCGCCGACCACATCGAGGCCGACCTGTCCATCCGCGAGGTCCGCGCCGGGGACCGCTACCTGCTGTGCTCCGACGGCCTGTCGGGCGTGGTCAGCCACGAGACCATGCAGCACACCCTGAGCGCCTTCGCCGCGCCCCAGGACGCGGTGCGCGAGCTCATCGAGCTGGCACTGCGCGGCGGCGGCCCGGACAACATCACCTGCATCGTCGCCGACGTCCTGGAGGTCGGCTCCCGGGAGACCGACGCCCGCGCCGGCCAGCTCAGCGACGCCCCGCAGATCGTCGGCGCGGTCGCCGAGACCCAGAGCCAGCTGGGCGGCGGCCAGCCGCAGACCCCGGCCGCGCGCGCCGCCGAGCTCCGCCGCCCGCAGCCTGCCGCCGGCGAGGACGGCGCGGACGGCTTCGGCGCGTTCACCGACGAGGAGTACCTGCCGCAGCGGCCCCGCCGCCGGTGGATCAAGCGCACCTTCCTCACCCTGCTCGCCCTCGCCGTCATCGGCGGCGGGCTGTACGCCGGGTACCGCTGGACCCAGGAGCAGTACTACGTGGGGGCCAACGGCGACCACGTGGCGATCTTCCAGGGGGTCAGCCAGGATCTCGGCCCGCTGTCGCTGAGCAGCGTGCACGAGGACCACCCGGCCGTCGAGCTGCGCCACCTGCCGGGCTTCAAGCGGACCGAGGTCGAGAACTCCATCTCGGCCACCGGCCTGCCCCAGGCCCGCGCCACCGTCGCCGAGCTCGGACTCCAGGCCGAGACCTGCCGGCTCGTCGCCGAGCACCGCGAGGCACTCCGCGAGGCCGAGGCGGACGACGAAGCCGACGCGCCGCAGCCGCTCGTGCTCACCGAGGCGCAGCAGGGCGTCCGCCAGCACTGCGGGACGTAAGGGACCGGCCATGAGCAGCACCAGTAACACGACCGTGTCCACCGGCGGCCTTCCCAGCCGCCGGAACACCGAGCTGGCGATGCTCGTGTTCGCGGTGCTGCTGCCGGTCCTGGCCTACCTCAACGTGGGTCTGGCCCGCGACGGAGCGGTGCCGGCCGGGGCGCTCGGCTACGGCCTGGGGCTCGGCCTGCTGGCCGGCGTCGCCCACCTGGTGATGCGCCGGTGGGCGCCGTACGCGGACCCGCTGATGCTGCCCATCGCCACCCTGCTCAACGGACTGGGCCTGGTCCTCATCTGGCGCCTGGACCAGGAGCCGAGCATCACCACCCCGGCCCTCGGCGGGGCGATGGCGCCGGGCCAGCTGATGTGGTCCACGGTCGGGGTGGCGCTGTTCCTCGGGGTGCTGATCTTCCTGAAGGACCACCGCATCCTGCAGCGCTACACCTACATCTCAATGCTGGTGGCGCTCGCCCTCCTGATCGCGCCGATGTTCTACCCGCCGGTCAACGGTGCCCGGATCTGGGTCACCATCCCCGGCGTCGGCTCGCTGCAGCCCGGCGAGTTCGCCAAGATCGTGATCGCGGTGTTCTTCGCCGGCTACCTCATGGTCAAGCGCGACGCCCTGGCGCTGGCCAGCCGCCGCTTCATGGGGCTGTACCTGCCGCGCGGCCGCGACCTCGGGCCGATCCTGGTGATCTGGGGGATCAGCCTCCTCATCCTGATCTTCGAGACCGACCTGGGCATGTCGCTGCTGTTCTTCGGCATCTTCGTGGTCATGCTCTACGTCGCCACCGAGCGCACCAGCTGGATCGTCTTCGGCCTGCTGCTGTCGGCCACCGGCGCGGTCGCTGTCGCCTCGGTCAACGAGCACGTCGGCACCCGGGTCGGCAACTGGCTCGACCCGCTGGCCCTCGGCGCCAACGGCGGCGTCACCGAGACCGCGCAGGCCATGTACGCGTTCGGCTCCGGCGGGCTGCTGGGTGCCGGGCTCGGCCAGGGCTACTCGCGGCTGATCGGCGGCATCGCCACCAAGAGCGACTACATCCTCGCCACCGTCGGCGAGGAGCTGGGACTGGTCGGCCTGATGGCCGTCATCCTGTTGTACGCCCTGCTGATCCAGCGGGGCCTGCGCACCGCGCTGGCCGCCCGCGACCCGTTCGGCAAACTGCTGGCCGTCGGCCTGTCCGGGGTGTTCGCCATCCAGGTCTTCGTGGTCGCCGGCGGTGTCACCGGCCTCATCCCGCTCACCGGCATGACGATGCCGTTCCTGGCCCAGGGCGGCTCCTCGGTCATCGCCAACTGGGCACTGGTCGCGCTGCTGCTGCGCATCAGCGACACCGCCCGCCGCCCCGCGCCCGCCCCGGCGTCCTCGCCCGACGCAGAACAGACTCAGGTGGTCCGAGCATGAACAAACCGATGCGACGGGTGGCCGTCTTCTGCGGCCTGCTCATCCTGGCCCTGCTCCTCCGCGTCAACTATGTGCAGTTCGTCCAGGCCGACGAACTGCAGACCGACCCCAACAACCGGCGCGTCGCGATCAACCAGTACTCCCAGCCGCGCGGCAACATCATCGTCGACGGCAAGGCCATCACCGGCTCCACCGAGACCGACGGCATCGACTTCAAGTTCAAGCGGACCTACACCGACGGCGAGATGTGGGCCCCGGTCACCGGGTACGCCTCCCAGGCCTTCGGCGCGAACCAACTGGAAAAGCTCCACGACTCCATCCTCACCGGGGACGACGACCGGCTGTTCTTCAACCGGACCATCGACATGCTCACCGGCAAGGAGAAGAAGGGCGGCAACGTCGTGACCACCCTGAACGCCGACGCCCAGCGCGCGGCGTTCGAGGGCCTGGGCGACAAGAAGGGCGCGGTCGCCGCGATCAATCCGCAGACCGGGGCGATCCTGGCGCTGGCCAGCACCCCGTCCTACGACCCGTCCAGTTTCGCCGGGTACGGCGCCGCGGACGCCGAGGCGTGGTCCGCGCTCCAGGTGGAGAACAATCCCGACAACCCGATGCTGAACCGGGCGCTGCGCGAGACCTACCCGCCCGGCTCCACGTTCAAGGTGGTGACCGCGGCCGCCGCCCTGGAGGCGGGGCTGGTCTCCTCGGTCGACGACGCGACCGACTACCCCGAGCCCTATCTGCTGCCCGACACCAACGACGTGCCGCTGGACAACCAGATCAAGGGCCGCTGCGAGGACGCCTCGATCCGCATCGCCCTGATGGACTCCTGCAACACCGTCTTCGCCGGGCTCAGCAACGACATCGGCAACGAGAAGATGATCGAGGCGGCGGAGAAGTTCGGCTTCAACAACCCCGAGCTCGACACCCCGGTGCGCGCCGCCGAGAGCGTCTACCCGGAGGACAACCGGCCGCAGAACGCCATGGCCGGCATCGGGCAGGCGTCCAACCGGGCAACTCCGCTGCAGATGGCCATGGTGGCCGCGGCGGTCGCCAACGACGGCAAGCTGATGAAGCCGTACATGGTCGAGTCGCTGGTCGCCAGCGTCAACGTCGTGGAGCAGCACCGGCCCGAGGAACTGAGCCGGCCGCTGTCCCCGGAGAACGCCCAGTCGCTCCAGAAGGCCATGGAGGACACTGTCGAGGAGGGCACCGGCGGCACCGCGAAGATCTCCGGCGTCCGGGTCGGCGGCAAGACCGGTACCGCCCAGCACGGCGAGGGCAACACCGAGCTGCCCTACGCCTGGTTCATCTCCTACGCCATCACCGACGACGGCTCGCCGGTCGCGGTGGCCGTGGTGATCGAGGCCGGTTCCCAGGACCGCACCGAGATCTCCGGTGGCCGCCTGGCGGGCCCGATCGCCAAGGACGTGATGGAGGCGGTGCTCAGCAGGCAGAACTGACCGGCGCCATACCGGTTGGATATCGGCAGGCGACCGCGGCCCGGCAGGCTGGGACCCGACGGGTACGGTATGCCCGGGCCGCAACGGTCCACAGCACTCCCCCAGACTCTGTCCGGGGGTCAACCCCAGCCGGGCCGGCCAGAGGGGACGGCCAGGAGACATGGAGAGGGCTGGAATGATGGAAGAGCCGCGTCGCCTCGGCGGGCGGTACGAACTGGGCCAGGTGCTCGGCCGCGGGGGCATGGCCGAGGTCTACCTGGCCCACGACACGCGCCTCGGCCGCACCGTCGCCGTCAAGACGCTGCGTGCCGACCTCGCCCGCGACCCCACGTTCCAGGCCCGCTTCCGCCGTGAGGCACAGTCGGCGGCCTCGCTGAACCACCCCGCCATCGTCGCCGTCTACGACACCGGCGAGGACTACGTCGACGGGATCTCCATCCCGTACATCGTGATGGAGTACGTCGACGGCTCCACGCTGCGCGAACTGCTGCACTCGGGCCGCAAGCTCCTTCCGGAGCGGGCGCTGGAGATGTGCATCGGCATCCTCCAGGCGCTGGAGTACTCGCACCGCAACGGCATCGTGCACCGCGACATCAAGCCGGCCAACGTCATGCTGAACCGCAACGGCCAGGTCAAGGTGATGGACTTCGGCATCGCCCGCGCCATGGGCGACTCCGGCATGACGATGACACAGACGGCCGCCGTGATCGGCACCGCCCAGTACCTCTCCCCGGAGCAGGCCAAGGGCGAGCAGGTGGACGCCCGCTCCGACCTGTACTCGACCGGCTGCCTGATCTACGAACTCCTCACCGTACGGCCCCCCTTCGTCGGCGACTCCCCGGTGGCGGTGGCCTACCAGCACGTCCGGGAGGAGCCTCAGCCGCCCAGCGTCTACGACCCGGAGATCACTCCTGACATCGACGCCATCGTCCTCAAGGCGCTGACGAAGGACCCGGACTACCGCTACCAGTCCGCGGACGAGATGCGCGCCGACATCGAGGCGTATCTCGACGGGCGCCCGGTGGGCGCGGCGGCGGCGATGGGTGCGGCGGGCTACGGCTACGACGACCGGCCGACCGCGGCGCTGCGCGCCCAGGACCCGGCCACCGCGATGATGCCGGCGGCCGGTGACGAGCCGCCGTACTCGCGCGCCGACCGGCGGCAGAAGAAGAACAACAACACCTCGACCATCCTTCTGGTCGTCGCCGCCGTGCTGGTGCTGATCGGTGCGGTCTTCGTGGGCCGCGCCCTGTTCGGAGGCAGCCCGCCGGAAGCCGGTGTGGAGGTCCCGAACCTGGCGGGCAAGACCGTCGAGGAGGCCGAGCAGGGGGCGGAGAGCGCCGGCTTCCGGGTCGAAGTCGGCGACAGCAAGCCCTGCGACGAGGACGAGGGCCTGATCTGCGAGACCGATCCGGCGGCCGGCTCGGAAATCGAGCGGGACAGCATCGTCACGCTGATCATGTCCGAGGGTCCTGAGATGGTCGAGGTGCCGGATGTCACGGGCCAGGACTACGAGACGGCCCGGGACACCCTGGAGGACCTCGGCCTGGAGGTCAGCCGCGAGGAGGAGGTCTCCGACCAGGCGGCGGGTACCGTGCTCGGCCAGGACCCGGCGGCCTCCGAGGAGGTCGCCCCGGGCTCCACGGTCACGCTGACCGTCGCGGTGGAACCGGAGACGGTCCAGGTGCCGGACGTGGTGGGCCTGCAGTACGACGCGGCCGTGCAGCGGCTGCAGCAGGACGGCTTCACCGCGGCGCAACGGGTGCAGGAGACCAACGACTACCCGGAGAACCAGGTGGTCGCCCAGGACCCGACGGCGGGCTCCTCGCTGAAGCCGGGCTCCCAGATCACCCTGACCATCGCCAAGCCGGCCGAGGAGGACGACGAGTTCGGCATGCCGAACGTGATCGGCCAGCCGGTCCCGCTGGCTCGCCAGCAGCTGGAGGCGGCGGGCCTGAAGGTGGAGATCGAAGGCCCGGGCGGCCCGCAGGCGGTGGTGCACAACACCGACCCGGCGCCCGGTCAGCCGGTCAGCGCCGGGGACAAGGTCAAGCTGTTCTCCGCCGGGTTCGACGACGGCGGGGAGAACGGCGGCGGCGGCTTCATCGGGGGCCGCGGGGACGACTGATCCCCGCCGGCCGGCCGGACACCTTCGGGGCCCGGGTGCCCGCTCCTTCTCCCTCGCGGGAGAGGAACGGGGACCCGGGCCCCACTCTTGTGCGCGCTGCCCCGTGCGCGGCGCCCCGCGCCCGTCCGGGCGTCAGGATTTCCTGCCCTCCTGCCGTTCGGGGGCGTCGGCCTCGATGCCCGCGTCGATCTCCGCCTCGGCCTGCCTGGCCTCGGTGTCCGGGTCCAGCAGCTCCTGCTCCGCGCCCGGGGTGAACTCCCCGACCTCGGTGGCGGCGGTGGGGCCCATCAGCCAGTCGGGGTGGTTCTGACGGTCCCACCACTTCCAGACGGCCAGCCCGGCGCCGAGCACCGCGCCGATCACGCCCAGCCGCTTCAGGGCCCGGACCGTCCTGCCGCGGCGCCTGCGACGGGCGGCGACCTTGCGGACGTCCTTGGCCGTCAGTTCGCCGCGCAGGGCGGCCATCGTCGCCGCGGAGCGCGCCATGGCCGCCTCCCGCACCGGTCCGGCGGCCTCCCTGGCATGCACCACGGCCTCCTCGACGCGGGGTCCGGCGGCGGCCCTGGCCTTGCGGGCGGCCTCGCGGGTGCGTTCCGCGGCGCCGTCGAAGCCGTCCGGCAGCGCACCCCGGGCCTGCTGCAGGCGGGGGGCCAGCTGGGACGTGTAGTGCTTACGGGCCTGCTTGGCGGCACGGTCGGCGTGCGGCCGCAGATACGAGCCGGCCTCGTGCGCGTAGTGCACAGCGCTGTCGCGGGCCGAGACCGCGTAGGGCGCCACCACCTCCGCGGCGTGCCGCACACTGTCCTTCGCGTTGTCGCTCGCCGCGCGCACGCTGTTGTTGCGGGTCACGGTTCCTCCTTCTCGGTGGCGGATACCTCTTGCCATCGCGTGTCCACTCGTGTGCAAATCATGCCGGTTAAGGGCCTCTCGGGCACGCGAAACGGGCATCCGGGGCATCGCGTGTCGCGTGCGCCGGGCGCTCACGCCGGGGGCCGCGCGCCGGATGCCTTCGCCATTCGTGACAGGATCGGTAACCGTCACCACAACCAGACGGAAGGTACATCGTGGCTGAGCAGCTGTACGCCACCCTCAAGACCAACCGAGGCGACATCGTGGTCCGGCTCTTCCCGAACCACGCGCCGAAGACGGTCAAGAACTTTGTCGAGCTCGCCGAGGGTTCCCGCGAGTGGACCAACCCGGCCACCGGCAAGAAGTCCGCCGAGAAGCTGTACGACGGCACGGTCTTCCACCGGGTGATCAGCGGATTCATGATCCAGGGCGGCGACCCGCTCGGCAACGGAACCGGCGGCCCGGGCTACGAGTTCGAGGACGAGATCCACCCGGACCTGGCCTTCACCAAGCCCTACCTGCTGGCCATGGCCAACGCCGGGCCCGGCACCAACGGCTCGCAGTTCTTCATCACCGTCGCCCCCACCGCCTGGCTCACCGGCAAGCACACCATCTTCGGTGAGGTCGCCGACGCCGAGGGCCAGAAGGTGGTCGACGCCATCGTCGGCACCGCGACCGACTCCCGCACCGACCGTCCCGTCGAGGACGTCGTGATCGAGTCGGTCGTCGTGGAGACCCGCGAGGGCTGACCGGCGGGAACCTTTCCGGCCCCCCTGTCCGTAGGATCAGGGGGGCCGCGGCAGGGGCGGGGAGAAGCGGTGCGCCCTCCGGCGTGCCGGAGGGAGAGGGAAGCCATGACGGAGCAGGAACAGCCGCAGCCGGGCCTGGCAGGCTGCTACCGGCACCCGGACCGCGAGACGGGCATCCGCTGCACCCGCTGCGACCGGCCTGTCTGCCCCTCCTGCATGATCTCCGCCTCGGTGGGCTACCAGTGCCCCGACTGCGTCCGGGGCAGCTCCCAGGAGACCCGCGCCACCCGGCCGCGGACCCTGGCCGGGGGCACCGTCGTCTCCGACACCCGGCTGATCACCAAGATCCTCATCGCCGTCAACGCTGTGGTGTTCGTCACCGTGCTCACCGTGGGCGACTCCATGGTCCGCGACCTCGGCCTGATCGGCTACGACGTCGACCCCACCGCGTACACCTGGATCGGCGTCGCCGACGGCGAGTGGTACCGGCTGCTGACCTCGGCGTTCCTGCACCAGCAGATCTGGCACATCGGCTTCAACATGCTGGGCCTGTGGTTCCTCGGCCCGCCGCTGGAGGCGGCCCTGGGCCGGGCCCGCTTCCTGGCGCTCTATCTGATCTCCGCGCTGGCCGGCAGCACCCTCACCTACCTGCTGGCCGCACAGAACCAGCTCACGCTGGGCGCCTCGGGAGCGGTGTTCGGACTCTTCGGCGCCACCGCGGTGCTGATGCGCCGCATGCGGTACGACATGCGGCCGATCGCCGTGCTGCTGGCCATCAACCTGGTCTTCACCTTCACCTGGGCGAACATCGCCTGGCAGGCGCACATCGGCGGGCTGGTCGTCGGCGCGGTCATCGCCTACGCCATGGTCCACGCGCCCCGGGAGAAGCGGCTGCCGGTGCAGTACGGGGTCAGCGCCACCGTCCTGCTGCTGCTCGTCGTCGCCTGTGTGGTGCGCACCCTGCATCTGCTCGGCGGCTGACCCCGACGGGCGGGTTATCCACAGGTATCCACAGGGGGTGCCGGATCTTGTGCACACTGTGGACGACACCACCCCGACCTGGCACGACGCACATTTCCGCAGGCGAACAGGGGTGCGGATATGCCTGACGGGCGGACGGAAGGCGGACGGGCGTTCGACCACCTCCCGAGTTATCCACAGCTTTTCAGATCTTTCGGCAAGCTGTGGATAACTCTGTGGGTACCGCGCCGGGCGATGCCCGGCGCTACTTCCACTGGGTGGAGACGACGAACCCCGCCGCGATGAAGCCGAAGCCGACCACGATGTTCCAGTTGCCCAGCGCGTCCACCGGCAGGCTGCCCTGGGTCACGTAGAAGACCACGATCCAGGCGAGGCCGATCACGAACAGCGCCAGCATGAGCGGAGCCACCCAGTTGCGGCCCGAACCCATGTCGATCTTCGTCTGCTTCTTCTTGTCCTTGTCCGACGTGGCGTCGTTCTTCTTCGCGTCGTTCTTCCTGCCCGACGCGGACACGTCGTCCTTCTTCTTCCGGATCCGGGACTTCGGCACGAGAGGCTCTCCTGTCGATGCGCTGCGGCAGCGCAGCGGAACACGGCGATGGGATCGTCCGTTAGCGTAGTGCTTCACAGGGCGATGAAGGAGACCAGGGTAACGGTGAGCAGGTTCCGCTTTCCGCCGTCGCGCCTGGGGACACTCGGGGTCTTCGTCCTCGCCGGCCTGATCTTCTGGGCCAGCTTCAACGTCTCCCAGGGCAGCAACATCCGCACCGACGACTCCCTGCTGCAGATGTCCGACCTGGTCAGGGAGCGCGGCAAGGAGAACGCCCGGCTGGAGTCCTCGACCGCCGACCTTCGCGCCGACGTCGCCGCGCTGACCCGCCGCGACAACGCCGGCGGCGCCGCCGAGGAGAACCGGCTCGCCGAGGCCGAGGAGACCGCGGGACTGCACGAGCTGACCGGCACGGGCCTCACCGTCACCCTCACCGACGCCCCACCCGACGCCGGCCCCCTGGTGCCCGGCGTCCCCGACCCCAGCCCCAACGACCTGGTCATCCACCAGCAGGACCTCCAGGCCGTGGTCAACGCGCTGTGGCACGGCGGCGCCGAAGGCATCCAGGTCATGGACCAGCGGCTGATATCCACCAGCGCGGTACGCTGCGTCGGCAACACGCTGATCCTTCAGGGCCAGCTCTACTCCCCGCCCTACACCGTCACCGCCGTCGGCGACCGCGACCGGCTCCGCGACGCGCTGGACGACTCACCGGCCATCCGCAACTACCAGCAGTACGTGGCCGCGTACGGCCTCGGATGGAAGGTCCAGGAGCACTCCGAAGTGACCCTGCCCGGCTACACCGGCAGCGTGGACCTGCAGTACGCCGAGCCCGTCGACTGAACCTTCTCCCACCGGCACCGCCGCGTCGTACGCTTGGTGCGCGGCGCCCGGGCGGCGACGCGGGGAGCGGCATGACAGAGAGGGACGCGACACCATGTACGGCTGGATCTGGCGGAACCTGCCGGGCAACACGCTCGTGCGCTCGCTGATCGCTCTGGTGCTCGCACTGGTCGTGATCTACCTGCTCTTCAGCTACGTCTTCCCCTGGGCGGAACCGATGATGCCGTTCAATGACGTGACCGTGGACGACGGACAGGGAGCGACCGGCCGATGACCACACGGATCCTCGTCGTCGACAACTACGACAGCTTCGTCTACAACCTCGTGCAGTATCTGTACCAGCTCGGCGCCGAGTGCCAGGTGCTGCGCAACGACGAGGTCTCCACCGGCGACGTGGCGGCCGGTGGCTTCGACGGCGTGCTGCTGTCCCCCGGCCCCGGCACCCCGGAGGACGCCGGGGTCTGCGTCGAGATGGTGAAGCACTGCGCGGACACCGGCGTCCCCGTCTTCGGGGTCTGCCTGGGCCTGCAGGCCATGGCCGTCGCCCACGGCGGCGTCGTCGGCCGCGCCCCCGAGCTGCTGCACGGCAAGACCTCCCCCGTCGTCCACCGGGACCAGGGCGTCTTCGCCGGGCTGCCGTCCCCCTTCACCGTGACCCGCTACCACTCCCTGGCCGTCGTGGAGGGCACCGTGCCCGACGCGTTGGAGGTCACCGCCCGCACCGCACCCGGCCACGGACCGGACGCCGGACCCGCCGAGGGCGTCATCATGGGCCTGCGGCACCGCGAACTCCCCATCGAGGGAGTCCAGTTCCACCCCGAGTCGGTGCTGACCCACGGCGGCCACCGGATGCTCGCCAACTGGCTCGCCGTCTGCGGGGACGACGCGGCCGTCGGCCGCTCCCACGGGCTCGCCCCGGTGGTGGGCCGCAGCGGACGGCAGGAGCCGACGGCGTGACCGCGGTGCGCCCGGAGGGGGGCGCGGCATGGCGGGGCCAGGAGGAGGACCCCTACGCCGCTCCGGGCGCGTTCGAGGCCGCCGTGGAGGCTCTGGACGATCCCCTGAACGACCCCCTGCCCGGGCAGGGGAGGACATCGGGGCCACAGCCGGCCGACGGTCACGACCTGTACCGGCGGGACCCGCAGCGGCCACGCGGACGGCACGCCGCGGGGCGTACGCCGTCCGGTGGCACAGCCGGCGGCGCGGACGGCGGATACCCGCCCGGTGCCGGCTGGGCGGAACCGGCGGCGGAGGGCGGAGGCGACCCGCTGCACGCCCCCGGCGACCCCTACGGCACGTACCCCGGCGGAAATCCCGTCCCCGGCCCCTCCGCCGGCACCGGCGGCGAGGAGGCGACGCGGCACTGGGCCGGGCCCGCAGCCGGGTCCCCCGGGCCCGCAGCCTTCGGGGACTCCGAGACGATGGCCCTGCGTCTCCCTGCGCACCTCGCCGCGGGGGACCCGGAGACGATGGCCCTGCTCCGCCCGGCGGACCTCACCGGCTCCGTGCCCGCAGCGGACGGGGACACCCCGCCGGACGGCACCCCGGACCCCGGTCCGGCCCCCGCTCCCGCCCCCGGCGGCCGGGCCGCCCGCCGCAAGGCGGCCAAGGCCCGCGAGATCACGCTGGGCTCCAAGGTCGCCAACGTGCTGGGCGAGCTCATGATCACCACCGGCGTGCTGCTGCTGCTGTTCGTCACCTACCAGCTGTGGTGGACGAACGTGGAGGCCAGGGCGCACGCGAACAACGAGGCGGACTCCCTGCGCGACCAGTGGGAGGGAAGCGAGCGCGGAGCGGACGACCGCGAGCCGGGCACCTTCTCGCCCGGCGAGGGGTTCGCCCTCCTCTATCTGCCCACGCTGGACGTCCGCGTCCCCATCGCCGAGAGCGTCGACGAGGCCACCGTCCTGGACAAGGGCATGACCGGCCACTACACCGCGGAGGACGGCCTGCCCACCGCCATGCCCTGGGACGAGGAGGGCAACTTCGGACTGGCCGGGCACCGCAACACCCACGGCGAGCCGTTCCGGTACATCAACCGGCTGGATCCCGGTGACCCGATCGTGGTCGAGACGGAGACCACGTACTACGTGTACGAGATGACGAGCCGCCTGGACTCCACCTCGCCCTCCAACATCGCCGTCCTGGACCCGGTTCCCGAACAGGGCGGCTTCACCGAGCCGGGCCGCTACATCACCCTGACCACGTGCACGCCCGAGTTCACCTCCACGTACCGTCTGATCGTCTGGGGGCAGCTGGCGGAGGAGCGTCCACGCAGCGAGGGGCTGCCCGATGCCCTCGTCAACTGAACCTGAGCGGAGAACGGAGCCCGTGGCACCACACCCGGACCAGTCAGCACCCCCCGCCCGCACGGAGCCGGCCGGCGCCGGCCCCGACGACGCGGCGGACGAACCCGCGCCGCCCGCGGTGTCCGGCCGGCCGCGCGGGGGCCTGAGGATCGTCGCCACCGCCGTCAGCCTGTTCGGTGAACTGCTCATCACCGCCGGCCTGGTGCTCGGCCTCTTCGTCGTCTACTCGCTGTGGTGGACCAACGTGCTCGCCAACCAGGAGGCCAAGCGGGACGCCGACACGGTCCGGGAGGCCTGGGAGCAGTCCCCGGGGGACGACCCCCGGGAGTACGACCCGCAGGACGGCATCGGCTTCCTGCACGTCCCCTCCATGACCTCGGACGACATCCTCGTCAAGGAGGGCATCGACCTCCCCACCCTGAACGGCGGCGTCGCCGGCTACTACGACGAGCCCGTCGAATCGGCGATGCCGTGGGATCGCAGCGGCAACTTCTCGCTGGCCGCCCACCGCGACGGACACGGCGCCAAGTTCCACCACATCGACAGGATCGAGGAAGGCGACCCGATCGTCTTCGAGACCAAGAACACCTGGTACATCTACCGGGCGTACGCCATCCTCCCCGAGACCTCCAAGTACAACATCGGGGTCCTGGACCCGGTCCCGGCCGAGTCCGGGCGCACCGAGGAAGGCCGCTACATCACACTGACGACCTGCACCCCGGTGTTCACCTCGAAGTACCGGTACATCGTGTGGGGCGAGTTGGAGCGCACGGAGCCGATCGACGAGGACCGCACGCTGCCCGAGGAACTGCGGCAGGAATGACAGCGGCCGGGCCGCCCGAGGAGGGCGGCCCGGCCCGCGACCGTGGAGCCTAGGAGAGTCGAACTCCTGACATCTGCCATGCAAAGACAGCGCTCTACCAACTGAGCTAAGGCCCCGTCGTGACCAGACTACCCAATCTTCCCCCCGGTTTCCGACCGGGTATCGCCCACGGCCGGGTCGCTCCGTAGGATGACGCGCAACTTCGCGCACGTGAAGCGCTCAGGGGAAATCAGGGGAGAGGCCATGGACGCAGCACAGCAGGAGGCGACGGAGAAGGCCAGAGAGCAGCAGACGACGTGGTACGGAGAGCCGCTGGGGGCGCTCTTCCGCCGCCTGATCGCCGACCTGGGACTGAACCAGGCACGGCTCGCCGTCGTCCTGGGGCTCTCGGCACCCATGCTGTCGCAGCTGATGAGCGGACAGCGGGCGAAGATCGGCAACCCGGCGGTCGTCCAGCGCGTCCGCGCGCTCCAGGATCTCGCCGCCGAGGTGCGCAGCGGCCACCTCAGCGCCTCGGAGGCCACCGCGGCCATGGAGGAGATCCGCCGCACGGCCGGGGGAAACGTGCTGTCCACGAACGCCACCGCGACCCGGTCGAGCACCGCCGGGGTCCCGGCGAACCCGACCAAGCGCGTGGTGCGCGAGATCCAGGCGCTGCTGCGGTCGGTCTCCGACGCCGCGGAGATCCAGAGCGCCGCCAAGGTGCTGGCCGACACGCACCCCGAACTCGCCGAGTTCCTCCGGGTGTACGGGGTGGCCCGTACCCGGGAGGCCATCGAGCACTACGAGACCCATCAGGGCTGAGACGACGGACTGGGACACTGGATGCGGACAGCCGGCAGGACGGGTCACCGACGCAGAGAGCGGACACAGCACGATGGGTGAGGTCTTCGCGGGTCGATACGAACTGATCGACCCGATCGGACGCGGGGGTGCCGGGGCCGTATGGCGGGCCTGGGACCACCGCCGCAAGCGCTATGTCGCGGCGAAGGTACTGCTGCAGTCCGACGCCCACACGCTGTTGCGCTTCGTCCGCGAACAGGCGCTGCGCATCGACCACCCGCATGTGCTGGCCCCCGCCAGCTGGGCGGCCGACGACGACAAGGTCCTGTTCACCATGGACCTCGTCCGGGGCGGCTCGCTGGCCCACCTCATCGGGGACTACGGCCCGCTGCCGCCCGCCTTCGTGTGCACCCTGCTGGACCAGCTGCTGGCCGGTCTCCAGGCGGTGCACGACGAAGGGGTGGTGCACCGCGACATCAAGCCGGCCAACATCCTGCTGGAACCCACCGGCACCGGGCGCCCGCACCTGAGGCTGTCGGACTTCGGCATCTCCATGCGCAAGGGCGAGCCGCGGCTGACCGACACCAGCTTCGTGCTGGGCACCCCCGGGTACTTCGCCCCCGAGCAGATGCGCGGCGCCGAGCCGGACTACCCCGCGGACCTGTACGCGGTCGGCCTGGTCGCGCTGTACCTGCTGACCGGCCGCAAGCCCGACTCCGAGCAGCTGATGGTCGCCTACCGGGAGTCCGGCGGGGTGCCCGAGGCTCCCGAGGGCGTCCCCGAGGCGCTGTGGCAGGTGCTGGGAAACCTCCTCCAGCCGGACCCGGACGCCCGGTTCCGTACCGCGACCGGCACCCGCAGAGCGATCGCCTCCGCCGCCGAACTGCTGCCCGGCACGCCGGAGCAGGACGGCGTGGAGGTCTTCGACCAGCTCGGGCCGCTGCCGCCCGGGTTCGGCCCGGACGGCCCGCTCGGGCGCGCCCCGGGCGCCGGGCCGGCCGGTGCCGTGCCGCCGGCTCCCTCGGAGACCGGCAGCTACCACCTGCCGCCGCCCCCGCCGGTGCCCGAGCCCCCCAGCACACCCCCCGGCACGCCGTCCGGCACACCGTCCGGGACGGCACCCGTGCCGCCGCCCCCGTACCCGGTCTCCGGTCAGCAGCCGGCATACCCCGCCGGTGTCCACGAGCAGCCCACCGCCATGGCGCACGCCCCGCAGCCTCCGGCCGGATACGGCTACCCGCATCCGGCACCGGCGACGCCGACCGCGGGCGTCACCGCGGCGGCACCCCGCCCGGCCAGGCCGGGACCGTCCGCGAAGGTCTCGGTGCCGCTCCAGCTGCTCGCCGTGGCCCTCATCGCCGTCGGCCTCTGGCTCGTCCTCACCGCCTGAGCCGGGGCCCGGCGGTGAGCGCCCGGGCCCCGACGGGCGGTCGTCAGGCCGCCCAGGGGCCGCCGGGAGGCGGGGCAGGCTGCGACGCGGCGGCGCGGCGGCGGGCCGTGAGCTGCCAGACGGTCAGCGCGGCCAGCAGCCCCACCCCGGCACCGATTCCGGCGAAGCCGAGCAGCTGCTGCGAACCGCGCCGGTCCGCCGCGATCTCCTGGTCCGACAGCCCCTTCTCCGCCTGGTCACGGTCGCTGTCGCGTACCCCGAACCCTGCGTCCAGCGCCGCCTGCGGGTCCTCGTAGTCGGGACCGGCCGTCACCTCGCCCTCCAGCGAGGTGCGCAGCGTCAGGCCGATCGACGGCTCGTCGGTGACGGTGGCGACATCCTCGTGCAGGGTCACCGCGATGTAGTGCCAGCCGGCGAACCGCATCCGGCTGACCGGCAGGTCGTCATAGCGGTTGTCGTAGGCCACCGGCGGGGTGATGGCCCGCATCTCCTCGGCCTCGCCGCGGTAGCTGGTCTTCTCCTCGCCGAGCCGGGCACGGGCCGGGTTGTACAGCGCGGCCGTCAGCCCGTCGCTGACCCACGACGCGTCGTCCTTGGCCGCCGTGTTGCCCAGTTCCACGGTGAGCGCCAGCTGCTGGCTCCAGTCCACCGGGATCCGGTAGAACAGCGTCTGCCCGGGCGCGATGTCATCGCGCCAGACGCCCTCGGTGACGGGCCGGGCATCGTTGAAACCGGTGCCGCCGGTGACCCGCTCGGCCGCGTCGGCCGGCGGGGCCGGGGGCTCGGTCAGCACGCTGCCGGGGGACGGCGGGTTCACCTGGCCCCCGGTGACCGGCGGCTCCACCAGCACCCGCAGTTCCAGCGGCCACGGTTCCGGGCTGGAGGTGGGGTCGCTGTCCCGGGTCACCGTGTAGTGGTAGACGCCCGCCTCCTGGCAGGAGCGGTCCGGGTCGATCGCCCGCAGCGACCAGGCGGTGATCGGCCGGGCGAGCCCGTCGGCACCGAAGTTCTGCCGGTCCGACGACAGGCAGGTGTCGCCTCCGGTGGTCTGGAGCACCACCTCGATGCGGTCGCTGTAGCCCACCTTGGTGCCCGGCGCGGGCGCCGCCACCGTGGTGAGGTAGACGTCGGAGACGTCGTCCAGGCCGATGGAGTAGTAGAGCGTCTGGCCGGGGGCTATCTCGTCGGTGTAGGTGCCCCCGCCCTCCAGGCGGGGGGCGTCCGAGCTGCGCTCGGTGCCCTCGATGGGCTCGGCGTCGTCGGCCATCCGGTACGGCTGCGGCTCGGCCACCGGTTCCTCGCCGTCGGCCAGCGCCGCCGCGGGAGCCAGCAGCAGCAGCGCCGCGGCTCCGGTGAGCGCCGCCATCGTCCTGCGTCCTGCCCCGGTCATCACCAGTCACCCCTCGTCGTGCCGTTCCGTGCCGCCGTGCGCCGTGCCCGGTACATCAGCACCGCCGTGGTCAGCAGCGCCGCCGCGACCGCACCGCCGAGGGCGGCCAGCACCGGGCCGGTCCATCCTGCCCCGGCACCGGCGGCGCTGTCCCGGTCCGATGCCGAATCGTCCTGTGCGCGGCCCTCGTCCGAAGCACCGTCGGTACTCCCCTCGCCGTCCTCGTCGCCGGCCGCGCCCGCCACGGGAGCGTTGTGCTCGGGGCCCGTCAGTTCCTCGCCCACCACGTCCACCCGCAGCACCACGCCGATCGCCGCGTTCTCCGCGATGCTCACCGCGCCAGGGCCCAGCGACACGGCGATGTAGTAGTCGCCGGGGCTGCGGACCGGGCGCGCCGGGTCGTGACTCTCCCAGCGGTTGGTCCAGGTCACCGGGACGGTCCCCATGTCCATCGCCAGTTGCTCGCCGCGGTAGACCCGCTCGGTGCGGAAGTCGCCGCCGGCGATGGGCAGGCGGGAGGGGGAATAGCTGACGGCGCGCACGTGGCTGGCCTGCGGCCGGCCCTCCAGCGTCGGCTCGTTGGCGAACTCCACCCGGTAGCGCAGCTGCTGTCCCCAGCCCAGCGGCACCTTGTACCAGCGGGTCTGGGCGGGCAGCAGCCGGTCGCGGTACACGCCCGGGGACAGCTCGGTGGCGTCGTTGAACCCGGTGCCGCCCTCGGTGTCCACCGGCTGGTCGGTGGGCAGCGCGGCATCCGGGCCGGCCGCGCCGTAGCGCGGCTGCGAGGCGGCGGGCCGCACCCCCTCCGGCAGCGGCTCCTCCAGCGCGAAGCGCAGTTCGAGGGGCCAGTGCGCGGTGTCGGAGCCGTCGGCGCTCTCCCTGGTCACCGACAGCAGGTAGCGTCCCGCCGGGTCGCAGGTCTGCGAGCCGTCCGGGGACGGGACGCGGCTCACGCTCCGGGTGAGGATCATGGCGCCCTCGTCCTGGCCGAACCGGGTGCGCGCCACTCCGCCGCACCCGCGGCCCCGCTCGCTGTCGTCGGTCAGCCGCAGCTCCAGGCCGTCGCGGCGGTCCACCGGGACGCCGGGGTGGGGCACCGCGGTGACGGAGAAGTCGGCGGCGGAGGAGTCGTCGAGGTCCGCCGCGTACCAGCGGGTCCGGCCGGGGCCGATGGTGTCCAGATACTGACCGGGAGTCAGCAGCGGTGCGCCGTCCCGGTCCCCGGCGCCGCTGATCTCCTTACCCTCGAAGCGGTAGCCGTCGGAGGACAGCAGCGCGGCGCGCTCCAGCTCGCGGCCCAGCGCCTCGCCGTCCGGCGCGTCGTAGTACCTGCCGTGGCCCGCCTCGGCGATGCACTCCAGTTCCGCACGGCCCTCCTCGCCGATCTGGAACCCGACGGTGTCGATGCGCAGTTCCACTCCGTCGCCGACGAGCTCCGCGGCGACCTCGCACGGCGGGGTGGTGCCGCAGTTGGACTCCCCGTCGGAGATCAGCAGGATGGTCTGCCGGCCGATCGCACCGTGCGGCACCGCCGGAAGGTCCTTCGCCGCCTCCCGCAGGGCCCGGGCTGTCGGGGTGTTCCCGGTCGGCCCGGCCTCACCGAGCGCGTCCTTCAGCGCCTCGCGGTCCACCGGTTCCACGGGCTGCGCGAGCCGGGTGTCGGTGCAGTCGCTGGAGTCCGAGCCGAACAGCCGCAGCCCGGTCGGGTAGCCCTCCGGAAGCGCGTCCACAGCGGTGCCCAGCGCCTCCTGGGCGGCCGCCATCCGGGTGCGCCCGGTGCCGTCGTCCTCGGCCATCGACCCGGAGGCGTCCAGCACCATGATCAGGCTGCTGTTGCCGTCCGCAACCTGTCCGGGCCGGTCCGGCGCGGCGGCCGCCGGGGGCGGTACCAGCAACGCGCAGGCCAGCAGAGCAACGGTCGGTACGCCGAGGCAGGTGGCGAGACGCCGGCCAGTGGTTCCCGGGATCCGGCGGCGCGGTGGCCGCGTGCCCCCCTCGCCCGTCGTTCCCGCTCTGCCCGCCATGGCCAACTCCCCCCGGTGTCCGCTGCTCTCGTCCGTCGACAGCACAGACGGTACGAGTTTGCTGACGCACACAACAAGCTCCGCGGTGTCACGGTCTCGCTACAGGCCCGCACACGCCGCCGGGCCCCCGGTCCGCGTGCTGCGGCCGGGGGCCCGGCGGGGCGTTCGTTCTGTGGCCGGCCGGGTCAGACACCCGTCGAGCCGGTCGGTACGGAGTCGGTAGCCTCCGTCCACAGGTCCTGCTCTGCCTTGTCCGCCTGGATCTGGCGGTACACGAGGAGGCCGCCAATGGCGGCCAGGGCGACCAGGAGGAGCTTCTTCACCGCGCTACCTCGTCCTTCTTCGACGTGATCGGACCATCTGGCGCCCGATGATACCCAACTGTGCCGTTTGGTTGAGGCGTCCGGGCCCACCGGCGTCGCGCAGCCTGGCCGGGCCCCTCCCGAAGAGGCCGTTGATGTCACCCGATGATGTCGAAAGGCCCGACCGGAACCGGTCGGGCCTCTTCGCGCTGGTGGGGCTAACAGGACTTGAACCTGTGGCCTCATCCTTATCAGGGATGCGCTCTAACCATCTGAGCTATAGCCCCGCGCTGCACCGAAAGGTTAGCGCATGTGCACCCCGGCGCCCAAATCGGTTGGCGGCGCCGGACGGGCACGTCACTCGTCCTCGGCGAGGGTGACCTCCACACCGCCCACGAAGCCCGCCGAGAGGTTGTACATGAAGGCCCCGAGCGTGGCCAGCGCGGTGGCCAGCACGACATCGATCACCGCGATTACCGCGGTGAACATCATCACCCGCGGCAGCGACAGGAACGCCACCAGGTCGAAGCCGCCGGCCTCCTCGGTGCCGGTCGCGTCGCTGATGGTGGCACCGATGGTGGAGAACACGCCCATGGCATCCATCACCATCCACAGCACCGCCACCGCGACCACCGTGCAGATGCCCAGGGCGATGGACAGCAGGAAGCTGACCTTCATCACCGACCACGGGTCGGCCTTCGCCACCCGCAGCCTGGCCTTGCGGGTCCGCGGGACCGTGCGGGCCCCGGTGCGCGGCCGGCGGACGCCCTGCAGCGGGCCCCCCTGCTGCGGCGGGCCGTACGGAACGTTCTCCCCGCCGCTCTCCGAGCGGGCCTGGGGCGGCGCCCCGGGCGGTGCCGGGTAGGCCTGCGGCGGCTGGTAGTGCTGCCCGTCCTGCTGCTGGTCGTAGCCGCGGCCCTGTCCATACGGGTCCGCCGGTCTGGCACTGGTCATGGTGGCTCCCCCGCGGGGCGTCTCTCCCGTTGTACGGCTGTCCGCAGGGTCACGACCGGCGCCGTCGCCGTCCGGCGGGGTGCCCTGACCGTCCGGGCGGTGCCGGTCGTAACCGGCACCGCCGGCCGCGGGATCACCCGTGGCTCCACTCACGCCCTACTCCTCGTCGTCCGCGGCCGGTGCCTCCGCCTCGGCGCCGGCGGCCACGGCCTCGACTTCCTCGGCCTCCCGGCCGGCCTCGGCGTTGCGTGCGATACCGACGACGGCATCACGCTTGCCCAGGTTGATCAGCTGGACGCCCATCGTGTCACGTCCGGTCTCCCTGACCTCGTTGACCCGCGTGCGGATCACCCCACCGCCGAGGGTGATGGCCAGAATCTCATCCGTGGCCTCCACCACCAGCGCACCGACCAGGGACCCGCGGTCCTCGACGATCTTCGCGGCCTTGATGCCCAGACCGCCACGCCCCTGCACCCGGTACTCGTCGACCGAGGTCCGCTTCGCGTACCCGCCGTCGGTCGCGGTGAACACGAACGTACCGGCGCGCACCACGTTCATCGACAGCAGCTCGTCGCCCTCGCGGAAGCTCATGCCCTTCACACCGGAGGTGGCCCGGCCCATCGGCCGCAGCACCTCGTCCGTGGCCGTGAACCGGATCGACTGCGCCTTCTTGCTGATCAGCAGCAGGTCGTCGGCCGGGGACACCAGCTCGGCACCGATCAGCTCGTCGTCCCGGCCGTCGGGCATCTGCCGCAGATTGATGGCGATGACACCGCCCGAGCGCGGCGAGTCGTAATCCTTCAGCGGGGTCTTCTTGACCAGCCCGGACTTGGTGGCCAGCACCAGGTACGGGGCCGCCTCGTAGTCCCGGATCGCCAGGATCTCCGCGATCCGCTCGTCGGGCTGGAACGCCAGCAGATTCGCCACGTGCTGACCGCGGGCGTCACGCCCGGCGTCCGGCAGCTCGTACGCCTTCGCCCGGTAGACCCGGCCCTTGTTGGTGAAGAACAGCAGCCAGTGGTGCGTGGTGGAGACGAAGAAGTGATCGACGATGTCGTCCTCCTTCAGCTTCGTGCCGCGCACCCCCTTCCCGCCGCGCTTCTGCGCCCGGTAGTCGTCGGTCCTGGTGCGCTTGACGTAGCCGCCCCGGGAGATCGTGACGACGATGTCCTCCTCGGCGATCAGGTCCTCGATGGACATGTCGCCCTCGAACGGCACCAGCTGAGTGCGCCGGTCGTCGCCGAACTTGTCGACGATCGCGCCCAGTTCCTCGCCGACGATCTGGCGCTGCCGGTCGGGGGAGGCCAGGATCGCGTTGTACTCATTGATCTTCGCCTGGAGCTCGTCGTGCTCGGCCACGATCTTCTGCCGTTCCAGCGCGGCCAGCCGCCGGAGCTGCATCTCCAGGATGGCGTTCGCCTGGATCTCGTCGATGGCCAGCAGGTTCATCAGGCCGCCGCGCGCCACATCGACGGTGTCGCTGCGCCGGATCAGCGCGATGACCTCGTCGATGGCGTCCAGTGCCTTCAGCAGGCCGCGCAGGATGTGCGCGCGCTCCTCGGCCTTCCGCAGCCGGTACCGCGTCCGGCGCACGATCACGTCGATCTGGTGCGTGACCCAGTTGCGGATGAAGGCGTCCAGCGACAGGGTGCGCGGCACCCCGTCCACCAGCGCCAGCATGTTCGCGCCGAAGTTGGTCTGCAGATCGGTGTGCTTGTAGAGATTGTTGAGGACGACCTTGGCGACCGCGTCCCGCTTCAGCACGATGACCAGCCGCTGACCGGTGCGCGAGGAGGTCTCGTCGCGGACGTCGGCGATGCCGGCCACCCGGCCGTCCTTCACCAGGTCCGCGATCTTCAGCGCCAGGTTGTCCGGGTTCACCTGGTAGGGCAGCTCGGTGACCACCAGGCACTGCCGGCCCTGGATCTCCTCGACCTCCACCACCGCGCGCATGGTGATCGAGCCGCGGCCGGTGCGGTACGCCTCCTCGATGCCCTTGCGGCCCACCACCAGGGCACCGGTCGGGAAGTCGGGGCCCTTGATGCGCTCGATGAGGGCGTCCAGCAGCTCGTCGTTGGTCGCCTCGGGGTGCTCCAGGTACCAGCGGGCGCCGGCGGCGACCTCGCGCAGGTTGTGCGGCGGGATGTTGGTCGCCATGCCGACCGCGATGCCCGCCGAACCGTTGATCAGCAGGTTGGGGAAGCGCGACGGCAGCACCGTCGGCTCCTGGTTGCGGCCGTCGTAGTTGTCCTGGAAGTCGACGGTCTCCTCGTCGATGTCCCGCAGCATCTCCATGGCCAGCGGCGCCATACGGCACTCGGTGTACCGCATGGCCGCGGCCGGGTCGTTGCCCGGCGAGCCGAAGTTGCCGTTGGAGTCCACCAACGGCATGCGCATGGACCAGGTCTGCGCCAGCCGCACCAGCGCGTCGTAGATGGAGGAGTCGCCGTGCGGGTGATAGGTGCCCATCACGTCGCCGACCACGCGGGCGCACTTGTAGTACCCCCGCTCCGGGCGGTACCCGCCGTCGTACATGGCGTACAGCACCCGGCGGTGCACCGGCTTGAGACCGTCCCGCACATCGGGCAGCGCCCGGGAGACGATCACGCTCATCGCGTAGTCGAGATACGAGCGCTGCATCTCCGTCTCGAGCGTCACGGGCTCGATCCGCATGGCGGTCACTTCTTCCAGGACGGTGGACGGGTTGTCCACGGCGGGCGAGTCCCCGCCCGCGGCGGGGGAGGTGTCATCGGCCATGACCGGCTCCGATTCCTTTCGGGCTGCGGGGTCGTTCAGATGTCCAGGAACCGGACGTCCTTGGCGTTGCGCTGGATGAACGAGCGCCGGGCCTCCACGTCCTCACCCATCAGGATGGAGAACAGGTCGTCGGCGGCGGCCGCGTCGTCCAGCGTCACCTGGCGCAGCACCCGGTGGGCGCTGTCCATGGTGGTGATCCGCAGTTCCTCGGCGTTCATCTCGCCCAGCCCCTTGAAGCGCTGGATGGCGTCCTCCCGGATGCGCCGGCCCTGCTCCCGGCCGAGCGCGATGAGGCTGTCCCGCTCGCGGTCGGAGTACGCGTACTCGAACTCGTCCCGGCCCCACTTGATCTTGTACAGCGGAGGCTGGGAGAGGAAGACGTGTCCGGCCTCCACCAGCGGACGCATGAAGCGGAACAGCAGGGTGAGCAGCAGGGTGTTGATGTGCTGGCCGTCGATGTCGGCGTCCGCCATCAAGATGATCTTGTGGTAGCGGAGCCGCGAGATGTCGAAGTCCTCATGGATCCCCGTGCCGAACGCCGAGATCAGCGCCTGCACCTCGGTGTTCTGCAGCACCTTGTCGATCCGGGCCTTCTCCACGTTCAGGATCTTGCCGCGGATCGGCAGGATGGCCTGATACTGCGGGTCCCGGCCGGACTTGGCGCTGCCGCCGGCCGAGTCGCCCTCCACGATGAAGATCTCGCACTTGGCCGCGTCGTTGGACTGGCAGTCGCTCAGCTTGCCCGGCAGCGAGGCCGTCTCCAGCAGGCCCTTGCGCCGGGTCAGGTCCCGCGCCTTGCGGGCCGCGACCCGGGCGGTGGCCGCCTGGATGCCCTTGCGGATGATGTCGGCGGCCTCGGCCGGGTTGCGGTCCAGCCAGTCCGTCAGGTGCTCGTGGACGATCTTCTGGACGAACGTCTTGGCCTCGGTGTTGCCCAGCTTCGTCTTGGTCTGGCCCTCGAACTGCGGCTCGCCCAGCTTCACCGAGATGATCGCCGTCAGACCCTCGCGGATGTCCTCACCGGCGAGGTTGTCGTCCTTCTCGCGCAGCAGCTTCTTCTCCCGCGCGTACCGGTTCACCAGGCCCGTCAGCGCGGCCCTGAACCCCTCCTCGTGGGTGCCGCCCTCGTGCGTGTGGATGGTGTTCGCGAAGCTGTAGACACCCTCGGTGTACTGGGTGTTCCACTGCATCGCGATCTCCACCGACAGCTTCCGCACGGTGTCCTCGGCCTCGATCGCGATCACCGACGGGTGCACCGGCTCGCCCTTGCGGGAGTTCAGATGCCGCACGAAGTCGACGATGCCGCCCTCGTAGTGGTACGTGACCGAGCGCGGCTGGTCCTGGTCGGCGCCGGTCGCCGTGTCCGCACCCGCCGTCTGCTTGGCCGCCTCCCGCTCGTCCGTCAGCGAGATGGTCAGCCCCTTGTTCAGGAACGCCATCTCCTGGAAGCGCCGGGAGAGCGTCTCGAAGGAGTAGTCGGTCGTCTCGAAGATCCCGCCGTCCGCCCAGAAGGTGACCGTCGTGCCGGTCTCCTCCGTCGCCTCGTTGCGCGCCAGTTCGGCGGTGGGGGCGCCCATCACGTAGTCCTGGGTCCAGCGGTAGCCGTCCCTGCGGACCTCCACGGACAGCTTGTGCGACAGCGCGTTGACCACCGAGACGCCCACGCCGTGCAGACCGCCGGAGACCGAGTAGCCTCCCCCGCCGAACTTGCCGCCGGCGTGCAGCACGGTGAGGACCACCTCGATCGCGGGCTTGCCCTCCGAGGGCACCATGTCCACCGGGATGCCGCGGCCGTTGTCCACGACCCGGACCCCGCCGTCCGCCAGCAGCGTCACGTCGATCCGGTCGGCGTGCCCGGCCAGGGCCTCGTCCACCGAGTTGTCCACCACCTCGGCCACGAGGTGGTGCAGGCCTCTCTCGCCGGTGGACCCGATGTACATGCCGGGCCGCTTCCGGACCGCGTCCAGCCCTTCCAGCACCGTGATCGCACTGGCGTCGTACGCCACGGCGCCCTCCGGCGTCACGAGAGCCTCGACGGTCTCCTCGCCCGGGTTACCGGCCGTGGAGGGGGTGTTTTCATGAGAGTTGCCGGAATCGGCCACGAAGCGCCCTTTCTGGCACAGCACAAGCCAACTCCGGACAGACAGGAGCGGCTGCGTCGTTCGACATGGTCCGCAACAGGGCGGTGCCCCCAGTCTACCGGTAGCGCTGACAGTGATGACGGTTTGCCGGGCCCTGAGTCCGCATGTGCCGCCCTGAACTGACGTCCGTCGACTCCCTATATGGGGACCGGCCCCCCAGAACGCTCACAGGGGCGCTCAGGGCCTTGCCCTGTCAACCCAAAACTGTGTGAGCGGCATCACATGTCACACCGCGACCGCCCGGACGCACAACCGTGTATACGCGCCCGCGCGGGGTCTCAGCCGTAGGTGTCCCCGGGCCCGCGGCTGCCCGGCGCCCGCCACGCACCCGGCTCCCGGCGCGGCCCGCCGCCAGGGCCCAGCACCTTGATCAGCTTCACGCTGCCCTGCCCCAGATCGGCGTTCAGCCGCGCCAGCAGCTGCGGCGCCAGCAGCCGCAGCTGAGTGGCCCACGCCGTGGCATCGCACCGCACCGTCAGCACCCGGGAATCCTCGTCGTAGGACACCGGCTCGCAGTGCTGCGCCACTTCCGGCCCCACCAGCTCCGGCCAGCGCCCCAGCACCCCGCCCACGGCCAGCGGTACCTCCCAGCCCCGCTCCGCGGTCAGCCGCTCCACCGCCGCACCCAGCGGCACCGGATCCCGCCCACCGGGCCGCGCCCCCGACCGCAGACCGCCCCTGCGCGCCTGCCTCTTCTGCTGCGCCAGCGCACCGCGCGCCCGCGCACGCTCCTTCGCCGCCCGCAGCGCCACCCGCGCCAGATCGACGCCTGACGGCTCCCCGGCCGCGTCCCCCGCGGCGGACGCGGCGGACGCGGCGGACCCGCCGGGCGCCCCCGGCCCGTCCGGCCCGCCGGAGACGCGGCGGTCCTGCTCACCGGACACGCTCCACCGCCCCTCCGGCCACCTCGAAGCGCGCCCCGGCCAGCGCCCCCGGGACGTCCTCCGGCACCGCCGCCGTCACCAGCACCTGCTCCCCGGGCGCCACCAGCTCCGCCAGCCGCTCCCGGCGCCGGGTGTCCAGCTCGGCGAACACGTCGTCCAGCACGAGCACCGGCTGCGGGCCCTCCTCCCGCAGCAGCCCGAACGACGCCAGCCGCAGCGCCAGCGCGAACGACCAGCACTCACCGTGGCTCGCGTACCCCTTCGCCGGCAGCTCCCCCAGCCGCAGCACCAGATCGTCGCGGTGCGGACCGACCAGCGTCACCCCCCGCTCCACCTCCTGTCCGCGTGCCGCTCCCAGCGCGGCGCGCAGCACCTCCTCCAGCTCCGCCGGACCGCTCGCCTCCGCCGTCGCCTCGCCCGCCGACGCCCGGTACTCCAGCACCAGCGGGCCGCCACCGGGCGCCAGCTGCTCGTACGCCTTGTCGGCCAGCGGCCGCACCGCCGTCACCAGCGCCAGCCGGTGCGCCAGCAGTTCGGCCCCCACCCGGGCCAGGTGCTGGTCCCAGACGTCCAGCGTCGCCAGGTCCATCCCCCGGCCCCCGTGCCTGCGGGCCATCGCCGCCGACTTCAGCAGGGAGTTGCGCTGCTTGAGGACCCGGTCGTAGTCCGCCCGCACCCCCGCCATCCGCGGTGCCCGCGCGGTGAGCAGCTCGTCGAGGAACCGCCTGCGCTCACCCGGATCCCCCTTCACCAGGTTCAGGTCCTCCGGCGCGAACAGCACCGAGCGCACGATCCCCAGCACGTCGCGCGGCCGCACCTGCGAGGAGCGGTTGATCCGGGCCCGGTTCGCCCGGCCGGGATTGAGCTCCAGTTCCACGAGCTGCTCCCGGTCCCCCTCCGTCACCCGGGCACGGACCACCGCGCGCTCCGCGCCCATCCGCACCAGCGGGGCGTCCGAGGAGACCCGGTGGCTGCCCAGCGTCGCCAGATAGCCGACCGCCTCCACCAGGTTCGTCTTGCCCTGGCCGTTCGGGCCGATGAAGGCGGTGACGCCCCGCTCCAGCGGAACCTCCGCCCGGACATAGGACCGGAAGTCGGCGAGCGACAGATGCGTGACATGCACGGTGGTACGCGGGCCCTTCCTCCGCTCCGGGCGGCTACGGCCTGGTCTCGGTGTTGGTCACCGCGTGCCCGCCGAACTGGTTGCGGAGCGCGGCGATCATCTTCATCTGGGGGGAGTCGTCCTGCCGGGAGGCGAACCGGGCGAACAGCGAGGCGGTGATCGCCGGCAGCGGCACCGCGTGGTCGATCGCGGCCTCCACCGTCCAGCGGCCCTCGCCGGAGTCCGCGGCGTACCCGCGCAGCTTCTCCAGGTGCTCGTCGTCCTCCAGCGCGCGCACGGCCAGCTCCAGCAGCCAGGACCGGATGACCGTGCCCTCCTGCCAGGACCGGAAGACCTCGCGCACGTCGGTCACCGGCCCGGCGGCCTCCAGCAGCTCCCAGCCCTCGGCGAAGGCCTGCATCATCGCGTACTCGATGCCGTTGTGGACCATCTTCGCGAAGTGGCCCGCCCCGACCGCGCCGGCGTGCACCGCGCCGAAGGTGCCCTCCGGCTTGAGCGCGTCGAACACCGGCTGCACGCGGGCGACGTCCTCCGGCGAGCCGCCGTACATCAGCGCGTAGCCGTTCTCCAGGCCCCACACGCCCCCGGAGACACCGCAGTCGACGAAGCCGATGCCGCGCTCGGCGAGCTCCGCGGCGTGCTTCTCGTCGTCCGTCCAGCGGGAGTTGCCGCCGTCGACCACGACGTCCCCGGCGGACAGCAGCCCGGCCAGCTCGTCGACGGTGGCCTGGGTGGCCTCCCCGGCGGGCACCATCACCCACACGACCCGGGGGGCCGGCAGCGCGTCCACCAGCTCGCGCAGGCTGTGCACATCCGCCAGCTCCGCGTTGCGGTCGTAGCCGACGACGGTGTGCCCGGCGCGGCGGATGCGCTCGCGCATGTTGCCGCCCATTTTGCCGAGACCGATGAGACCGAGCTCCATCTGGGCTCCTCCGTAGCTTGCGTACCTGGGAGCGAGCCTACGCCCGGGACCGGGTGCACATCTGTGGGGTCAGCCGCTCAGCCGGACGGGCATGATCAGGTACTTGTAGTCCTCGTCCGCCTCGGCGTCCACCGCCGGCCGGCCGCTCAGCAGGGCGGGCTTGGTGGAGGTGGTGAAGGACAGCTGGGCCACCGGGGAATCGATGGCGCTCAGGCCCTCCAGGAGGAAGCCCGGGTTGAAGGCGATCGAGATGTCGTCCCCCTCCAGGCGGGCGTCCACCCGCTCCACGGCCTGTGCGTCGTCGCTGGAGCCGGCCTCCAGGATCAGCACACCCTGTTCGAAGCTGAGCCGCACCGGAGTGTTCCGCTCGGCGACCAGGGCGACGCGCTTGACGGCCTCCACGAAGGGTGCCGTCTCGATCACCGCGACCGAGTTGAACTCGGTCGGGAAGAGGGTGCGGTACTTGGGGAGGTCGCCCTCCAGCAGCCGGGTGGTGGTGCGGCGGCCGGCTCCCTCGAAACCGATCAGGCCCTCACCGGCTCCCGACCCGGACAGCGCCAGCGAGACGGTCTCCCCGCCACTGAGCGACTTGGCCGTCTCCAGCAGGGTCTTGGCGGGCACCAGGGCCACCGCCGAGACGTCGGAGGCCTCCGGCTTCCACAGGAACTCCCGCACGGCGAAGCGGTACCGGTCGGTGGAGGCCAGGGTGACCCGGTCCCCCTCGATCTCGACCCGGACACCGGTGAGCACCGGGAGGGTGTCGTCACGGCCGGCCGCGATGGCCACCTGGGCGGCGGCGGAGGCGAAGACCTCCGCGGGAACGGTGCCGGTCGCGGTGGGCATCTCCGGCAGCGAGGGGTACTCCTCCACCGGCAGGGTGTGCAGGGTGAAGCGGGAGGACCCGCACACCAGGCTCACCTTGCTGCCGTCGGTGCTCAGCTCGACCGGCCGGTTGGGCAGGGCCTTGCAGATGTCGGCCAGCAGCCGGCCGGAGACCAGGACGGTGCCGTCCTCCTCCACGTCGGCGTCGACCGAGACCCGTGCCGAGACCTCGTAGTCGAAGCCGGACAGACTCAGTCGTTCTTCCTCGGCCCTCAACAGCAGGCCCGCGAGAACGGGCACCGGCGGTCGGGCCGGCAGGCTGCGGGCGGCCCAGGCCACCGCCTCCGCGAGCGCATCGCGTTCCACCCGGATCTTCACTTCAGCCGCCTCCTGCTGTCACTGGCTGCTCGTCTTGGTGCAGGGACCAGTGTGACGCACCGGACCGACAGGGGAGGTCCTCCGGAGGAGATCCCGGGCCGCGTGCCGGAGCACCGCGGGGCCGGGTTGTGCACAGCCCCCACTTCGAACCGAGTTTCCCGGCTTATCTCTGTGGTCGTAGTAGTAGGGCCTGTGGAAACCGTGGATAACCCTGTTCTTCCAGGTCGGACCGGCTTTTTTGTCCACCGGGCCTGTGGGCGGGGCGGTGGACGGACGGGCCCTGTCTGTGGACAGTGGCCGGCTGTGCACAGGGGGTCCCCGGTCGTCCCCAGGTTCCCCACAGCCGCGTCCCCAGATTTCGCGGGGTTCTCAACAGGCAGCGCGGCGGGGGAGTGTGACCTGTTTCACTCGTCCCGGTGAGAGTGCGCGTTATGTTGCCGAACAGTGGACAACCCTGTGGATCACCTGTGTACAACGGGGCGTTGCCTGTGGGCCGCCGGTGGACAACCGGGAACGCCGCGGCGGGGACCGGGAGTTCTCCACAGCCTGTGGACCGGCCGGGTCCACATATCCCCAGGGTGCTGACCTGCGGGGCATCGGGTACCGCGGTTCCGCTGTGGACACAGTTCTGGACAACCGGGACGGCACACAGGGTGTGGAAGGAAAATACCCGCAGGATCTGTGGAGGAAGGCCGTAACCCCGCCCGGAATCGAACAGGACCCCCGGGACGTCCCGGGGGTCCTGTGGCGTCCGCCCGTGCGCGGGGCGGTCGGTGCGGTGGCCGTCAGCCGTTCTTGATGCGGTTGGTCAGCTCGGTGACCTGGTTGTAGATGGAGCGCCGCTCGGCCATCAGCGCGCGGATCTTCCGGTCCGCGTGCATGACGGTGGTGTGGTCACGTCCGCCGAAGTGCTGCCCGATCTTGGGCAGCGAGAGGTCGGTCAGCTCGCGGCACAGATACATCGCGATCTGCCGCGCGGTGACCAGGATCCGGCTGCGGGAGGAGCCGCCGAGGTCCTCCACGGTGAGGCCGAAGTAGTCGGCGGTGGCGGCCGTGATGGCGTCCGCGGTGATCTCCGGGGGCGCGTTCTCGCCGCCGGGGATGAGGTCCTTGAGGACGATCTCGGTCAGCCCGAGATCGACCGGCTGCCGGTTGAGGCTGGCGAAGGCGGTGACCCGGATGAGCGCGCCCTCCAGCTCGCGGATGTTGCGGGAGATCCGCGAGGCGATGAACTCCAGCACCTCCGGCGGGGCGTTCAGCTGCTCCTGGACGGCCTTCTTGCGCAGGATCGCGATCCTGGTCTCCAGCTCCGGCGGCTGGACGTCGGTGATCAGGCCCCACTCGAAGCGGTTGCGCAGCCGGTCCTCCAGGGTCACCAGCTGCTTGGGCGGCCGGTCCGAGGAGAGCACGATCTGTTTGTTCGCGTTGTGCAGCGTGTTGAACGTGTGGAAGAACTCCTCCTGCGTGGACTCCTTGCTCGCCAGGAACTGGACGTCGTCCACCAGCAGGATGTCCATGTCCCGGTAGCGCCGCCGGAAGGCGTCGGCCTTGCCGTCCCGGATGGAGTTGATGAACTCGTTGGTGAACTCCTCGGAGCTCACGTAGCGCACCCGGGTGCCCGGGTAGAGGCTGCGGGCGTAGTGCCCGATGGCGTGCAGCAGGTGCGTCTTGCCCAGGCCGGACTCGCCGTAGATGAACAGCGGGTTGTACGCCTTGGCCGGAGCCTCGGCGACCGCCACCGCGGCGGCGTGCGCGAAGCGGTTGGACGCCCCGATGACGAAGGTGTCGAAGAGGTACTTCGGATTCAGCCGGGCGGTCGGCTCGCCCGGACCGGTGGCCGGGGCGGGCTGTGCGGCCAGCGGCCCCGGCGCGCCGCTGGAGGCCGGCAGCCGGCCGTCGGGGCCGCGCAGCGGCGGGCGCTGCTCGTACTGGTCGTAGCGCGGCTCGTACCGCTCGGGCGGCCGCCCGTATCCCTCGTGCCGGCCCGGCTCGGGCCGGTAGTCGTGGTGCGGCTGCTGCCAGCTCACCTGGCGGTCGCCGGGGTGCGGCGCCTGGGGATGGCCGGGGTAGGCGGGCCGGGCGGCCGGCAGGTCGTGGCCCGCGTAGTCGTCGTGGCCGCGGTAGCGGTCCTGGCCCGGCGGGGGCCCGGGGCGCCGGTCGTGCCCCACCGGGGCGGGCGCGGTGGGCTCGGGGGTCCGGGGCTCCGGCGGCGGGTCGGTGACCGTGATCGCCAGCCGGATCGGCTGGCCGCACTCCCGGCTGAGCGTTTCGCTGATCAGGGGGGCGAGGCGGCCCTCCAGCACACTTTTGGCGTACTCGTTCGACACGCCGAGCAGGGCGGTGCCGGAGACCAGCGCCAGCGGCTGGCAGTCCTGCAGCCATCGCTGGTCCTTGAGCTCGACGCCCTGGCCGTCGGACAGCAGGGAACTCAGTGCGCGTGGCCATACCGCGGCAAGATCTGCAGGTAGGTCAGCCACGGGGCACGCTCTCTCACTCGCAGGGGTGGTGCCGGCGCCCGGTGAGGCGCCCGCCGGTGTGCCGCCGCGCCGGGCGGAAAGGTCGTAAGTTCAGCCACGGTAGTCAGGGCGGCACTCGCACATCAAGTCATTGTCCACAGGGTGTGTACAACGGGGAAAGTCGGCTCAGTTTGACCATAAGGTCGGCCCGCGCGTACCGTTGTCCAGTCGAGTTGTCGACGGCTGCTGCCGCCTGCCTCCGATGGGCAGATCCCGTGATCGTGAAGCCTCAGGGCTGTGGGGCGGTTATTCGGGCACATGCGGCTCCTCGTGGGTGCACGGTGACAGCCGTTCGGCGCCCCCGCAAGCTGTGCCGGCAGCCCGTGCCGGACACGAAGACCCAGTGGAGCCCCCGAGTGAGCAAGCGCACTTTCCAGCCGAACAACCGTCGTCGGGCCAAGACCCACGGCTTCCGGCTGCGCATGCGGACGCGTGCCGGCCGCGCCATCGTCGCCAACCGCCGCAGCAAGGGCCGTACCCGGCTCTCCGCCTGATCGCCTGATCACAGGTCCATGCGGTGCTGCCATCGGAGAACCGGCTGAGGCGGCGCGAGGACTTCGCGACCGCGGTACGCCGAGGGCGCCGGGCCGGGCGCCCGCACCTCGTCGTCCACCTGAGCCGGGGAACCCCCCGGGACAGAACCGTGGCACACAGGGACCCGCACGTGTCAGCAGGGGAAGCCCCCCCGCCGCGTGCGGGTTTCGTCGTGAGCAAAGCGGTGGGAAACGCGGTGGTCCGTAACCGTGTGCAACGTCGGCTGCGTCACCTGATACGCGACCGACTGTCCCGGCTGCCCGCCGGTAGCCTGGTGGTGGTACGGGCTCTGCCTGGTGCGGGTGCTGCCTCCCACGATCAGCTGGCCCGAGATCTCGATGCCGCCCTGGAGCGGCTGCTGGGAGGGGTACGACCATGAAGTACCCGCTGCTGCTGCTGATCAAGCTGTACCAGTGGACCATCAGTCCGATGCTCGGTCCCGTCTGCCGTTACTACCCGTCCTGCTCCCATTACGGGTACGGCGCCATCGACCGGCACGGGGCCGTGAAGGGCACGGCTCTCACGGCCTGGCGCATCCTGCGCTGCAATCCCTGGTCCCCCGGTGGTGTCGACCACGTTCCGCCCCGGAAGCACCCCGTCTGGCATCAGCGCCTCCGTCACCGCTGGCAGAACCGGACACCCACCAATGCCCAAGGAGTCTGACTCGTGGACACGATCAACTCGATCCTCACTCCTCTCTATATCGCTGTCTCCTGGATCATCGTCCAGTTCCACAAGCTGTACAGCCTGGTCTTCGACGAGGACAGCGGTTGGGCCTGGGGCCTGTCGATCGTGTCCCTGGTGATCGTGGTCCGCATCGGACTGATCCCGCTGTTCTTCAAGCAGATCAAGGCGACCCGCAACATGCAGGCGCTCCAGCCGCGGATGAAGGCGATTCAGGAGCGCTACAAGAGCGACCGGCAGCGCCAGTCCGAAGAGATGATGAAGCTCTACAAGGAGACGGGCACCAACCCGCTCTCCAGCTGTCTGCCCATCCTGTTGCAGGCACCGTTCTTCATCGCGCTCTTCCAGGTGCTCAACCACATCGCGAGCAACCGGACCGTCGGTGTCCTCAGCCAGGCCGAGGTGGAGAGCGCGCGGGCGGCCAGCATCTTCGGCGCGCCGATCGCCACCCGCTTCATGGACAGCGCGGAGAAGGTCGCCGAGCTGAGCGCCTCGCTGACGGACGTCCGCGTCGTCACCGTCATCATGATCGTGCTGATGTCGCTGTCGCAGTTCTACACGCAGCGGCAGCTGATGACGAAGAACGTGGACCTCACGGTCAAGACGCCGTTCATGAACCAGCAGAAGATGCTCATGTACATCTTCCCGATCATGTTCGCCGTCTTCGGCATCAACTTCCCCGTCGGCGTCCTGATCTACTGGCTGACCACCAACGTGTGGACGCTCGGCCAGCAGATGTACGTCATCCAGCGGAACCCCACCCCGGGCAGCATCGCCTTCCAGCAGCGCCAGGAGAAGCTGCGGGAGAAGGGCAAGCTCAAGGAGGACCCCGCCGAGGTCGAGACGAAGAAGGCCGTCGAGGCCGCTCGCGCCAACCGGGTCCAGCCCAAGAAGCAGCCCAAGTCCAAGCGGCAGGCCCAGGGCGCCCAGCCGAAGAAGGCGGGCCCGCACCAGAACGGGAGCGCCCAGGGGCAGCAGGGCAGGCAGAAGAAGCAGCGGCCGGACGCCACGGCCCCGCAGGACAAGCCCAAGCCGTCCGAGAAGACCAAGAAGTAAGAAGGAGTCCACATCGTGACGGACACCACCCCGGCCGCCGAGGGCACCGACACCCTCACCCGCCTGGAGCAGGAAGGCGAGATCGCGGCCGACTATCTCGAGGGCCTGCTCGACATCGCGGACCTCGACGGCGACATCGACATGGACGTCGAGGCCGACCGCGCGGCGGTGTCGATCATCGGCGAGGGTGCGGCCCGCGACCTGCAGAAGCTGGTCGGGCGGGACGGTGAGGTACTGGAGGCGCTGCAGGAGCTGACCCGGCTCGCCGTGCTGCGGGAAACCGGTGAGCGCAGCCGGCTGATGCTCGACATCGCCGGGCACCGGGCGCGCAAGCGGGAGCGCCTGACGGTCCTGGGCAACGAGGCCGTGGAGCAGGTCAAGAAGACCGGGGAACCGGTCAAGCTGAAGCCGATGACTCCCTTCGAGCGCAAGGTCGTGCACGACGCCGTCGCCGAGGCCGGACTGCGCAGCGAGTCGGAGGGCGAGGAACCGCAGCGCTGCGTGGTCGTCCTGCCGTGAGAGAAGAGCAGATGCCCGCCGCTCTCCCCCCGGTCCCGGAGGCCGCTCACCGGGTTTTCGGTGAGCGGCTGGGCGACGCCATGCGCTATGCGGAGCTGCTCGCCGACGTGGGAGTCCGCCGGGGACTGATCGGTCCTCGCGAGGTTCCCCGGCTGTGGGAGCGCCACCTGCTGAACTGTGCGGTGCTCTCGGAGGCCGTCGTCGAGGATGTCACGGTCTGCGACGTCGGATCGGGTGCGGGTCTGCCGGGCATTCCGCTCGCCCTGGTCCGGCCCGATCTGCGGATCACGCTGCTCGAGCCGCTGCTGCGCCGCACCACCTTCCTCCAGGAGGTCGTCGAGCTGCTGGGGCTGGATCACGTGACGGTCCTGCGAGGCAGGGCCGAGGAAGTCCTGGGGGCGGGTGTGTTCACGCCCGTCCATGTGGTCACGGCACGAGCGGTGGCACCGCTGGACCGGCTCGCCGGCTGGGGGATCCCCTTGCTGCGCCCCTACGGCGAGATGCTGGCGATCAAGGGCGACACCGCGCATGACGAACTGAAGGGCGCCCGTGCCGCCCTGGCGAAACTGGGCGTGGTGGACGCCTCGGTGGTCCAGGTCGGAGCCGACGTGGTGGACCCCTTGTGCACGGTGGTGCGTGCCGAGGTGGGGGAGAGCCCCGGAGGGGTCCGGTTCGCCGCCAAGCGCGCCAAGGCCGCGCGACGCCGAGGCGGACGCAGGCCCCACTGACCGTGGACGCCCCTGTTGTCCTGGGTGTCCGAAGTGCAGGCAATAGAGCCGAATGGATCCCGGTACGGAGTGTCGTCCGTGCCGGGAGCGCCGGGCCTGGGCATCGTGTTTCACGTGAAACGACGCTCTCTGCTGCAAGGAATCATCGGTCGCGGCCGTGCGGCTGCCCAGCCGCGTGACCGTCGGCCTCGCCCCGACCCGGGTGTTACGCCGGTGTCCACACATGAGCCGTTGTCCACAGTTCCGCGGACCGCGCTGGTTCAGACCCCCCGGGACGTGGCAGTCTGTGAACCCACGAAGGCTGCGCACGTCGAGGAGAGTGAACCATTGCGGTCCGACGCCAATATCGCTGGGCCGACGGCCGATCCGGTCCCCGGCCCACGGTCCGAACTGGCGGATGCTCCCGGTGGCGCGGTGGACATCGCCCACAGCGCTCCCCCGCCCTCCGGAGATGCCCCGCCCGGCCGGGCTGCCCAGCAGGCGGTCGAGGCCATGTACCGGGCCGGGGGTTCTCTCCCCAGGCCCGACCAGACCCGGATCATGGTCGTCGCCAATCAGAAGGGCGGCGTGGGCAAGACCACCACCACGGTGAACCTGGCCGCCTCCCTGGCTCTGCACGGCGCCAGGGTTCTGGTGATCGACCTCGACCCCCAGGGCAACGCCTCCACGGCGCTGGGCATCGACCATCACGCGGAGGTCCCCTCGATCTACGACGTGCTGGTCGACAGCCGGCCGCTCTCGGAAGTGGTCCAGCCGGTGCCTGACGTGGAAGGGCTGTTCTGTGCCCCGGCCACCATCGATCTGGCAGGCGCCGAGATCGAGCTGGTCTCCCTGGTGGCGCGGGAGAGCCGGCTCAGCCGCGCGATCGAGGCCTATGAGCAGCCGCTGGACTACATCTTCGTCGACTGCCCGCCCTCCCTCGGACTGCTCACGGTGAACGCGCTGGTGGCCGGGGCCGAGGTGGTCATCCCCATCCAGTGCGAGTACTACGCTCTGGAAGGCCTTGGTCAGCTGCTGCGGAACGTCGAACTGGTGCGGGGGCACCTCAATCCCGATCTCCGGGTCTCGACGATTCTGCTCACCATGTACGACGGCCGTACCCGGCTCGCCTCCCAGGTGGCGGAGGAGGTACGCAGTCACTTCGGGCAGGAGGTGCTGCGGACCAACATTCCCCGCTCGGTGAGAATCTCGGAGGCTCCCAGCTACGGGCAGACCGTTCTCACCTACGACCCGGGCTCCAGCGGATCGCTGTCCTATCTCGAGGCAGCCCGGGAAATCGCACTGCGGGGCGCGGCCCCGCAGCAGGAACAGCACAGCACGGTGGAGGGGACACAGTGAGCGAACGACGGAGAGGGCTGGGCCGAGGGCTCGGCGCACTGATCCCCGCGGCGCCGCAGAGCCGCGACAGCGCTCCGGTTCAGGTGGACGGGGAAGGCTCGGCCTCCCCCAGCGCGGTACCGCTGCTGGTCACCGAACGGGGTGTGGCCGCTGCCAGGGTGACCTCCCTGCCGGATGCCGGCGCCCCGGACGATGCTCCCGGGCAGGCCTCGGCGGGCGGCGGAACCGCCCCGCAGGCCGCCGAGGCCGTAGACGTGGCAGGGGCGCATTTCGCGGAGCTGCCGCTGGACGCGATCACCCCCAACCCGCGCCAGCCCCGCGAGGTCTTCGACGAGGATGCCCTGGCGGAGCTGGTCACCTCCATCAAGGAGGTCGGCCTGCTCCAGCCGGTCGTGGTCCGTGAGCTCGCAGCCGGGCGTTATGAGCTCATCATGGGAGAGCGGCGGTGGCGGGCCTGCCGGGAAGCCGGTATGGAGACCATCCCGGCCATCGTCCGGGCCACCGAGGACGACAAGCTGCTCCTTGACGCGCTGCTGGAGAATCTGCACCGCGCCCAACTCAACCCGCTGGAGGAGGCGGCCGCCTACGACCAGCTGCTCCGTGACTTCGCCTGCACCCACGACGAGCTGGCCGACCGGATCGGTCGTTCCCGCCCGCAGGTGTCCAACACGCTGAGGCTGCTGCGACTGTCTCCGGCCGTCCAGCGCCGGGTGGCGGCCGGTGTGCTCTCCGCCGGGCACGCCCGTGCGCTGCTGTCGGTGGAGGACTCCGAGGAGCAGGACCGGTTGGCGCACCGCATTGTGGCCGAAGGGCTGTCGGTGCGGGCGGTCGAGGAGATCGTCACGGTCCAGTCCGCCGGGAAGCGGCCCGCCAAGGGGCGTGGACCGCGGGCCGGCAGGCGGGTCTCCCCCGCCCTGGACGGTCTGGCCGGGCGCCTGTCGGATCGCTTCGAGACCCGGGTGAAGGTGGACCTGGGGCAGAAGAAGGGGAAGATCGTCGTCGAGTTCGCCTCGATGGAGGATCTGCAGCGCATTCTCGATCAGCTCGCCCCGGGTGAGGGACCGGTGCTGGAGCAGCCGTCCCGGGATGAGGACGACGACTGACGGGACGCGCCGCACTGTGTCTCCGGGACGCCCCATGGATACGATGGATCCATGGGGCGTCAGCTTGTGCCGCTCACGCTGGACAACCTCCCGGACCTGCCGGCTCGCTGCCGTGCCTGTGTGTTCTGGGAGCTCGACCCGGTGCGGGCGCGGGACGCGGAGCAGTCCGGCCGGACGGCTGACGAGAAAGAGGCATGGATCTCGGCCGTCCTGCTCGAGTGGGGCTCGTGCGGCCGGATCGTGCGTGTGGACGACAGGGCGGTGGGGCATGTGCTCTATGCGCCACCGGCCTACATCCCCAGGTCGGCGGTCTTTCCCACCAGTCCGGTCGCTCCCGACGCCGTTCAGCTCATGACGGCCTGGATCTCGCCCGACTACCGCGGCCAAGGGCTGGGCCGTGTCATCGTGCAGACCGTCGCCAAGGATCTGATGCTCCGCGGTTTCCGGGCGATCGAGGTGTTCGCCGATGCCCGTGGGCAGGAGGCCGCCTGTCTTCTGCCGGCGGGGCACCTGCTGGCCGTGGGCTTCAAGACGGTCCGGAACCATCCGGTCAATCCTCGGATGCGTCTGGAACTGCGGTCGGTCCTCTCCTGGAAGGCCGATGTGGAGCACGCGCTCGACCGTCTTCTCGGGGCGGCTCAGCAGCCCAGCCTGCGGCCCTCCTGATCACGCGCGAGGGGCCGGTCGCCGTTTCACGTGAAACGGCGACCGGCCCCTCGTTCAGTTGCCGCTCCGAAGTGTCCGGGAGAGCAGCGGGGTGGTCCGGGTCAGCCGATGAAGTCGCTGAGGTCCCGCTCGATGGCGGCCTTCGGCTTCGCACCGACGATGGTCTTGACGACCTCTCCGCCCTGGTAGACGTTCATGGTCGGAATCGACATGATGCCGTACTTGGCGGCGGTGGTGGGGTTCTCGTCGATGTTGAGCTTGACGATGGTCAGCTTCTCCGAGTGCTCCTGGGCGATGGCCTCGAGCGCCGGGGCGATCTGACGGCACGGGCCGCACCACTCCGCCCAGAAGTCCACGAGTACGGGCTTGTCGCTCTTGAGGACCTTCTCCTCGAAGTCGGCGTCGGTAGCGGTCACGGTGGCACCGGCCATGGTGTCTTCTCCTTGACTGAGGGATGCGGGTTGACGGGGTGAGGCGAGAGAGGGCTGAGACGCGCGGAGCCGAACCTCAGGCCTGAGCGGCGGCGGGTTCCGCGTCCACGAGCGCTGCGAGGTACCGCTCGGCATCCAGGGCCGCGGCACAGCCGGTGCCCGCGGCCGTGATGGCCTGACGGTAGGTGTGGTCCACCACATCGCCGGCGGCGAAGACCCCGGTGAGGCTGGTCCTGGTCGAGGGAGCGTCGACGCTCACGTACCCCTCCTCGTCCAGCGCCAGCTGGTCCCGGAAGAGCTCGACGCGGGGATCGTGGCCGATGGCGACGAACAGCCCGGTGACCTGAAGGTGCGAGGTCTCCCCGCTGACGGTGGAACGCAGCGTCATCCCGGAAAGCTTGCCGTCGGTTGCCTGGAGTTCGGCGACCTCGGAGTCCCAGCGGAACGTGATCTTGGGGTCGGCGAAGGCCCGCTCCTGCATGGCCTTCGAGGCGCGGAGGGTGTCCCGGCGGTGGACCACGGTGACCGACTTGGCGAACCGGGACAGGAAGGTGGCCTCCTCCATCGCGGTGTCGCCACCGCCTACGACCACGATGTCCTGGTCGCGGAAGAAGAACCCGTCGCAGGTGGCGCAGTAGGAGACTCCCCGGCCGGACAGCTCGTCCTCCTGCGGAAGTCCGAGCTTGCGGTGCTGGGATCCGGTGGTGATGATCACGGCCTTCGCCCGGTGCACCGTGCCGGCCGAGTCGGTCACGGTCTTGATCTGACCGGTCAGGTCAACCGCGGTGGCGTCGTCCGCCACCAGTTCGGCACCGAAGCGCTCAGCCTGTGCCCGCATGTTGTCCATGAGGTCCGGCCCCATGATTCCGTCGCGGAAACCGGGGAAGTTCTCCACCTCTGTGGTGTTCATGAGAGCGCCACCCGCGGTGACGGAGCCTTCGAAGACCAGCGGGTTGAGAGAGGCGCGTGCGGTGTAGAGCGCGGCCGTGTAGCCCGCGGGGCCGGAGCCGATGATGATCACGTTGCGGACTTCGCTCACGGGATTCTTCCTTGTCTCGGGGGCCATATCCGGGGCACCCCGGCAGGGAGCCCTCGGTCCATTAACGGATCCTAGAGCCCGGGGCATTCCCTCTGCGGCAACCGGGTCCGGGCGCCGGTGGGACGCCGCCTCCACTCGGCCGGGGAAGGCGCAGGAGCGCGCCCGGTGCCGTCAGTCCCACGGGTAGCTGCGGTGGACAAGAACCTCGCTGGTGGCTCCGAGATCCAGGCTGTCACAGGTGGCGTCCACCACATACACATCCACCTGTTCCGGTTCCCCGGCACGGGGGAGCACGACGACATAGGCATCGGCGGCTCGGAAGCGGTGGGGCTGTGCGGCCAGGGGTTCTTCGGTGCGGTCGAGGGCGGACCGGACACAGGGAGGCAGCGGGGTGGCGGAGGCCGAGGACGGTGGCCCGCCGGCCGACTCCTGCCGCGGTGATTCGCTTCCGGATTCGGGAGAGACATCTCCCTCCTCCGCGCGGGCCAGGAGGCTCTGCACCCTGGATTCCAGATCGGCCTCCTCGTGCGGGGCGAGTTCATTCGCCGCCCCTGCACCGTCCTCTCCTTCGGGAGTGGTGAAGGTGTCGGCCATGAGGTCCTGCGTGGCCTCCTCAGCCGACTGCTCGGCCGCCTCTCCGGCTGCCGAGTCGTGCTGTCCGGGAGGCTCCAGGATGCCCAGCAGGGAGGAGCCCACGGCCAGAGCGACAAGCGCTCCCGCCGCGGCCAGCGCGAGCCGGGGAAGACGGCGCCGGAGGGGTGAGGCGCCGGCGGGTGTTTCACGTGAAACGAGAGCGGGCTCCGCCGCCAGCGCGGCCTCGATCCGGGCGGCCACATCTGAGGGCATCGGCCCCGGGTGGTCGAGCTCCGACAGCTCCCGGCGAAGCAGATCGAGATCATCCCGTGCCGCGGCGCAGTCGGTACAGCCGGCCACATGCGCGCGGATGCGTTCCGCTTCCCGCGGTGCGAGGAGATCTTCCGCCAGGGCGGAGATCTCGGCGGCGCTTGCATGGTCGTCCTTCATGCGTGTCCACCTCCGCCCGGTACGGCGCCGGTCTCCCCGGCGTCTCTGGGAGCTGGGACGGATCCCCTCGCCGCACGGTTCCCTTCCTGGGGCTGGGCGGGTCGGTCGGCGCGGGTGCGGAGATGCCGGACCAGCGGCAGGAGCCGGGCGCGGGCACGCGCACACCGGCTCTTGATCGTGCCCTCGGGGGTACTGAGGATGCGGGCGGCCTCCGCGACGGGGTAACCCTGCATGTCCACGAGAACGAGCGCGGCCCGCTGGTCGTCGGAGAGTTCGTCGAGGGCGGTGCGGAGCTCGTGACGGAGGGCCTGGCGTTCCACCGGCTCGGCTGCGGATTCGTGTGGATCCAGCAGGTTCTCCAGACGCTCGGGTTCCGGGAGGGGAGAGGTCCGCCGGGACTTCGCCTTCCGGACGCGGTCCAGACACGCGTTGACCGTGATCCGGTGCAGCCAGGTGGTCACGGCGGACTGGCCCCGGAAGGTGTGCGCCGCGCGATAGGCGGAGACCAGCGCGTCCTGTACGGCGTCAGCGGCCTCCTCGCGGTCGCCGAGGGTCCGTACCGCCACGGCCCACAGACGGTCCCGGTGCCGGCGTACGAGCTCGCCGAAGGCGTCGGGGTCGCCCTCGCTGTGCCACCGGAGAAGCTCCTGGTCGGTGGCGTCGGCGGGGTCGCGTGGCGATGGCTTGCCCACGGGTTCTCCCCTCTGCCTGGCCGGCCGGTGTCCGAGGGTGACCTTACTACTAGCCCGTGACCGTGATGTTGGTGATGCGCCCGCGGTAGTTGCCGTCCTCCCGCTGCGGAATGTCAGTCAGCCACACCAGGACGTACTGGGTCCGCACCGGCTCCGAGGCTTCCAGGGTCAGGGAGTCGCCGCTTCCCTCGGCGACGAGGGAGAAGCCGTCCAGGGAGTTCGGCGCCGCCCCGGCATCCGTGGGCGCCGCCCGCAGTTCGGCGCTGATCTCCCCGATGGCGTCCACAAGTACGGAGGTGACGTCCCGGGGCTCGCCGAGATCCAGAACGAGGCCGACCCCCGGCTTCTGGTTGCCGAAGTCCGGGCCGAAGTAGTTCTTGGTGTGCCAGGAGGTTTCCGGGTCTCCGTCGACAGCGTTCGGCACGGCACCCGGATTCTCGGAGCGGTCCGATCCGAAGGGGTCGAAGTCGAAGGCGACCTCGATGGGCAGTACCTCGGGTTCGGAACCCTCCTCCTCCGAGGCTTCACCCACCGGAGGAGTGGTCTCCTGGGCCGAGATACCGGTTGGTGTGTCGCCCTTGAGAAGGGCATCGGCCAGCTGCCAGCTTCCCAGTCCGAGGGCGGCGAGAAGCAGCGCGGACACGCCCCACTTGAGGGCGGCGCCGGTCCGGCCCGGGAGCGCCGGGGGCACGGCGGTGGCCGGTTCCGGACCGGCGGCGGCGGAGTGGGGACTGCCGGGGGCGAAACTGCCCTGCTGGTACGTCGTGCGCTGGTAGCCGGCCAGCTCCGCGGCGGAGGGCTCCGGCGGACGGATCCGCGGCATGCGGGCGATGGCCCGGCACAGTTCCTCGGGTGTGGTGCAGGGCTGCTCCTCGCTGGCCGCGGTGGCGCCGGCGTTGACCAGTGCGCGCATGGCGAGATCGGACAGACCGCGGTGCACGCCCGCTCTGACCTGTTCCGGGGTTGCCGGAGGTTCGTGGGAGCCGCGGCTGAGACCCGCGATGCCCCGCAAGCCGTAGGCGTCCTCGGCGTACGGCCAGCGCTGGGTGAGGGCGGTGTAGAGCAGGGCTCCGATGGCCTCGGTGTCGGTGCGCTGCGGGCGCTCGGCGGTGATGCCGCGGAGGGCGGCGTCGACCGCCAGGCCGCGGATGCGGTACTGGCAGGGCCCGGTGCGCAGAACGGTCGCCGGGGTCAGCCGGAGGTGGGCCAGCCCTTCCCGATGGGCGGCGCTCATGGCTTGCGCCACTTGGGTGGCCAGGGCGTAGATCTCATGCGGCTCGAGCGGCCCGGTGTGCAGGAGGGTGCCGAGCGGGGTGGCGTCGGGGAGCCACTCGTGGATCACGTGGACAAGATCGTCGTCCTCGTCGGCGTCGAGGACCTGCACGAACCGGGGGTCGCCGAGAAGGGCGGAGGAGCGGGCTGCGGAAAGCACCTCGCGGGCCCGCTCGTGCCCGGCCGGCAGCACGTGCACCCCGACGGCGCGACGCAGCTTCTCGTCCACGGCACGCCAGCTGCTGAACCCGTCCAGACGGGTGATGCACTCCTCCAGACGGTATCGCCGGGCGAGCCTGTGCCCGCTGTGCAGCTCATGCGCGGAGCCGCGCGCGGTGCCCCTCTCGGCCCGGGCGTCCGGCGCGGCGCGGCGCTCCTGACGCGCTGCCCCGGCGCCGGCGGTCTGCTCGCACGAGGACCCGGCGTCCGGCGGCGCGTTCTCCCCGGAGCCCTCCTTCGCGCCGTCGTTCGCCTGCGACTTCCCGGGCCCGGGGGTCTTCTCGGTGTCCTCGGCGTCGTCGCTCTCCCCCGGCTGCCGGCTGTCCGCCGGACGCTGAGGAGGGCTCGTCGCCGTGCTCCGTTCCGCCACCGTTGTTTCCGCCTCCCCGATCTCGGCCGTGGGCTGGTGACACTGCCTGAATCAATTGTGCCGTGCCTTCATCACCGTGCACGACAGCTGAACCCGGCCCGGGGTTGTTCGTTCGGGCCGGCCGGCGCCGTACCGGCTCCGTCAGCGCCCGAGACGAGCCCGGACCATGCCGACAAGTGCGGTCAGTTCTTCGATGCGCATGCGTCGGGCGGCGAAGTAGAAGACCACCAGCAGAACTCCTCCGCCGGCCACGAGTGCGGCGAGTGCCCCCAGCACACCGGTACCGAGTGCCCCCATGAGGCCAAAACCTGCCAGACCGCCGAGAACCGCGGCCGGCAGGCTCGCTCCGGCGAGCCGGATGTAGGTCCGCACCACCCGGGGGCCGTCGAGCTCGGCGTTCATCCTCCGGCGGAGCCTGCGCCAGGCGACCACCACGCCCACGGCGTAGGCGATGCCGTAGCTGAAGGCGATGCCCGCGACGACCCAGCGATCGGGCAGCACGACGAAGCTCGCCGCGGACAGCGCGATCCACAGAACGGAGACGATCACAGTGTTGTAGAAGGGGGTCTTGGTGTCCTCGTAGGCGTAGAAGGCGCGCAGCACGACGTACTGGGCGGAGAACGGAATGAGGCCGAGACCGAAGGCCATGAGGATGTAGCCGAAGGACCGGGCTCCGGCCTCACCGGCCGACCCGAAGAGCATCAGACACATCGGGACGCCCAGGGCCACGAAGGAGAAGGCGATGGGGACGATGGCGACGGCCGAGGTACGCAGTCCGTGGGAGAGATCGTCGCGGACGGCGGCGGTGTCGCCGTCCGCCGCGGACCGGGAGATCCGGGGAAGCAGCGCGGCCATCACGGACACGGTGATGATCGCCTGGGGCATCTGCCAGATGAGCAGGGCGCTGTTGTAGGCGATGAATCCGGTACCCGGATACCCGGCCTGCTCGGCGTTGTCGCCGGCCCAGGTGGCGAACTGCGAGACGACCACCAGTCCTGCCTGGTTGGCCAGGACGAACAGCACGGTCCACTTGGCGAGGCGCGCGGCCTTGCCCATGCCGTGACCGATCCAGTCGAACCGTGGGCGGATCCGGAACCCCGCGGCCCTGAGGTAGGGAACCATCGCCACCGCCTGCACCACGAGCCCGAGAAGGGTGCCGATGCCCAGCAGCCGCACCCCTTCGGCGGGAATGGAGTCCACGCCCAGGCCGGAGCTGCGCTGGACGCCGTAGATCCACAGGAACATGCCGAAGGTGAAGATCACCACGATGTTGTTGAGGACCGGGGTCCACATCATCGGGCCGAAACGGTCACGGGCATTGAGGATCTGGCCGAGGATGACGTGCACGCCCATGAAGAAGATGGTGGGCAGGCAGTACCGGGCGAACGTGACCGCGACCTCGTTGGCCGCCGGATCGTCGGCGATCTTCGCGGACATCATGCGGATCAGCAGCGGGGCCACGAGGACGGCGATCAGGACCAGCGCGGCAAGGATCACCATGACCAGGGTGAGAAGCCGGTTGGCGTACGCCTCACCACCGTCCTCGTCGTTCTTCATGGAACGGACGAGCTGCGGCACGAAGACGGAGTTCAGGCCGCCGCCGATGGTCAGGATGTAGATCATCGAGGGCAGGGCCCAGGCGATGGTGTAGGTGTCGCCGAGCACCGCGGCACCCAGCGCGGCCACGATCACCAGCTGCCGGACGAATCCGGTGACCCGGGAGACCAGAGTGCCCGCGGCCATCACGGCGCTGGACTTCAGCAGACTGCTGCCGCGCCCGGCCGGACGGGGGGCGGGCGCCGGCGGCTGGCCGCCCCCGGGGGCGGGCTGCGGTGCCGACGGCGGGACGGTCCCGGGCGCGGGCCGGGAGGCGGGAGGACCCGAGGGAGGCTGAGTGGGAAAGCCCATGGTCTGCGGCGGAGGCTGCTGCTGGTCCCGGTAGAGGTGGGCGAAGGCGTCGTCCTCGCCACGGGGCTCCGGCCCCTGGCCGGGGCCCGCACCCCACGCCGGATTGTGAGGGCCCGCCGGAGAGGGGGGCCGGTCCGCCTGCCCCCAGGTGCCGCCCAGCGGGTCCCGGGCGCGCGGGTCCGGTGGCGGGTACCGGTCCAGGTGGTGACCCGGCGGCGCCCCGGACCCGGGCACCGAGCCGTGGCCGGCCGCCGGCCCGTCCACCGGGTCGTCGCCCGGCGACCGGCCGTGCTCACGGTCGTACGGCGCTTGCATCGCAACCCCATCTCAACATCACTCGCCCGTCGGCCGACGGGCTCGGCATGACGGGATTCGGTCTCATCACGTTCTCTTGTCGGGGCCGGAAGCCGCCCGGCACTCAGCGGTCCAGCTTCTCACCCGGGCCCGGGCCGGCGCGCCTGTCCTCGCCGGTGTCCCGGCCGCTGTCGTCGCCCTCGTCGGTGATGCGGTCGCCCTCACCTGCCGCCTCCTCCCGGCCGCCGCGGTTGGCCTCCGGCTCCTCCGTGGCCGCTTCCCCGGCCGGGCGGTGACCTGCCCGCTTGCGCTGGGAGTACATCCGGATGCCGGCCAGCACCACGAGCAGGACACCACCGGCGATGACGACGAGCACGGCCGAGGTGATGGAGGTGACGTCGGCGTGGAACCGCATCGGCTCGCCGTACGGCTTGCCGTCCGCGGTGTACAGCTGGGCCTCCAGCAAGGCCCGGCCGTTGGCCCGGGCGGTGGTGGAGAACTTCACCGACTGGCTGTGCCCGCCGCTGACCGAGACCGGCTGCGGTTCGCCGACCTCCAGGCCGAGCCGCCTGCTGGAGGTCAGCCTGAGCTCCAGGCCCTCCACCCCTTGGACCAGATTGTTCTGGACGGTGACGGGGATGGTGGCGCTGCGGCCGGAGAGCGTGATGGGTGACTTCTGGATCAGGTGGACCTGCTCGGTGAGCCCGACGAGCTGTCCCTGTACGGACGAGCGGTACCGGGCCGCGGCGGCGGAATCGCCCCGCCAGGAGGTGGACATCGTGCGCCGCACCGCGTTGCCGAACGGCGTCGCGACCCGGTCGGCCCGGGTCAGGATCACCTGGAAGTCGTCCAGGGTGCGCTGGGTCTCGCGCATCGCCTGGAAGGCGGAGACCGGAAGCTCCTGCTCCCGTAGCTCCTCGGGGTAGCTGTCGGTGCCGGGGACCGCGTGGTTGGCAGCCGGATCCGGATCCGCGGCGGCCGCGGCCGAAAGATCCCCGAACCACACCCAGTCGGCCTCTGCGGAGAGGGTGTCCAGCGCTGTCGCCATGGCCCGCGCCTGCGTGGAGGTGGGCATGCGCTGCGGCGCCATGACAACGCTGCGCTCCTTGGCCGGCTCCTGTTCGGTGATCGACAGGGTCTGGGCGAGCAACTGCTGGTGCGCGAGGCGGGCACTGCCCGCCGATGTCATGTCGTCCTGGAAGAGCGTCGAGAGCTGGAGATCGCTGACCACCGCCGTGGTGCCGCCCCCGATGGGCCGGGCCGCGCTCGGAGTGTAGGAGAGCCCGTCGGCCGGCCGGATGCTGTCGCTGCGGGTGATGATGTGGTGTGCGCCCGCCGAGGTGGCCACCGAGACGATGTCCGGGTCGATGGCGCCCTCCACGGGCCAGGCGAAGTCGGTGGTCGGCTCCACGCCCAGCACGGTCTGCACAGTCATCCCGGCCATGTCGGTGGCGGCCCTCAGCTGGCGCAGGGCGCCCGGCACGTCCTTGCCCCGGTGAGCCAGGGAGGCCAGATCGGGGTCTGCGAACGGCAGCGCGACGACCTCCGAGCCGCGCACCGCCTCCCGCAGCGCCCGCAGCCATGCCCGTGCCGCCTCCTGGCCCTGCCCGGCGACCAGCCCGGCGGAGGTCTCCACCTGGTACTCCTCGGTCATGGCGTCCACCGAGGCGAGCAGGTCGGGGTCGATGACCCAGGTGACGGGGAGCCTCTCGCCGAGGGTGACCATCTGATGCAGCCGGCCACCGGGGGAGATCTCGGTGAGCAGCGAGTTGTCCTTGAGGACGGGGGTCTGTTCCTCGTCGGCGTCGGTCCTGGCCGTCACGTGGGTGGTGGAGATCAGCGGCCACAGGGCCGTGAGCCGCGTCCGGGCGTTGTCCGGGTCCTGGCCGTCGGGCTGCCAGGGCAGCAGGGTCCGGCCGAGGCCCAGGAGCTGCTCCCATTGCTCGGCCTCGGTCTCGCCGGTGAGGGAGACGCCGAGCTGGTAGACACCGTCGGCTCCCAGGTTGAGATCGGAGACCGGGATGCGCAGGGCGAACGGCCGGGACATGCCCGGCCGGAGCGTTCCCAGCTCCGCGGCGTGCCCACGGACGAGAGCGCCGTCGGCCTCGGGCTGGAAACCGGTGCGCGTCACCGCGTTGTCGATGGAGCTTCGACTGGTCAGTCGCACACCCTCCCGGGCGGCCAGGCGGCCACCGGTGATCGGGGATGTGCCCTGGTTGGTGACCGTGCCGCGCACGGTGAGGGTGTCACCCTCCCGGGGGACTTCCGGCGAGAGGTCCGTGACGGTGATCTGCGCGGTCCGCGAGCCGGTGCCCGCCTCCTGTGCCCGGGCGGGCGAGGAGAGGGGTACCAGGACCAGGGTGCTCAGCAGCAGGAGGAACGCGCTCAGCGCGCTCAGTTCGGTGCCTCCCCGCCGCCGGCCCGGACGGGCGCAGGACGCCGTCTCAGCCACCTCAGCCACGCGTTCGCCCCGTTCCTCGTCGTACCAGGGGTTCATGGTAACGAGGCCCGGACCTCGTTCGTGTCCGGGAGCCCGGCCGGGGCAAGGGCAGCGTGCCCCGCGGAGGCGGGAGTGGCCGGTTTCCGTACGGGTGGGGACACGTACGCTGTGCTGTTGTGCCGAACGACAGGAAAGACAGCAGCCTCCCCCGGTCCGCCCATGAGGACGCGCCGCACGCGCCACCGGGAACGCTCGGTGCCGCCCAGCGCCAGGCGGTGAGTGAACTGCTGAGGGTGTCCCCCGTGGCCGACGATCTGGCTCAGCGGTTCGAGACCGCCGGGTTCTCGCTGGCGCTGGTCGGAGGCTCGGTACGCGACGCGCTCCTGGGACGGCTCGGAAACGATCTGGACTTCACCACCGATGCCCGGCCGGACGATGTTCTGCGCCTGGTGCGCCCGTGGGCCGACGCGGTCTGGGAGGTGGGTATCGCCTTCGGCACGGTCGGGTGCCAGAAGAAGGGCTACCAGATCGAGATCACCACCTATCGTTCCGAGGCGTACGACCGGGAGTCCCGGAAGCCCGAGGTGGCGTACGGGGATGCGATCGAGGAGGACCTGGTCCGCCGTGACTTCACGGTGAACGCCATGGCGGTGGCTCTGCCGCGCAAGGAGTTCATTGATCCGTACCGGGGTCTGGAGGACCTTGCCCGCCGGGTGCTGCGCACGCCGGGGACCGCGGAGGCATCTTTCTCGGACGATCCACTGCGGATGCTGCGGGCGGCCCGCTTCGCCGCACAGCTCGGCTTTACGGTGGCCGAGGACGTGGTGGCCGCGATGACGGCCATGGCCGGGCGGATCGAGATCGTCTCCGCGGAGCGGGTGCGGGACGAGCTGAACAAGCTCGTCCTGGCTCCCGATCCGCGTCGGGGTCTCAGTCTCCTTGTGGAGACCGGCCTGGCCCGGCACATCCTGCCCGAGCTGCCGGCGTTGCGACTGGAGCGGGACGAGCACCACCGGCACAAGGACGTCTACGAGCACAGCCTCACGGTTCTGGAACAGGCGATGGCCCTGGAGGGCGGTGAGCCGGATCTGGTACTGCGGCTGGCGGCTCTGCTGCACGACATCGGCAAGCCCCGGACCCGGAAGTTCGAGAAGGACGGCAGGGTCTCCTTCCATCACCACGAGGTGGTGGGCGCGAAGATGACCAAGGCCCGGATGTCCAAGCTCAAGTACTCCAACGAGATGATCAAGGATGTCTCCCGGTTGGTCGAGCTGCACCTGCGCTTCCACGGGTACGGCAGCGGGGAGTGGACCGACTCGGCTGTGCGCCGCTATGTGCGGGATGCGGGGCCGCTGCTGGACCGGCTGCACAAGCTGACCCGATCCGACTGCACGACCCGCAACAAGCGCAAGGCGAATGCCCTCTCCCGGGCGTACGACGGCCTGGAGGAGCGCATCGCGCGGCTGCAGGAGCAGGAGGAGCTGGACTCGATCCGCCCGGATCTGAACGGCAACGAGATCATGGGAATCCTGGATATCGGCCCGGGCCCTCAGATCGGCAAGGCCTACCAGCATCTGCTGGAGCTCCGTCTGGAACGCGGGCCGATGCCACGGGAGGAAGCCGAGGCCGCGCTCCGGGAGTGGTGGGCCGGGCAGCAGTGAACTCGCCCGGTGAGTGGCGTCGCTCGTTTCACGTGAAACGAGCGGCGTTTTCACGTGCTACCACCCTCCGGCGGAAGCGGAACATGCCGGCGGCGAGAAGGGCGTAGAGCACGGAGACGGTGATCAGCAGTTCGGCGGAACGGCCGTCCGGGGGCAGCATCAGCGCCGCCAGTCCGGCAGCGGCAACGAAGGCCGTGTTGAAGAGCATGTCGTAGAGAGAGAACACCCGGCCCCGGTAGCCGTCGTCGATCGCCGATTGCACCACCGTGTCGGTAACGATCTTCGCTCCCTGGGTGACCAGCCCCAGCACGAAAGCGGCGGCCAGGATCGGCAAGGGCTGGAACCACAGCCCGAGAGCCGGCACGAGCACCGCGGCCGCCGCCGCACAGCAGACGAACCAGCCCAGCCGTCCCAGCCGCTCCACAGCCCAGGGAGTGCAGATGGCGGCGACGAAGAAGCCGGCTCCCGAGACGGCGACGACGAGCCCGAGCAGCGCCATGCCGTTGCCTCCGGTGGTGCCGTTCTCGCCCCAGGCGTGGCGGGCCAGCATCAGGACCGTCACCAGCAGCGCGCCGTAGCAGAACCGCATCAGCCCGACACCCGCCAGGGTGCGCGAGGCGGAGGGGCGGGCGGTGAGATGCCGCAGTCCTTCCAGGAGTCCGCGGGCCGTACCGGCCACAGCCGCCCCGAGCCGGGGCTGCCTGTGGTCCTGGTCGGGTCCGAGCTGCCCGCGGCCCATCCGTAGCGCCGAGGCTCCCGCCAGCAGGTAGCCGCCGACCGCGAGGGCCAGAGCCAGGGCGTCCTCGGCACCCTGACCGCGGACGAGCAGTTGGACGGCGAAGGCGCTCATCCCGCCGACCGTGGCCGCCACGGTCCCCGCGGTCGGTGACAGCGAGTTGGCGACCACCAGCCGGACGGAGTCCACCACACGCGGCAGGGAGGCCGAGAGGCCCGCCAGAATGAAGCGGTTCACGGCGGTGACCGACAGCGCCGACAGGTAGAAGAGCCAGTTGGGGGCGCCGGTCAGCACCAGTGCGCAGGTGCCGGATGTCAGCGCGGCGCGCAGCAGATTGCCGTAGAGAAGTACCTGCCGACGCCGCCATCGGTCCAGCAGTACCCCGGCGAAGGGCCCCAGCAGAGAGTAGGGGAGGAGCAGCACAGCCATGGCCGCGGCGATATCCCCGGGCGTCGCCTGCTGTTCCGGGGAGAAGACCACGTAGGTGGCCAGCCCGACCTGGAAGACGCCATCGGTGAACTGCGAAAGCAGCCGGACGGTCAGCAGCCGCCGGAAGCCGGAGAAGCGCAGCAGGGTGCGCAGGTCGGTGACGACGGCCATGCTTGCCTCTCAGGTTTCACGTGAAACATCGCGCGCGGAATCGGGACCGGCGCCTGTCGGCACGGCGGTCGGCCGCGCGCCCCAGTCCGCTCCCTGCCGGGGGTGTCGCACCCGGGAACGCCGGCGAAGCCGGAAGGCGTCGGGGGCGCTGTCGAGCACTCCGCCGCCCGGATCGTCGGAGCCGTCCCAGCGGACCGGGTCGTGCCGGGGCCGGAGGGCATCGCGCACGACCATGAGGCACAGATAGGCGGTGCCCGCCAGGTGCACCACGATCGCCAGCTGGTAGCCGCCGGCCGGCAGGCCGTGCTGCTGGTCCCCGGTCGTGTAGGCGAGGTACATCCAGATACCCAGGAAGTAGAGCACCTCGCAGGTCTGCCAGATGAGGAAGTCGCGCCAGCGAGGCCGGGCGAGCACTGCCAGCGGGATCAGCCACAGGACGTACTGAGGGCTGTAGACCTTGTTGAAGAGGATGAAGACCGCGACGGTGAGGAAGGCCAGCTGGGCCAGCCGGGGCCGGCGGGGCGCAGTCAGGGCGAGCAGGCCGATGAGCGCACAGCCGAGCAGGGTGAGCCCTGTTGCCAGGGTATTGACGCGTTCGGGGTCCAGGGCCAGGTCGGTGCGCTGGGCGAGGACGAGCCAGAGCGAGCCGAAGTCGACCGGCCGCTCCCGGCTGAAGGTGTAGAAGGTGGCCCAGCCCTCGGTGGCCAGGGTCATGACGGGCAGGTTGACGGCGAGCCAGCTCGCCGCGGCGCCGGTGGCCGCAACGGCGAAGGATCGCAGTCTTCCCGCCCGCAGGCAGAGCAGGAAGAGGGGCCCGAGAAGCAGCAGGGGGTAGAGCTTGGCCGCGGTGGCGAGGCCGATGAGAATGCCGGCGGCCGCCGGACGGCCGCGGGACCACATCAGAAGTGCCGCGCAGGTGAGCGCCCCGGCCAGCAGGTCCCAGTTGATGGTGGCTGTCAGGGCGAAGGCGGGGGCGAGTGCGACCATCAGCCCGTCCCAGGGGCGGCCTCGCTGGATGCGGGCCACGCAGACCGCGATGACGACCGCGCAGATCATCAGCATCGCGGCATTCACCAGCCAGTAGTACTGTCCGGGCCGTTCCACGGTGTCGCCCGAGGGGGTGAGCCAGACGGCCACTTCCATGAAGAGCCCCGTGAGCACCGGGTACTCCAGGTACTCCATCCCGCCGGAAAGCTCCTCGGGGATGCGGTCGAAGTAGGGGATCAGGCCGTCGGCGAACCCCCTGCCGCCGTAGAGGTGGGGAATGTCGGAGTAGCAGGCGTGGGTGTACTGCGACGCGGGACCGTGGAACCAGCCGCTGTTCCAGCAGGGCAGCTTCTGGACCATGCCGAGCGAGAACATCCCGATCATCACCAGGGCGATCACGCGTACCGGGTTCCACCAGCCGGTTCCGTCCGCTGTCCGGCGTCCTGCGGGGCCGCCGATCAGCTCGCTGCCGGCCGCCGCCACCTCGTCCTGGGAGGTGGGCCGTACGACAACGCGTGGGTCGGTGTGCGCCATGACCCACATCCTGCCGTACGCCCCGGCCCCGGCCGGTCAGGGCACGGACCCCGGGAGGTCCGCGGCCCCGGCCGGCCGGGGCCGCGGATCAGCCGTCTCTGCCCCGGAACAGGCTGCCGTTGCCGGAGCCTCCGTCATTGCCCTCGATGCCGCCCTGATCGGTGCCGACATCGGTGCCCTCGTCCGTGCCCTCGGTGCCGCCGTCCGTGCCGCCCTGCCCGCCGGCGTCGGCACCGCCGTCCTGGCCCTCGGTGTTGCGGCACTGCCAGTCCCAGGGGTGGCAGGTGTCGGTCGGGTCCGGCTCGGGCTCCTGGGTCGGGGTCTCGGTCTCCTCCGGCTCCTCGGTCTCCTCCGGCTCCTCGGTCTCCTCGGGAGTCTCGGTGGGGGTGGGCTCGGGGCTCTCGGCGCCACCGCCGTAGATCTCCTCGCCGATGTCCGGGGCGGTGGGGAAGGGCGTCGCCGGGTCGTCCTTGGTGGCTTCCTTCATGTAGCTCAGCCAGACCTTGGCCGGGAAGCCGGAACCGTGGACCTTCGGCACACCGCCGGTGCCGCGCATCGACAGGAACCGGCGGTCCTCGGCGGCGACGTCGTCGCCGTGCGGGTAGCGGAACATCCCCACGGAGGTCGACAGATGCGGGGTGTAGCCGATGAACCAGGCACTGATGTTCTGGTCGGTGGTGCCGGTCTTGGCCGCCACCGGCTTGCCGAGCGCCTGGGCGCCACGCCCGGTGCCCTGCGGGGACTCCACGACGTTGGCCAGAACCTCGGTGACATTGTCGGCGACCGCGGCGTCGAAGGTGCGCTCAGTCTTCTTCTCCCTCTCCCATTCGAAGCCGGTGCCGTGTTCGACCCGGGTCACCGAGTAGGGGTCGGCCTTGATCCCGCTGGCGGCGAAGGTCGCATACGCGTCCGCCATGCGGATGGCGCTGGGCGTGGAGACGCCGAGGGCGAAGGTGGGGACGGAGTCGTCGGCGGCACCGAGGCTGTCCTCGCGCAGGCCGGCGTCGACGGCCGCCTTGGCGACCGTCTTCATGCCGACATCCATGCCGAGCTGGACGAAGGGAGAGTTCGCCGAGACCTCCATGGCCCTGCGCAGGGTGATGTCACCCTCCTCGTTCCCCTCGAAGTTGGCCTGCTCCCAGTTGAAAGGCTCCCCGGTCTCCTCGTTCTCGCCCTCCCAGACGGTGCCGTCGTAGTTCTTGATCAGCAGCCCGTCCTCGCTGCTGTACTTGCTCTCGGGAGAGACCCGGGTGCGGTCGCCGGCCCCCTGGTCGGCGGGCTTGGCGGGGTCGCGGACGCCGTCCCGCATCGCCGCGGCGAGCACGAAGGGCTTGAAGGTGGAGCCGACCTGCACGTCCTGACGGTTGGCGTTGTTGACGAAGTGCTTCGTCGCGTCCACCCCGCCGTAGACGGCGACGATGGCGCCGTCGCCCGGCACCACGGAGGCGCCGCCGAACTGGATGTGCTGGTCCTCCTCGCGCTCCTCGGGGTCGAAGTGCTCCTCGGAGACGGCCTTGACCGCCTCCTCCATCTGCTTCACCTTCTCCTTGTCGAAAGTGGTGTGGATCTGGTAGCCGCCCCGGTCCAGCTGCTCCTTGGTGAGGATCTCCTCGCTGGTGATGTAGTTGTCGGCCATGTCGGTGAGGTAGCCGATCTGGCCGGCCTTCTCGGTGGCCTGGGTCGGCGGGTTGGGCATCGGGAATTCCGTGTACTCGCCGCGCTCCTGGTTGGAGAGCGTGCCGACCTGGGTGCGGCGGTCCAGCACCCAGGCCCAGCGCTCCTGGGCTCGCTCCAGGTTCGCCGCCGCCCGCTCCTCGCCGGCGGAGCCGCCGTAGGGGTCGTACAGCTCGGGTCCCTTGAGCAGGGTGGTCAGGAACGCGGCCTCGCTGGGCTCGAGATCCTCGGCGTTCTTGCCGTAGTAGGCCTGGGAGGCGGCCTGGATGCCGTAGGCGCCGCGGCCGAAGTAGGAGGTGTTGAGGTAGCCGGCGAGGATGGTGTTCTTGTCGACCGTGGCGCCCACCTTCACCGAGATGAGCAGCTCCTTGGCCTTGCGCTCCAGGGTCTGTTCCTGGCTGAGGTAGGTGTTCTTCACGAACTGCTGGGTGATGGTGGAGCCGGACTGGGTGTCGCCGCCGCGGGCCATGTTCACCACGGCGCGGGCGATGCCCATCGGGTCCACGCCCTTGTCGGTCCGGAAGGTGGCGTTCTCCGCCACGATCACCGACTCCTGCATGGAGGCGGGGATCTGGTGGATCGAGATGTTCTGCCGGTTGTACTCGCCGCCGCCGGCGACCACCATCCGGCTGCCGTCCGCCCAGAAGTAGACGTTCTTCTCCTGGGTGGCCACCTTGTTGGGGTCGGGCACGTCGACCATGGCGTAGGCGAGGCCGACCAGTCCGACCATCATGCCGAGGAACGCGACGGCGGCGCCGAGCACCTGCTTCCAGGAGGGCACCCAGCGCCGCAGCCCGCGGTACTGGGACCGCGGGTAGTCGATGAAACGCTTTTTCGGCGGGTGGTCGGCCCGCCGCCGGGCGGCCCGGCCGCCGACCCCTTCGGAGGCCGACGCGGCCGTGGTTCCGGCGGCGGCAGCCCGTCGCCGGCCGCCGGTGCCGCGCTGCGCGGCCCTGCGTGCCTCCGCCCGGCTGCCGTAGGGCGGTGCCGTTCCTGGGGAGCCTGCCGGAACAGCCGCGTCTCGCGGCGCGGCGGCCCTGCGACCGGACGGCGCCGCTGCGCGGCGGCCGCGGGTCTGAGGCGGCTTGCGACGGTGCTCGCTCATGGGAACAGCTACTCCTCGGACAGTCCCCCAGCCCGTCGGCTGGGACGTGCCCCCGACGGACACCTGCGGGTGGCGGATCTTACTGGTCGGTTCCGGTCCCCCGACGCGTGGTCCGGCCAACTACCCGGACACACGTCACCTCGGACGAGGACGCCCGAGGGCGGTGACTGGTTCCCGGTGGTCGAGTGCACGGGCCCAGACTACGCAGCCTCGTGGCCCATCTATCCCTGCATAAAGGGCAATCCGGTCTTATCGCCACCCTCGAAGCGGAGATGTGATTCCGCTCACCCACCCCCCACTTGCCGACTCGCGGGAGCCGTTCTATCGTCGAGATGTATCGAGTCGATACATCGGGTCAATACATCGGCAGAGACCGGGGCATGTGAGGTGCGCCGGACAACTGCAGAAGGACGCGGGAAGCCGCGGGGAAGAAGGAGGTGTCCGGCCCGTGAGCAGACGCTCCGGAGTGCTGGAGTTCGCCGTGCTCGGCCTCCTCCGCGAGGCACCGATGCACGGTTACGAGCTGCGGAAGCGGCTCAACACCTCCCTCGGCGTCTTCCGGGCGTTCAGCTACGGCTCGCTCTATCCCTGCCTGAAGACCCTGGTCCAGCAGGGATGGTTGACCGAGGAACCCGGCGGAGCGGCCGAGGAGAGCCTCACCGCCCCGCTCACCGGGCGCCGGGCCAAGATCGTCTACCGGCTCACAGCCGAGGGCAAGGAGCGTTTCGAGGAGCTGCTGGCCCAGACCGGCCCCGACGCCTGGGAGGACGAGCACTTCGGTGTGCGGTTCGCCTTCTTCGGCCAGACCTCGCGGGATGTGCGCGTGCGGGTGCTGGAGGGCCGGCGCAGCCGGCTCGAGGAACGGCTGGACAGGATGCGGGCCTCCCTCGCCCGCACGCGCGAAAAGCTGGACGAGTACACCCTTGAGCTCCAGCGCCACGGCATGGAGTCCGTGGAGCGGGAAGTGCGCTGGCTGAACGAGCTGATCGAGAGCGAGCGGGAGGGGCGCGACGACGCCGCCCCGCACCAGGACAGCCGGCGCAGGCCAGGAGGTGGTACCACCCCACCGTCAGGCCGGACCGAGGATACGGGCGGTCTGCCCCCGCAGCGGGGCGGCGACCGGCCCGATCCGTCCGACGACACCACCAACTGAGTCACCGCGCCGTGCGGGACTCGCCGAGAACACACAGGGAGCAACCGGAATGGGTTCGGTTCGCGTAGCCATCGCAGGCGTGGGCAACTGCGCCGCGTCGCTGGTACAGGGCGTCGAGTACTACAAGGACGCTGCCCCGGACACCCGGGTCCCAGGTCTGATGCATGTCCGGTTCGGCGACTACCACGTCTCGGACATCGAGTTCGTGGCGGCGTTCGACGTCGACGCCAAGAAGGTCGGCATCGACCTCGCGGACGCCATCGGCGCCAGCGAGAACAACACCATCAAGATCTGCGACGTGCCTCCCACGGGTGTGTCCGTGCAGCGGGGCGAGACCCACGACGGTCTGGGCAAGTACTACCGCGAGACCATCGTCGAGTCCGACGAGCAGCCCGTCGACGTCACCCAGGTCCTGCGGGACACCCGGGCCGACGTCCTCATCTGCTACCTGCCCGTGGGCTCCGAGGACGCCGCCAAGTACTACGCCCAGTGCGCCCTGGACGCCGGCGTGGCGTTCGTCAACGCGCTGCCGGTGTTCATCGCCGGCACCAAGGAGTGGGCGGACAAGTTCACCGCCGCCGGGGTGCCGATCGTCGGTGACGACATCAAGTCCCAGGTCGGCGCGACGATCACGCACCGCGTGATGGCCAAGCTGTTCGAGGACCGCGGGGTCATCCTGGACCGCACCATGCAGCTGAACGTCGGCGGCAACATGGACTTCAAGAACATGCTGGAGCGCGACCGGCTGGAGTCCAAGAAGATCTCCAAGACCCAGGCCGTCACCTCCCAGATCCCGCACCGCGACCTGGGCGAGGGCAACGTCCACATCGGCCCGTCCGACTACGTCGCGTGGCTGGACGACCGCAAGTGGGCCTACGTCCGCCTGGAGGGGCGCGCCTTCGGTGACGTCCCGCTCAACCTGGAGTACAAGCTGGAGGTCTGGGACTCCCCGAACTCCGCCGGTGTGATCATCGATGCGCTGCGCGCCGCGAAGATCGCCAAGGACCGGGGCATCGGCGGGCCGATCCTGTCGGCCTCCTCGTACTTCATGAAGTCCCCGCCCGTGCAGTACTACGACGACGAGGCCCGCGAGAGCGTCGAGAAGTTCATCAGCGGCGAAGTGGAGCGCTGAGCGCTCGCCCCGGCACCCGCGCCGGGACATGCCACACGGGGCCCCGCCGGCCGAGCGCCGGCGGGGCCCCGGCCGGGTGCGCGGGCGGTACCGGCCCCGCCCGGCGCGGTGCCGGGCCGTCTCAGCGGTCGACCACCCGGTCGGGCTGGGTGGTGGTGTGCCGCAGGATCGCCTTCATCTCGTCCCCCACCTTGGGCTCCTGCGCCTCGGCCGGGATGAACACGATGGACACCTGCATGTGTGGCGGCTCGGCGAACCACCGCTGCTTGCCGTCCCAGACGTACGGCGAGAGGTTCCGGTTGACGGTGGCCAGCCCCGCGCGCGCCACGCCCTTGGCGCGGGAGGTCATTCCGTGCAGCGCCTTGGGCGCCTCCAGACCGACCCCGTGCGAGGTCCCGCCCGAGACGACCGCCAGCCAGCCATCCCCGGACGCCTTCTGCTGCCGGTAGCCGAAGCGGTCCCCGCGGACGACCGGTGTCACGTCCAGCACCTCGCCCCGGTACTCGGTGGCGTCGTGGTCGCCCAGCCACAGCCGGGTGCCGATCCGGGCGCGGAACCGGGTCTGCGGGAACTGCTGGCGCAGCCTGGCCAGCTCCACCGAGCTGAGATGGCTGACGAACATGGTGTCCAGCGGCAGCCGGGCGGCCCGCAGCCGGTCCATCCAGCCGATGACCTCCTCGACGGCGTCGGTGCCGTCCGTGCGGTCCAGCGGCAGGTGGATGGCGAACCCCTCCAGCTGCACGTCCTCGATCGCCGCCCGCAGCTTCCCCAGGTCGGAGCCGGTGACCCCGTGCCGCTTCATGCTGCTCATGACCTCCACGACGACCCGGGCGCCGTGCAGCCCGTAGACGCCGTCCACCGAGGACGCCGAGCGGACCACCCGGTAGGGCAGCGGTACCGGCTCCTCGGTGCGCCGGTAGGGCGTCAGCACCAGCAGATCACCGGCGAAGCGGTCCTTCATGGCGGCCGCCTCGTAGGTCGTGCCGACGGCCAGCGTGTCCGTCCCCAGCAGCTTGATCTCCTCGGCCAGCCGGTCGTGGCCGAAGCCGTAGCCGTTGCCCTTGCAGACGGGCACCAGCTCGGGAAAGTCCGCGGCGACCGACCGCTGGTGCGCCCGCCAGCGGTCGGTGTCGACGTAAAGGGTGAGCGCCATGACCGGATGAGCCTTTCTGCCGGAGAGGTGGGACGGCGTGGGGGTCGTCAGCGCCGGGACATGTAGATGTCGAGCGCCTTGTGCAGAAGCTTATTGAGGGGGAAGTCCCACTCGCCCAGATACTCGGCGGCTTCACCGCCGGTACCCACCTTGAACTGAATCAGCCCGAACAGGTGATCGGTGTCCTCCAGGCAGTCCCCGATGCCGCGCATGTCGTACACGTCGGCGCCCAGTGCGTGGGCGTCCTGGAGCATCCGCCACTGCATGGCGTTGGACGGCCGGACCTCCCGCTTGTGGTTGGCCGAGGCGCCGTAGGAGTACCAGACGTGCTTCCCGACGATCAGCATCGTCGCGGCCGCCACCACCTCGCCCTCGTGGCGCGCGAAGTACAGCCGCATCCGGTCCTCGTCGCCGACGGCCGCGGTCTCGGCGTTCAGGACCCGCCACATCTGCTGGAAGTAGGAGAGGGGGCGCGGGCGGAACTTGTCGCGCTCCGCGGTCACCTCGTAGAGCTCCTGCCACACCGGGAGGTCCTCGTACCGGGCGCGCTCCACCAGCACCCCGGCCTTCTCGGCCTTCTTGATGTTGCGCCGCCACAGCTGGTTGAAGCCCTTGTGCACCTGCTCCGGCGAGCGGTCCCGCAGCGGGATCTGGAACACGTACCGCGGCTGCACGTCGCCGAAGCCGGCGCCGCCGTCCTCTCCCTGCTGCCAGCCCATCCGCCGCAGCCGGTCCGCCACCTCGAAGGCCCTCGGCTCAAGGTGGGTGGCCTCCACGTCGCGCAGCCGCTTGACCTCGGGGTTCTGGATGCCGGCCTTGATCGCCTGGGCGTCCCAGCGGCGGATCACCACGGGCGGGCCCATCTTGACGGAGAAGGCGCCCTGGCTCTTGAGGTGGGCCAGCATCGGCCGCAGCCACTCCTCCAGGTTGGGCGCGAACCAGTTGATCACCGGGCCCTCGGGCAGATAGGCGAGGTACCGCTTGACCTTGGGAAGCTGCCGGTAGAGCACGAGGCCGGCACCGACTTGACGCCCGGACACGTCGAACCAGCCCAGCGACTCCGCGCGCCACTCCGACTTGACATCCGCCCAGGCCGGCACCTGCATGTGACTGGCCGAGGGCAGGGAGCGGATGTACGCCAGGTGCTCCTCGCGGCTGATGGTCCTCAGGGTCAGGCTCATTCGGGGCGCTCCTCCGGCGGGTCTTCGCAGGGTCTGGCGCGAAGCCTACTGCCGCCGGGGGCGGCGGCTACCCGATGATCCCGCCGAACAGGCCGCCGTTGGCCACTCCCAGGTAGAAGCCGAGCCCGGCCGCTCCCAGGCCGATCACCAGCACCATGCGCTCGGCTGTGGTGGCAGAGATCAGCTGCCCCCAGGCTCCGGTGATGATGCCCGCCAGACCGGCCCAGGAGCTGATCAGGTGCAGGCCCTCGGAGAAGGTGGTCAGTACCGCGACGGCGCCGAGCACCAGCGTCACCACGGCGAGGGTGTTCTCTTTCGGGTGAGCACGGCCGTCGCTGTTGAGGAACGCCAGTGGGCCGTGCTGCGCTGTCTGTGCCATGGGGCACCTCCTGTGCATATTCCCTGACCTGTCCAGATTGCGCCCCTCCGGTACCGGATTTCAACCGGAAGGCGCGAACCGGTACGGTGTACTCTCGCGCCGCGTCCGCCCGGGCTCTTCCGCATGTGAAGCCGTACGGCAGTCCGCATGCGGGCCGCACGGTCCGGACCGGCGCAACCGCATGATTCAACCCTCCTGCCACGGATCGCCCGTGGCCGCCGAGTCCAGAGGAGGTGGGTTCCACATGCGTCACTACGAGGTGATGGTCATCCTCGACCCCGATCTCGAGGAGCGCGCTGTCTCCCCGCTGATCGAGAACTTCCTTTCCGTCGTCCGTGAGGGCAACGGCAAGGTCGAGAAGGTCGACACCTGGGGCCGTCGTCGTCTCTCGTACGAGATCAACAAGAAGCCCGAGGGCATCTACTCCGTCATCGACCTGCGGGCCGAGCCCGCGGTCGTCAAGGAGCTCGACCGGCAGATGAACCTGAACGAGTCGGTTCTGCGGACGAAGGTCCTGCGCCCCTCCACCCACTGAGTCCAGCCGCCTCGCGGCAGGACCGGTAAGCCGGGCAGCACTGTCAGAGCCATCCGTCATCATCGCGGTACCGCAGTTTCACCACCACCGCGGCAGCATCAGCAGCAAGCAATCGCCGAGAGGTTCACCCATGGCAGGCGAGACCGTCATCACGGTCGTCGGCAATCTGGTCGACGATCCCGAGCTGCGCTTCACCCCTTCCGGCGCGGCGGTCGCGAAGTTCCGCATCGCGTCCACCCCGCGCATCTTCGACCGGCAGACCAGTGAGTGGCGGGACGGCGAAAGCCTGTTCCTGACCTGCTCGATCTGGCGGCAGGCGGCGGAGAACGTCGCCGAGTCCCTCACCAAGGGGACGCGGGTCATCGTGCAGGGCCGGCTCAAGCAGCGGTCCTACGAGGACCGGGAGGGCGTCAAGCGCACGGTCTACGAACTGGACGTCGACGAGGTCGGCCCCAGCCTGCGCAACGCCACGGCCAAGGTCACCAAGACCGCGGGCCGGGGCGGTCAGGGCGGCTTCGGCGGCCAGGGCGGCGGTCAGGGCGGCCAGGGAGGCGGCTGGGGCAACGGCCCCGGCGGTCCTTCCGGCGGTCAGGGCGGCGGCCAGGGCGCCGGGGACCCGTGGGCCACGGGTGGCCCCTCCGGCGGCGGGCAGCAGGGCGGCAGCGGCGGTGGCTGGGGCGGCGGTTCCGGCTCCGGCGGCGGCTACTCGGACGAGCCCCCCTTCTGATCGCGGCCGTCACGGCCGGTTCGAGGGTGTGCTCGAAGCACATACTTCTTGAACTCATACGGAGAGAGACATGGCGAAGCCGCCTGCTCGCAAGCCGAAGAAGAAGGTTTGCGTGTTCTGCAAGGAGAAGATCTCCTACGTCGACTACAAGGACACGAACCTGCTGCGGAAGTTCATTTCCGACCGCGGCAAGATCCGTGCCCGCCGGGTCACCGGAAACTGCACCCAGCACCAGCGTGATGTCGCCACGGCTGTGAAGAACAGCCGTGAGATGGCGCTGCTGCCCTACACCTCGACCGCACGCTGAGGAAGGGGGACTACGCATCATGAAGATCATTCTGACCAGCGAGGTCTCCGGCCTCGGTGCCGCGGGCGATGTCGTCGAGGTGAAGGACGGGTACGCCCGCAACTACCTCCTCCCCCGCGGTGTGGCCATCCGCTGGACCCGGGGCGGGGAGAAGGATGTCGAGCAGATCCGCCGCGCCCGCAAGATCCGCGAGATCGCCACGATCGAGCAGGCCAACGAGGTCAAGGGCCGGCTGGAGGGCGTCACCGTGCGCCTGAAGGTCCGGGCCGGCTCCGGCGGCCGCCTGTTCGGGTCCGTCACCCCGGCCGACATCGCCTCCGCGGTGAAGAGCTCCGGCGGTCCGGACGTCGACAAGCGCCGCATCGAGCTGGGCACCCCGATCAAGAGCCTGGGCACGCACCAGGTCTCGGTCCGGCTGCACCCCGAGGTCACCGCCAAGGTCGGCCTCCAGGTCGAGCCCGCGAAGTGACGGCGGGGCCGGTCCGCCGCCTCCGGGCGCCGGGCCGGCCCGCCGTGGCGCGTCCGTGCGGGCCCGCGTCCCCTCGCCGGGGCGCGGGCCCGCACGCGTGTCTCAGCCGCGCACCGCGCCGGTGACGAGCCAGCGGCCGGTGCGGGTGCGCAGCCACAGCGTCAGCATCCGGGTCGTCATCATCAGCCCGGCGACGGTCCACCACAGGGCCACCAGCCCGCCCCCGGCGACGGGCACCAGGAGGGCCACGGGGGCGAAGACGGCGAGCGTGAGCAGCATCGCCCAGGCCAGGTAGGGGCCGTCCCCGGCGCCCATCAGCACCCCGTCCAGCACGAACACCACCCCCGCGATCGGCTGGGTGACGGCCACCAGCAGCAGCACCGGCAGCAGTTGCCGGTGGACCTGCGGGTCGCCGGTGAACACGTGCGGGACGACGGGCGCGGACGCGGCCAGCAGCAGCCCGAGCACGCCGCCCGAGACCAGCCCCCACTGGACCATCCGCCGGCACGCGGCGCGGGCGCCCGGCGCGTCGCCCGCCCCCAGGTACCGGCCGATGATCGCCTGCCCGGCGATGGCGATGGCGTCCAGCGCGAAGGCCATCAGCATCCACAGGGTGAGGGTGATCTGATGGGCCGCCATGGGGATGTCGCCGAGCCGGGCGGCGACCGCGGTGGCGATCAGCAGCACGGCGCGCACCGACAAGGTGCGGATGAGCAGCGGTGTGCCGGCCCGGGCGCTGGCGCGGATGCCGGCGGCGTGCGGGCGCAGCGAGGCGCCGTGCGCGCGGGCGCCGCGGACGACGACCAGCAGGTAGACGCCGGCCATGGCGCACTGGGCGAGCACCGTGCCCCAGGCGGATCCCGCGATGCCCCAGCCGAGGCCGTAGATGAGCACGGCGTTCAGCGCGGCGTTGGCGCCGAATCCGCCGATGGCGACGTACAGCGGTGTGCGGGTGTCCTGGAGCCCGCGCAGGACCCCGGTGGCGGCCAGCACGACGAGCATGGCGGGGATGCCGAGCGTGCTGATCCGCAGGTAGGTGACGGCGTGCGGGGCGGCGGTGGGGGAGGCGCCGAAGACCTCGACGAGGGCCGGGGCGGTGGGCAGCACCACGGCGACGACGGCGAGCCCGATCAGCAGGGCGAGCCAGATGCCGTCCATGCCCTGGCGGAGGGCCATGGGCAGGTCCCCGGCGCCGAGCCGCCGGGCGACCGCCGCGGTGGTGGCGTAGGCCAGGAAGACGAAGATGTTGACACCGGTGGTGAGCAGCGCCGCCGCCACCCCCAGCCCGGCGAGCTGGGAGGTGCCCAGATGACCCACCATGGCGGTGTCGACCATGACGAAGAGCGGCTCGGCGACGAGCGCCCCGAAGGCGGGCAGGGCGAGCGCGAGGATCTCGCGGTCGTGACGGCGGACGGAGCGGCGGCGTTCATCCGGAGCCGTCCGTCCGGGACTCTTGAGCATGGCCCGATCCAAACATCCACAGGTAATGGATGCAAGTGGATCTCATCCCTTACTTATGTGTGGGAGCGGTGTGATGGTCTGCGTCCGTTGACGTGATCTTGGCGACGGGGGCCGAGTTTTTCCCGCACACAGCCAGTGGAGGGCAAAATCGCAGGTCAAGATGGGTACCACGAAGGTCTGCCGGTGTTCTCCACAGTGCTGTCCCCCGATCCGTCCACAGGAATCGCCGCGTTGTCCACAGGGACTGATCAGACTTCCACATAGCCTGTGGATAACTTGGTTGGCGGTGCTCCGGCCTGCCCGTACCGTGGGTCCCTGCTTGCCCTGGAGTTTCCCTCTGCTTCTCGCCGTCCTCGACGCGCCGTAACCGGGGGCGGGCGTCCGAGTTGTTCGGTAAGTGTCAGAGCTGTGCCGTAGGAAGAGGGGGAGTGCCGCGGCGCGCTCGGGCGCGGGAGGAGGTCGAGCCGGTGGCCGATCTGGAGCACGCGGGCCCCCCGTGGGACGAGGCGACGTCCGGCGACCGGCTGGCGGTCACCCGCCCCCGGGAGAGCGTCGACGAACCCTACGACGCCGCCCCCGGCCCGGCCACCGCCTTCGAGCGGCTGCCGCCGCAGGACCTGGAGGCCGAGCAGTCGGTGCTGGGCGGCATGCTGCTGTCCAAGGACGCCATCGCCGACGTGGTGGAGGTCCTGCAGGGCCACGACTTCTACAAGCCCGCGCACGAGACGATCTATCAGGCGATCCTCGACCTCTACGCCAAGGGCGAGCCGGCCGACCCGATCACCCTCTCCGCCGAGCTGACCAAGCGCGGCGAGCTCTCCCGGGCCGGCGGCCCCGGCTACCTGCACTCCCTCGTCCAGCTGGTGCCCACCGCGGCCAACGCCGAGTACTACGCGCGGATCGTGCACGACCGGGCGGTGCTGCGCCGCCTGGTGCAGGCCGGCACCAGGATCGCGCAGATGGGGTACGCGGCGGACGGCGACGTCGACGACATCGTCAACACCGCGCAGTCCGAGATCTACGCCGTCACCGAGCAGCGCACCTCCGAGGACTACCTCCCGCTCGGCGACATCATGGAGGGCGCACTCGACGAGATCGAGGCGATCAGCAACCGCAGCGGCGAGATGACGGGCGTCCCCACCGGCTTCACCGACCTGGACGCCCTCACCAACGGCCTGCATCCCGGCCAGATGATCGTCATCGCCGCCCGGCCCGCGATGGGAAAGTCCACCCTGGCGCTGGACTTCGCCCGGGCCTGCTCCATCAAGCACAACCTGCCCAGCGTCATCTTCTCGCTGGAGATGGGCCGCAACGAGATCGCGATGCGGCTGCTGTCCGCCGAGGCCCGCGTCGCGCTGCACCACATGCGGTCGGGCTCCATGACGGACGAGGACTGGAACCGCGTGGCCCGCCAGATGACCGAGGTCAACGAGGCGCCGCTGTACATCGACGACTCCCCGAACCTGTCGATGATGGAGATCCGCGCCAAGTGCCGCCGCCTGAAGCAGCGCAACGACCTGCGTCTGGTCGTCATCGACTACCTCCAGCTGATGCAGACCGGCGGCTCCCGCCGCCCCGAGAGCCGCCAGCAGGAGGTGTCGGAGATGTCCCGTAACCTCAAGCTGCTCGCGAAGGAGTTGGAGCTCCCGGTCATCGCCCTCTCCCAGCTGAACCGAGGACCCGAGCAGCGCACCGACAAGAAGCCGATGGTCTCCGACCTGCGGGAGTCCGGCAGCATCGAGCAGGACGCCGACATGGTCATCCTGCTGCACCGCGAGGACGCCTACGAGAAGGAGTCCCCCCGGGCCGGCGAGGCCGACCTCATCGTCGCCAAGCACCGCAACGGCCCCACCGCCACCATCACCGTCGCCTTCCAGGGCCACTACTCCCGCTTCGTCAACATGGAAGGCGGCTTCTGACCGCTCAGGACACCGTGCGGCGGGCAGCCGAGCCCTCGGTATCGGACCGGTCCACCCGGGTCACCCGGACCAATCAGCTCGACCGATCCGCAGGAGTCATCGCTCAGCCATGAGAGAAACCGGAGAAGACCGGTGCGTCCGGGGCGAGCTGCCGCAGAGGCTCGCGGCATGGTTCGCCGAGCACGAGGAACGTTTGCGGTCCCGCGGGATCACAGGGGACGTCCACCAGTCGCCTCCGGATGGCCGAGACAAGGCCAGCACCTGGATGGCGCTCGAAAGGGAGGACCACATCGCCGCGCTCGTCGTCTGGAGCAGCGGTGAAGCTGAACTCGAGTGTGGGGACGTGGCAACCGGTCAGGTCCGGCGACAGCATCGTGATCTTCACACTTTCCTGGATCTCCTCGATGCCATCGAGAGCACCCACGAATGGATACGGACAAAGGGCGGGCGGTACCCGGAGGAGTGAGTGGATCAGCGGGTCAGCGAGGGGTGAGGAGGCAGAACTCGTTGCCCTCCGGGTCGGCCATGACCGTCCAGGGGACGTCACCCTGACCGATGTCTGCGGGTGCCGCGCCGAGATCCTTCAGGCGTGCGACCAGTTCCGCCTGATGGGCGGCCGAGGTGGTGGCCAGATCGAGGTGCACGCGGTTCTTCACCGTCTTGGGTTCGGGGCGGGCGATGATGTCGATGCAGACGGCCGAGGGGTCCGGGCGGGCGAAGCCCACGGGTTCGAGGTTGGTCACGCCGGGGCCCTCGCTGTCGACACCCCAGCCGAGTGCCTCAGCCCAGAACCGGCCGAGCGCGGAGTCGTCCCGGGCCTTCATGTTGATCTGCACGAGTCGGGTCGCCATGCCGCGGATCCTAGGTCCCGCCGCCGACCCGGGCACCGGATTCGGACGCGGGCCCGGCCGGGCGCCGACTGCCTGTCGCGTCGTGCCAGCCGCTCTCCGCCCGGCCGGACTCCTCGGGAACCGGCCGGCGAGCGCGTCAGGGCCGGTGGATCCAGGGAGTGGTGGTGGTCAGGGGGACGAAGCCGAGGCGCTGGAGGATGGGGCGGCTGTCGGGAGAGGCGTCGACCTGCACATAGCGATAGCCGCGCTCGGCCGCGATACGGGCCCGGTGGGCGACCAGGGCGCGGTAGATGCCCCGGCCGCGCCAGGGCTTCACGGTCCCGCCGCCCCACAGCCCGGCGAACGAGCCGGCCGCGGGCAGCTCGAGGCGCGCCGAACTCACCGGCACCTCACCGGCCATCGCGACGACGGCGGTGACCGTGTCCGGCTGTGCGGCCAGCCGGTCCAGGAGGTGCTGCCGCAGCCGGGAGCTGTCGGTCCCGAACGCCTGCTCGTGGACTTCGGCCATCAGGTCCACGCCGGCAGCGCCGGTCACCGCCCGCAGCCGTACCCCCTCGGGGAGTTCGACGGCGGTCGCGAGCCCGCCGGTCTCCGCGGCCATCAGGGTCTCCTCCGGTTCCGGGACGAAGCCGGCCGCCCGCAGCCGGGCGGGGAGGTCCGACGGCCGGTCGTGGCCGTAGAGCTTCCACTCGAACTCGCGTCCCAGCTCGGTGAAGTGGCGTACCTGGGCGGCGATGGCCGCGTCCGCCGCGGACTCGTCCAGGCCGGACCACAGCACGGCGCTCCAGCCGTGCTCGGTGCCGGTCTGGCGCACCACCCCGTCCGCCCGCTCCACGCGGGCGCCGGGCCCCTCCGGGCGCGCCCCCTGCCGCATCTCCCGGTCGAACAGGGCCAGTACCTCCACAGGGTTCATGGGCTCACCCCACCATCGCGGACGTCCGCGTCACAACGGGATTCCGCCGGAGGAGCCGGGGCGGCCCCGGGCCGGGCTCAGGCGGCCGGGGGCCGGACGTGCAGGGCGGGCCCGGATGTGCCCGGGGTCTCCAGGCCCGGCCTGAGCTCCATGGTGCGGGTGTAGTCGCCGCCCGCCAGCGGCCGGAAGGCGATCGGCTCGGTGGTGAACAGCGTGCGCAGGCGCGCCCGGTAGTCCTCGGCGATCCGGGCGAACCGTGCCTCGTCGACGTGTGCCGCCTCGAACACGGCGAACGGCGGCAGCGCGGCCATCCCGGTGTAGTGGAACAGGCCGTGCTGGAGCGGGAAGAGCACGTCGGGAAGGTGCCCGTTGATGCCGCGCGCGGAGAACGACGGCTCACCGGCCCCGATCGTCACCGCCACCATCGCCCGCCGGCCGGCCAGGGTGCCGTCGCCGTACAGGCGCCGCCCCGCCCGTCCCGTGCCGTAGCCGAAGCCGTAGGTGAAGACCCGGTCCACCCAGCCCTTGAGCAGCGCCGGCATGGAGAACCACCACAGCGGGAACTGCAGGACGACGGCGTCGGCGGCGAGCAGCTTCTCCTGTTCGGCGGCGACCTCCGGGGGCAGCGTGGAGTGCTCCCAGGAATGGCGGGAGGCCTCCATCACGTTCAGCTGCCGGGAGGGGTCGTGGCCCGGGAAGTCGTCGGCGTCGACGGCCGCGCTCCACTTCATGGCGTACAGATCGGAAACGGTCACCCGGTGCCCGGCGGCCGTCAGTTCGCGCTCGGCCAGGGCGGCGAGGGATCCGTTGAGGGAGCGGGGCTCGGGGTGGGCGAGGACGAGGAGAACGTTCTTCACGGTCATGTGTCCGTTCTCCCAGGCCGTGGCGGGGCGAGCCAGAACCCTCCGTTTCCCCTGACCGGCGGTCCTGGTACCGCCGGTACCACCCCGGCCGCCCGGCGGGCGGGGGCGCCGGGGCACGGGCACCGGCAGGGCAGCGACGGACGGGAGGCGATGGACGTGATGGACGACAGCGGCGTGGAGCTCGGAGGTTTCCTGCGCTCGCGGCGGGCGCGGGTGTCGCCACAGAGCGCCGGTGTGCGGGCCGGGTCACGCCGGCGGGTGCCGGGGCTGCGCCGCGAGGAGCTGGCACAGCTCGCCGGGATCAGCGTGGACTACTACGTGCGGCTGGAGCAGGGGCGCGCCCGGCAGCCCTCCGGCGAGGTGCTGGACGCGCTGGCCCGGGTCCTGGAGCTCTGCGAGACCGAGCGCGAGCATCTGGGCAGCCTGGCCTCGGGGCGACGCCGCGGCCCGCACCGGACGGACGCGCACTGCCCGCCCCGGGCGCCCGGCGACGCGGCCGGCGACGATCCGGGGACGGTCGGGCCCGGGCTGCGGCGGGTCCTGGACGGCATGGCCGGGCTGCCGGCCGTCATCACCGGCCACCGGCAGGACGTCCTGGCGTGGAACACGCTGGGATCGCTGCTGTTCGGCGATGTCGCGGGGCGGGGGCCCAAGGACCGTAACCACGCCCGCTACCTGTTCCTGGCCGGGGCGTCCCGCGAGCTCTTCCCCGACTGGGAGCGGCGGGCGCGGGAGACCGTGGCGGTGCTGAGGCTCTCGGCCGGCCAGTACCCCGGGGACGCCCTCCTGGCCGGTCTGCTGGCGGAACTGGCGGAGCGCAGCGCGGACTTCCGGCGGATGTGGGCGGCGGCCGACGTGTTCCGGTGCGGCAGCGGCGAGCGGCGCTACCGTCATCGGGAGCTGGGGGAGCTCGTCCTGGGCTACCAGGCGTTCCAGCTGCCCGGCGGACCCGGGGAGTACGACCGGGCGATGCACGTGCTCACCGCGGAGGAGGGCAGTGCCGCGCAGCAGGCCCTGCGCGTGCTGGCGGCCGCCGGCTGATCCGCGGAGCGGGGCGCTGGACCGGCCGGGCGTTGCCTCTGGATGCAAGCCCGGTTGTCCGCGGCGGTGGCCGGTGCGAGCGTCGATGCGCGGACCTGCGGGTGCCGGACCCCAGAGCAGACGCGAGAGATGAGGCCGCGCATGGACTGCTCGCTGGTGTGCCTGCCCTTCGCCGGGGGCGGGGCCGGGTTCTACCGGGCCTGGCGGGATCTGCCCGCCGGCGGACCGGACATCGTCCCGGTTCAGCTGCCCGGGCGCGAGGAACTGTTCCTTGAGGACCCCTACCGGGACGCGGTGGAGGCCGCGGACGCCCTGGCCGGTGGGGTGGGCGGCCCGGGCGGGGAAGCCCGCGCGGGCAGGGGTCCTGGCACATTGTGGTGGGGCGCCGGACGGACTCCTTCCGCTTTGGGATGTTCCGCAGGGGATTCGCCGGGGTCCGCCCTCGCGAAGTAGACGGTTTGTCATTTGACTATCGCCGGCAATCGTTGACTGGCTTCGGGCCAACGAACTAGCTTTTGACAGCGGTGGGTTACTGCCTGAGGCGACAGGTACGTGCCCCGGTCCGGTGACCGAAGAACCGGCCGTGGCCGCATCGGAGGGAAAGCCGGAAGGGCCGGACGCACCCGGACGGAGGCCGTGTGTCCGAGCGCTGAACATCATTCCTGTCATTCCTGGAGCGGTGGTGCCGCACGACCGGCGCACGCACCACCGGCGGCTCCGGGGCCGGCGACACGACGACGACACGGGGGTAAGGAAGGTGTACGACGCACTGCTGCCCAGGACCGGGGCGGACGGAGAGCCGGAGAGCCGGCGGGCCGGTACGCGGGGGACGGGAGACGACCTGGAGGACGCGCTGCTCAACATCCGCGGCCTCACCGAGGACGCGATGCTCAAGCACCGCACCACCGTGACCAGCCGCACGCTGGTCACCGACATCGCCCCGGGGGAGTCCGCGCTCCACTCCTCCGCCCTCCAGGTGATGCTCCAGGCCACCAGCACCATCGACGTGGTCCTCGGCCCCGACCCCGTGCTGGCCCGCGCGGTGCACTGCGCCCTGCGCGACCGCACCGCGAGCCGGCCGCAAGGGCTGAGGGTGCGGCTGCTGTGCCACCAGTCCCTGCTGGACGGCCCGGGCATCCGCAGCTGGCTCGCCGGACGCTACGGAGAGGTGCGGGTGTCGCGCACCGGAGCGCTGGCGGCGACCATCGTGGATGAACAACTGGCCCTGGTGAGTGCGGAGTCGGCGAGCGTAGGGCGGACCACCGTGATCCGGGCGCCCGCTGTCGTCCGCACCATGCAGACCCTGTTCTGCGGGGTGTGGCGCAACGCGGTCCTGGTGCCCGACCGGATCGACTTCGGCGGGCGGGCCAAGGCCGCCACCGTCCGCTGCATCCTGGAGAAGCTCCAGGTGGGTATGACCGACGAGGCGGCCGCCAGGGACCTGTCGGTCTCGGTGCGCACCTACCGGCGCTACGTCGCGGAGATCATGACCATGCTGGGCGCCACCTCCCGGTTCCAGGCCGGGGTCCGGGCGGCCGAACTGGGCTGGCTGCCCGAGCAGTCCGCTCCCTCGCAGGTTCCGGTAGGCGCCGTTGCCGAATAGCGGGCCGGTCGGTCATGGTGGCCTCGCCCCGCAAACGGCGGCGGCCGAGGCCCGCCGCGGCCCGTACCCGCCGGGAAGGAATGCCATGACCCCGCCCCCGGACAGTCGCTGGTTCCGCCGCTACCGCACCCAAGGACCACCCGGGGTCCGGCTGGTGGTGCTGCCGCACGCCGGGGGCAGCGCGGCGTTCTACCACTCCTGGGGAGGGGCGTTCGGCCCGGACACCGAGGTGCTGGTGGCCCGCTACCCGGGCCGGCAGGAGCGCCTCGCCGAGCCGTGCGTGGAAGCCATGGAGCCGCTCGCGGACCAGGTGACGGATGCGCTGCTGCCCTTCGCCGATGTCCCGCTGGCCCTGTTCGGGCACAGCATGGGAGCCTCGCTGGCCCACGAGGTCGCGCTCCGTCTGGAACACCGGCACCGGATCCGGCCGGCCTGCCTGCACGTCTCCGCCAGATCCGCGCCCCACCGCCTCACCCCCGGCCGGGCGCGGCTGGAGACCGACGAGGAGCTGGCGGCCGAGGTGCGCAGGCTCGGCGGCACCGACACGGCACTGCTGGCCGACCCCGAACTCAGGGAGCTGGTCCTGCCAGCCCTGCGCGCCGACTTCCGCGTCGTCGCCGGCTACCCGCCGCGGCCGCCGGTGCCGGTGGGCTGCCCCGTCACCGCCCACACCGGGGACGCCGACCCGGCCGCCCCGGTGGCGGACGTGGAGGAGTGGCGTCGGGCGGCTCCGGCCGGCTTCGCCCTGCACGTCTATCCGGGAGGCCACTTCTACCTCCTGGACCACCACACCCGGCTCGTGGCCGATCTCACGAACGCTCTGGCATCCGCCTCCCAGCCTCTGTGAACTGCCCGCCTTCCGACGGCAGCAGCTTGCTGCAACGCTTTCTCGTCGGCCGCGGCACGCCTCGCCGGCATCAGTCGCGAAGAAGTTCCCGCCATTCTTGCGGAAAAACAAGCGTGTCTGTCAAGCAGCGTGACGAGCGGCTCGAAACCATCAAGGAAATCCCGGCGGCGCGGCGGCGGACCGGCGCCAAGGCCGGCCCGTCACACCCTCCGATCCGACCCGCCGCGGGCAACAGCGGCGCCCGACCACGAGGAGAGACATGGCCACCAACCCGTTCGAGGACGACAACGCCACCTACCGCGTGCTGGTGAACAAGGAGAACCAGCACTCCTTGTGGCCGGAATTCGCCGAGATCCCCCAGGGCTGGGAGACGGCGCACGGCCCGGACAGCCGGGTCGCCTGCCTGGAGTACATCGAGAACAACTGGACCGACATGCGGCCCAGAAGCCTCGCCGTGGCGATGGGAGACTGACCGGCCGCCGCGCACCCGCGCTGCCGGAACCGGTTGCGCGGCAAGCGGTGGGGCTGACACCGTGAACCGATTCCGATCTCGGCAACCGGCCGCTCCGGAAGGGGGCGTGCCAGGCGCCGCCGGGCCGGGGAGACCCGGTTTTCCGAGGGCGGACCATTGACCAGAGCTGCCCACGACGGCACGAAGGAGAAGAGCGTTGAGCGACATGACGGAACCGGGGGTCCCGATGGAGCTGGACCGGGGCTTTCCGAGGCTTCCGGAGCCCAACGGCGAATGCGACCGCTGGGCGACCCTGCTCACCGCGTACATCGATGCCGTTTCGAACACGGCGGCCCTCGACGAAGGCCACGCCGGCGGCTGCGGGTGAGAACAGCCGGCGGAGTGGAATCGAAGCAAGGAAAGCAGACGGAACCCGTGCCCGACCGTTATCCGTTGACCGGTTCTTCCACCGATCCGAGGCTTCTCTGAGGAGAAATCTCACGAGGGTGGCACGTACCTGTCACCCTCACCACCAGGAGTTCTGACCGCCCGTCTTCCGGCCTGCCTTGGCCACGGCGTTGCTGGTTCGCACAGGCCCACGAGGCATAGTTCAGCGAGGTTCGTCGTGACGGTAAGCGACATCGGAATAGGTCTGGACAAGAGATCCGAGCTTGTCTACCGCAGACTGCTGCTGGCCCCCCGCTGGAAGCCGGAGCAACTGAGCCGCGACATCGGCTGGCCGGAGAGCGAGATCCACAAGATCGTCGAGGGACTGCGGCGGGACGGCCTGGCCGGCCGCTCCGGTGACACCACCGGAGCGGTCCGGGCGGTGGAACCCTGCGTCGCGCTGCCGGCGCTGCTGGCCAAGCGGATGCGGGAGCCGGGCGCCAAGCAGCCCGGCCCGGTGGAGGTCGAACGGTTCATCACCCTGCACGAACGAGCCGCCGAACGTCTCGGACCGGTCACCACCGGCGACAGCCACGACGAGATCTCCACCATGGTGGAGCGGATGATCACCAAGGTCGAGCGGACCGTGACCTTCCTCGTGTCCGCGCTGCCCGACGGACCCGACGGCGTCGTCGAGGGCGCGCCGGAATTCTCCCGCGCCCTCGCCGACATGGCGCTGCGGCGCGGAGCCGCCCTCCGGTCGGTGTGGTCCGGCACGGTGCTCCGCTCCCCGGCCGTGCACAGCCACGCCGAGTGGCTCGCCGGACAGAGCGCTCCGCCCCGCTCGGCGGCCGCCGTACCGCTGCACGGCATGGTCATGGACGGCCAGGTGGCGGTGCTCGTCGACGTGGGACGCGTCCGCGTGGTGCGGGCACCCGCAGAGCTGGAGCGGCTCACCTCGCTCGCCGATCTGCTGTGGGAGCGCGGCACGCCCGTGCGACAGGCCACCGTCCGGCACGCCGGGGCCCCCGCCGCCCGGCGGCCCCGCTACGAGGTCGTGCTGCGGCTGCTCGCCGAGGGCCACACCGACGACGCCATCGCCCGCCGACCGGGCTGCAGTGTACGGACCGTGCGCAACGACGTCGCCTCCGCCGGCGGTCCCCTCCCCTCCCGCCGACGGGTGCCATGCTTGCCGCGTGTACAGTGAACGCCCCTCGCGGCTTCCGGACACCACGGTCTGGCAGCGCACCCACAGCCCCGGCGGCGAGGTCCGGGTCCTCCCGGACGGCTGCCTCGATCTGCTGTGGCACGACGGAGAACTGCTCGTCGCCGGACCGGACTCGCGCGCCCAGCTGTCCCGTGACCGCCCCGGGGCGAACTGGGCCGGGCTGCGGTTCGCCCGCGGCACCGGCCCCGCGGTACTCGGCGTCCCGGCGGCCCCGCTGCGCGACCTACGGGTACCGCTGGCCGCGCTGTGGCCGGGGCACGAGGTGCGCGAACTGGCCGAGCGTGTCGCCGGTGCCCCCTGCCCGGCCGCCGCGCTGGAGGCGGCGGCGGCCCGCCGGCTGCGCGCCTCCGGCCCGCCCGAACCCTGGTGCCGGGTGGCCGCGGACATGCTGGACCGCGGTGCCCGGGTGGCCGAACTGGCCCACGCCACCGGCTGGAGCGAACGGCATCTGCGCCGCCGCTTCCTGGCCTCCTTCGGCTACGGCCCCAAGACGCTGGCCCGCGTGCTGCGCCTCCAGCGCGCCCTGGAGCTGGTCCGCGCGGGCACGCCGCCGGCCGCGGCCGCGGCCCGGTCCGGCTACGCCGACCAGGCGCACATGTCCCGCGAGGTGCGGAGCCTGACCGGGATGCCGCTCACCCGCCTGCGCTGAGCGGCGCGAAGAGATCCACCGCGTTGCCGTCCGGGTCGAGCACCACCGCGTAGCGCTGGCCCCAGAAGGCGTCCCAGGGCTCCTTGTGCCCCCGGTAGCCGGCGGCGACCAGTTCCCGGTACTGGCCATCGACGTCCGCCGGGCCGTCGCAGCGGAACGCGAGCCCGATGCCGCGCCCGCCCGCCCCGGCCGCGGCGCCTTCCGGGTCGAACGAGGCGATGGTCTCCAGGGTGTCCCAGGCCATCCGCAGCCCGCCGGGCAGCACGGCCTCCACGTGGGGTTCCTTCTCCGCCCCGGGCGGGATCTCGACCCCCAGCCGCCGGTAGAACTCCAGCGAGGCCGCCAGGTCGGAGGTGACGATGCCGATCAGGTCGATGCGAGGTGTCATGCCCGTCACCGTAGGCACCCCCGCCCCACCCGGTCTTGAACATTCCGGACGCGTCCCCGCCCGCCATATCCCGCCGGGAGAGCGCAGCCAACCCCGCAGCCCTCTCACAAAGGGTGGCGCGTCCGGTACTCTCCGGGGTCAGGGGGGCGGGGGTCCGGGAAGCCGGAGGGCAGGGCAAGGCAGAACCTGCCGCCGGCAGCCGGGCGGTCGCCGGCCCCGGGGCGGTGCTCCGGAGGGTGGACGGACGGTGAGCGGTGCTCGCGTTCGGGTAACGCTCCGTGGAAGGGGTCCGGGCACACCCGGCGGAGCAGGGGGTTGTGGTGCGCGGATGCCCCTCAGCCCTCGTATGTCCACTCGGTATCCCCGCGTTTCGCACCCGTTGCATGGTGCATCGCCACCATCCCCGACGTGACCCAAGTCGCAGTCTCACCAGCCGAATCACGGTGTCGGTGGACCGGGCACCGGATCGGCCGGCAAGCCGGTGTCCGGAGCACCTAGGCATGTCACCGCCCGGCACGCACCGTAGGGAACGAAGGACCCAGAGGCATAGCCGGGAGGGAAGGTCAGGAATGAGTTCCGCTGCTGCTCTTCACACAGACAACCGTTCATCGGACGAGCAACACTGCCTGCCGCTCGACGTCTCCGGGGTGGAGGACTTCGTTCTCGCGGAGCTGGGATCGCGCCTGTTCCTCTCCCTGCCCCGCAGTGACCAGCGGCGGAGGGGCATGCACTACCTCCAGGCGCTGATCGCGGCCGAGGGCCGCAAGTCGATACGGAACATCGCCGCCGTCCTGGGCGGCAGCGCCACCGAACAGAGCCTGCACCACTTCGTCGCCAGCTCCACCTGGGGGTGGAAGCCGGTCCGCCGCGCCCTGGCCGAGCACGTGGTGAGCGTCGCACCACCGCAGGCGTGGGTCGCCCGGTCCATGGTCATCCCGAAGGCCGGGGAGAATTCGGTCGGGGTGGAGCGGAAGTTCCTGCCGTATACCGGCCAGGTGCTCAATGCCCAGTACGCGGTGGGAGTGTGGGCCGCCTCCGAGACCGGCAGCTTCCCTGTCAACTGGCGGCTGCACCTCTCGGACGCCTGGCTGGAGGACGGCGCCCGCCGGCTGCAGGCCTCGATACCGGAAGCCGTGGCATCCGAGTCGCTCGCCGACTGCGCCCATGAGGCGTATCTGGGCATGATGCGGTCCTGGGGGCTGCCGGACCGCCCGGTGGTGCTCGACGGGCACGCCACCGACGCGGCGGACGCGGCGGCCACGGTGCGCTCGTACCACGCGGCCGGCGTGCAGGTGCTGGCCCGGGTGCCGGGCAGCACCCGCCTCGAGGTCACCGATCCGCTGCTGCGCGGCCGGAGCGGTACGTCGACGGCGCACCAGATCATGGCGGCCGCACGGGACCTGCGCCGGCCAGTGGCCTGGCGTGCCCACCGGCCGGGGCGCCCGGCCCGCCGGAGTTTGGTCGGGGTGGTCCGGACCCGGATACCGAGCCCTGTGCGGGTGCCGCGCCGCCGCGGCGGGGACCTGGTGCTGCTCGGGGTGGGCGAGCACGGGCGGGCCTGGCCCGGCGAGCTGTGGCTGACCACGATGACGGACACCCCGGCCGCCGAACTCCTGCGGCTCACCCGGCTCGTGGACCGGGTGGACCACGACTTCCGGGAGATCGCCGAGCGGGTGGGCATCCGCGACTACACGGGCCGCTCCTTCGCCGGCTGGCACCGGCACGTCACCCTCGCGTCGGCCGCCCACGCCGTGGTCGCCCTCAGCCGCATGGGCGACGAGGCCCGCGCCCTGTGCTGAGGGCGACTGCGGCTCACTCCCCGTCGCCGCCGGCGCGGTGGCCGCCGGCCAGCGGTTCCCGTCCCATCAGGGCCGACCGCATCCGCCGGAGCTTCAGGGCCAGTTGGACTTCCAGGGCACGATCGGGGTGCTGCCACCCCTCGCCCAGCAGCTCACTGACCCGTTCCAGCCGGCGTGCGACGGTGTTGGGGTGCACATGAAGGGTCTTCGCCGCGTGGGTGGGTGAGCCGGAGGCGTGGAAGAAGGCCTCCAGCGTGTCGGTGAGCTGGGTGAGCCGCTGGTCGTCGTAGCGGGCCACCGGGCCGATCACCGACTCGATGAAGGCGTCCACATCGTGGTCGTCGGAGACGAGCAGCCCGAGGAAGCCCAGCTCGGAGGCGGCGGCCGACCGGCCGGAAAGCCCCAGCGCGCCCATCACCTCCAGGCAGCGCAGCGCCTCCAGATAGCTGCGGTGGATGGGACCCGCGCCGGAGACCGGGCCGGCGGCGCTGACCGTCACCAGGTGCCGGAGCAGCGGGGAGAGGTCGTTGTGCACCTCGCGGGCGACCTTGGCCGCGTCGGCGCCGGGGAGCAGAAAGACCACCCGGCCCGCCTGCTCCGACTTGAGCCCGTCGTTGCGGTGCGCGTAGGAGGAGGCCCAGATCATCGCCTTGCGCCGGGCGTCGCCGACCGGGCTGGCCACGACGACGACGTACGACTTCTCCAGGGCGACGCCCAGTTTTCGGGCGCGCCGGTCCAACTCCCGTGTGGAGCGGGCCCGGTTGACCAGGTCGTCGAGCAGGCCGTCACGGGCCTGGCTCTCCATCACGATGCCGTGGCTGTTCTGCCGGAGCAGTAGGACGGCGGTGGCCTGCGCCACCAGGCCCAGCAGCCGGATGCCCGACTCCCGCAGCGGCCGTTCGGTGCGCAGGAGGACCGCGCCCAGGTTCTCGTCGCTCATCACGACCGGGGCCGCCCACAGGCCGTCCTCGACCTGGACCGCCTTGCCCTCGGCATGGGCGTCCATCATCGCCCGGGGGATCATCAGCTCGTCGTCGCGCTGTGCCCCGGCGGTGGAGGCCAGCACCGTGCCGTCGCCCGCGCAGAGGGTCAGTACGCCCCCGAGGCCGTCGACCGCCGCCTCGGCCAGGCTCTGCGGATCGCACCCGGAGAGCACCTGGGACATCAGAAACTCGTGGAGGTCGCAGACCTTCTGCCACTGCCGGTGGCCGGCCTCCGCCTCATCGGTGCGGCGTTGGAGCATCTCCACCTCGGCCGCGGTCCGGTCCATCAGCCGGGACTTCTCGATGACGGCCCCCGCGAGATCGCCCAGCGAACTCATCAGGGACACCTCGTCCGCCGAGAAGTGGCGGGGCTCGCGGTCCGCGACGTGCAGCACCCCGAACGGCCCGCTGCTGTGGCAGAGGGGGACCGCCATGATGCCGCGCAGCTCCTCCGCCCGCACCATCTCGTCCAGCCGCTCGTGATGAGGGAACCGGGCGTCGGCGAGATAGTCCGCGCTCCAGAAGGGCGCCGAGGTGGTCAGGACGTCGCTGCTGCCGGCGCCCTGCGGGATCCGCATTCCCACATGGAACGACGACACGTGCCCGTCGCTGGCCTCCACCCGGGCGGTGCCCTTCTCCGAGGTGAGCAGGGTGATGTAGGAGATGTCCGCGCCGAGCAGCATCCGGGCCCGGCGGGTGGTCACCTTGAGCAGGGTCTTGAGGTCGTAGGGGGCGGACAGCTCACGGGCGATGTCCACCAGGGCCGACAGACTGGCCTCGCGCTGGTGGCGGCGGTCGAGCTGGGAGTAGATGTGCAGGCCGAGTTTCCTCGCGTTCTCCAGGCGGTCCAGCTGCGGTCCGGGCATTCCCGAGGAACGGGCCCGGGTGAGGAGCGATTCGAATCGGTCGGGCGGTGCGTCGGAGGCCAACAACTCCAGTATGGCCACAGCGTCGAGGTTCGCCTCGGCTTCGTGTCTTAACACAAGATCCCCCGTTGTGCGGCCCGGCAACATCTCTGGTCAGCGGCCCGGTGCGGCCCACGCGGCCGCGTCGCCGCTCCGCCACCGGCACCGCTCAGAAGCGTAATATTCCCTGATCTTCGGGGGGGAGGTGGTCCGGGCACCGTAGAACGGCGCGGGGCGGTAGGCAGCGCACTTTTCGCCGTATTGGCCGGCGGCGCAGGAGGTGGCCGGACCCCCGTGCGGAGCGTCTGTCAGGGGGCCGGAGCAGCGGACCGCGAGGGAAACGGACGGGAAGGTGAACATCTTCCGTCCGATTCCCCCGCGGGCGGCGCCGTGCCGCGGACGCGGGGGCGCCTCAGAGGTCGAGGAGGACGAGTTCCTGGCGGGAGCCCACGCCCAGCTTCGGGTACGCCTTGTACAGGTGGTGCTCGACCGTGCGCGGGCTCAGGAACAGCTGCGCGGCGATCTCCCGGCTGCTGCTGCCGTCCTTGGCGAGCCGCACCACCTGCAGCTCCTGTGGGGTCAGCCGGTCGATCAGGTTGTCCGCCAGCATCCTGGCCGTCACCAAGTGGTCCCCGGAGGCCTGGAGTTCGGACCGGGCCCGGCGCATCCAGGGCTCCGCCTGGAGCCGCTCGAAGGTGGTGAGCGCCGAACGCAGCATCTCCCGGGCCTCCTTGCGCCGGCGGGCCCGGCGCAGCCACTCCCCGTACAGCAGCTCGGTACGGGCGCGCTCGAAGGGGCGGCCGCCCTTCTCGTGCAGGTGCAGCGCCTGGGTGTAGTGCTCCGGCTGGTCGCTCAGGAGGGCCCGGCATCTGAGCACCACCGCCTGCGCCCAGTGGGCGCCGGTGACGGAGGTCCGGGGCCGGTCCCCGGCACGGGCCCAGTTCTCGAAGTGCCGCAACGCCTCCTCGGCGCGCTCCGGCTGCCCGATCCGGACCGCCGCCTCCACCTGGTCGGCGGCGGTGGACAGGGAGAGCCAGGTGTACCGGTCGGGGCCGGGCGGCGGCGAGGTCAGCCGGGTGAGGGCCGAGTCGAAGTCGCCGAGCCCCAGGTCGAGCAGGACGCGCGCGCAGTCGAGCCCGGTACAGAGGGCCTCGGGAGTGCCGTCGGTCAGCTCCCGTACGCGCTGGGCGTTCCCCTCGATGGCGGCGATCCGCGCGCGCACGGCGGCCAGCCGGGCCAGCCGATGGTGCATCCCGGTGTCCCGGGCGATCTCCTCCGCCTCCGTCACGTTCGCCTCGGCGTCCCGGTGGCGGCCTGCCAGAACCTGATTGTGCGCCAGGACATCAAGGGCGTAGGGCAGTTCACCGATGAGTCCCTGGGAGCGGCACCACCGGACCTCCGCCGAGGCCAGGTCGAGCGCCGCCTCGTCGTCACCGAGGATCATGCCGCAGGTGAGCGCGAGCATCCGGACGGCCTGCTCGTCCACGTCACGGGTGTCGGGTGCGTCGAGCCTCCGCTCCAGGAACCGGGCGAGCAGCGGCAGTCCGTGCTCGGCGTCGTCCTCGCAGAGCCGCTCCAACCCCTCCACCAGCGGGTCCGAGCACCCGCCCGCCGCGAGCCGGGCACCGGCGGCGCGCACGGTGTCCCCGTCCCCGGCCAGCCAGCCGTAGGCAGCGGCCGTACGGAGCATGCCGGAGGTCCCGGGCGTTGCGGCGTCCCCGACGCGGGCCAGCAGTCCGTGGGCCGCCTCGCTCTGGTCGCCCAGCTCGAAGACGACGGCCGCCCGCACCGAGGCGATCCGGGCCCCGACGGCCGGGTCGCCCGTCAGCGGGCCGGCCTCCTCGGCGAGCAGGTCCGCCTGCGCGGCATGGCCCCCGGCGAGCGCGAGCGCGGCCGCCTCGGTCAGCCAGGAAGCCCGCTGCTCCTGGTCCGTGCTGATCCGGGCGGCGTGCCGGAAGAGGCCGGATGCCGCCGCGTACGCCGTACGGCCCCGGGCGCGCCGGGCCGCCTCGGCCAGCTCCAGTGCCACGTCCTGGTCGGGGCCGGTGGAGATCGCCAGCAGATGGCGGGCGCGGCAGTCGGGGTCGGTGGCCGCCTCGGCCAGCGCCCGGTGCACGGCGATCCGGCGGGCGAGCACCGAACCCTGGTACGTCGCCGAGGCGATCAGCGGGTGCCGGAAGGTGACAGTGCCGTCCATGACGTACATCAGGCCGGACCGCTCGGCCTCCTCCAGATCGCCGAGGTCCACGCCCAGCAGCTCCGAGGCGCGCAGCAGCAGGGGCAGGTCGCCGCGCGCCTCGGCGGCCGCGATGAGCATCATCAGCCGGGTGCGCTCCGGCAGTCTGCCGATCTGTGATCGAAAGGCCGAGAACACGCGGTCCGCGACGGGCAGCGGGGCATGCTGGTGCGGCTGGTCACGCCGCGCGGAGTCGAACTCGATGAGGGCGAGCGGGTTGCCCGCGGACTCGGTGATGACTTGGGAGCGCAGTGCGGGGGCCCTGCCCCGGTCGGCCAGCAGCCGCGAGGAGTCCTCGAAGCTCAGCCGGGTCAGCCGCAGCTCGGGGATGCCCGGGGCGGAGAAGCCGTCGTCCCGGCCGGCCAGCACCATCGCCACGCCCTCGGCGGCCAGCCGGCGGGCGGCGAACAGCAGGGCCTCGCTCGTGGCCTGGTCCAGCCACTGGGCGTCGTCGACCAGACAGAGAAGGGGGCCGTCCTCGGCGAGATCCGCCAGGACCGTGAGGACCGCGAGACCGGTGAGGAAGCGGTCGGGGCCGCGCTGTTCCGCCCCGGTGCCCAGGACCGCCCGCAGAGCCGCGGCCTGCGGCTCGGGGAGGGCGTCCAGGCGCCCCTGCACGGGCCACAGCAGCTGGACCAGGCCGCCGAAGGCCAGATCCGCTTCCGGCTCGATACCGGTGACCCGTAAGATACGCAGCTCGCGTCCGTCGTCCCCGCTCTCCGCGTCCGCCCGGGCCGCCGTCTCGGCGAGCCAGTCGAGCAGTGCCGTCTTGCCGATCCCCGCCTCACCGCGTACCAGAAGTGCACCGCTGCACCCGGCACGTGCCGCGGCCACCAGTTGCGTCAGCCGCTCCTGCTCGGTGGTTCGCCCGTACAGCACCGACGTCCCCTCCACCCGCTACCAGACCCGCCCGCATGCCATCCGTATACGGTCCCATGCTACTTGCCCGTGAACTACGTACCGGGAGCAGTAGAGATTACGGATTCCCCGCGTGAGCGCCGCTCCTACCGTTGCGATCAGGACATCTCCCGATGATCACAACCCGATGGAGGAGACCATGGACGAGCTGTTCGCACCGCTGCGCGTGGGCAAGATGAACCTGCCGAACCGCCTGGTGATGGCCCCGATGACCCGCAGCCGTTCCGCCGACCGTTCCGTGAACGCGCTCACCGCCGACTACTACGCCCAGCGCGCCGGGTCCGGGCTGATCATCACCGAGGGCACCCAGCCGAGCGTGATCGGCCAGGGCTACATCGACACCCCCGGTCTGCACTCCGCCGAGCAGGCCGGGGCCTGGCGCCGGGTGACCGACGCGGTGCACGCCGCCGGCGGCCGGATCTTCGTCCAGCTCATGCACTCGGGCCGGGTCGGCCACCCCAGCCTCTACCCGGACGGTGCCCTTCCCGTCGCGCCCTCGGCCATCGCCACCGGCGGGCAGATGTACACCCCCGACGGCATGGTCGACCACCCCGTCCCGCGCGAGATGACCCTCGAGGACATCGCGCAGACCGTGGAGGACTTCGTCTCCGCCGCCAAGTACGCAGTGGACGCCGGGTTCGACGGCGTGGAGCTGCACGGCGCCAACGGTTACCTGATCCAGCAGTTCCTGGCCGACGGCTCCAACCACCGCACCGACGTCTACGGCGGTTCGGTGGAGAACCGGGTCCGGTTCGCCGACGAGGTCGCGCGGGCCGTCAGTGACGCCATCGGCCCCGAGCGCGTGGGCATCCGCATCTCGCCCGGCTCCACCAGCGAGGGCGTCAGCGAGAGCGACCCGGCCGAGCTGTACCGCACGCTGATCCGCACGCTGGCGCCGTACAACCTCGCCTACGTCCACGTCATGGAGTTCGGCCACCGCGAAGTCACCGAGCTGATCCGGGCCGAGTGGCCGGGCACGCTGATCCTCAACCCGCACAAGACCGGCACCGAGGCCTTCGTGACCCCCGAGACCGCGCTGGAGGTCCTCCAGGACGACCTGGCCGACGCGGTCAGCCTCGGCTCGCTCTGGCTCGCCAACCCCGACCTGCAGCGCCGTATCCGGGTCGGCGGCCCGCTCAACTCGCCGGACCCCTCCACCTTCTACGGCGGTGACCACCGCGGCTACACGGACTACCCGACGCTCGACGCCTGAGCGCGGGCCCGCACGACCGTACGTCCCCGTGGCCGGGACGCCTGCCCGGCCACGTGACCGTTCGACCGCTCGACGCCCGGTCCGCCGGGCGGTTCCGGTGCCGGGCCCCGCACAGACGGAGCCGACGCCCCACCCCTCACCCCTGGAGGAACCGTGAGTGAATCTCTCGCGGGTCCGGGCACCGCGCGCCCCGAGGGCGCGGACCACCCGGCACCCGACACCCCCCGCATCCCCACCTACTGGCTGGGGCTGATGGCCGGACCGCTCTCGTTCGGCATCGCCGGACCTGCGCTGATCCTCGACGACATCGCCCGTGACCTGTCCACCACCACCGGCACCGTCACCTGGGGCGTGACCGCCTTCGGCTGGGGCATCGCGGTGGGCACGCCCCTGATGGCCGGGCTGCTGCGGCACCGGGGCGCGCGCACCGCGCTCGCCGGCTGCGGGGCGCTGGTGCTGCTGGGCGCACTGCTGGTGCTCACCGTGCCGGTGCTGCCGGCCGTCATCATCGGCTGCGCGCTCCAGGCGCTCGGCACCGCCGGTCTCACCTCCATCGCGATGAGCCTGACGAACTCCGCCCGCTCGATGGGCTTCGTCACCGCCTCGCTCGCGGTGGTCGGCTCCACCGCGCCGCTGGTCGGCTCGCTGGTCAACGACGCGATCAACTGGCAGGCGACCCTGGCCCTGCCCGCGATCAGCCTGATCGGTCTGCTCGTCATCATAGGAAGGGCCTCCACCCGGCCGACCTCCACCGCCTCCTTCGACGGTCTCGGCGCGGTACTGCTCACCGCCGTGGTCACGGCCCTGGTCTTCGTCCCGCACTACCCGGCGGTCGCCGGGGTGCTCTCGGTGCTGACGATCGCCGCCCTGGTCCGGCATCTGCGTTTCAAGCCGCAGGGGTTCGTCCCGGCGGTGGTGGTCCGCAGCCCCGTCTTCCTGATCTCCTCGGTGCTGGCGTTCCTGCTCGCGGCGGTCAACTTCGGGCTGATGTTCGCGGTGCCCAGTTCCCTCTCGGACCACACCTCGTGGTCGAGCGGCACGATCGGCGGGGCCATGGTGTGGCCGCTGCTGCTCGGTGGCGCGCTCTCCTGGGTGGTGGTGGCCCTCTCGGCGAAGGTGGGCCGGCAGCCGGTCATCATCACCCTGGTCGCTCTCAGCGCCGCCGGGGTGGTGCTGGCCTCGGCGAGCACCGTCGCGATCCTGCTGCTGCTCGCGCAGGCCCTCGCCTCGATCGCGGCCGCCTCCGGCCAGGGCGTCTTCGCGGTGCACTCCACCAAGGCGGTCCCCGACGAGGAACGACCCGCCGCCATCGGTCTGTTCAATCTCTGCTATCTGCTCGGCGCGGCCTTCGGGCCGGCGATCGTCTCGCTCCTGTAGAAGCTTCCGCCAAGACGTACGCAGGGCCAGAGCCCCGGCACCGGGTGCCGGGGCTCTCCTCGTGTGCGAGGGTCCGTCAGGAGGCGGCGGCGCTCTCCCCCCGGTGCAGGAACCCCAGGAGCAGCGAGACGTCCTCGTCGGTCAGGGTGAGACCGAACTTCTCCCGCAGGGCGGCCACCACCTCGTCCGGGGCGAGCACGGCGCGCTCGGTGCGCCCGTCGGGGTGGTCGGTGACCAGGACGTCATTGCGCAGCCGGTACCGTACGGTCTCCGAACCCCGCTGCGCCACCAACCGGTTGACGAACGGGGAGCCCGGCCGGGTGGAGCTGACATAGTGCGCCGCCCGGTAGTCGACCTCGTACTGGCGCTCGGGCCGGAAGGCGTAGACGTCGCTCCAGCGGCCCTCCCCGTCCCTGGACCGCAGCACCCAGTGGCCGTCGTCCACCCCCAGCTCCCAGCTCCAGCTCGCCACGGTCGAGCGGACGCCGTCACGGAGCGGGACCGGCTCGATCAGCCCGGCGTAACCGTAACCGGGGTCGGCCAGCCACACCGTCTCCGGCTCGTCCACCGCCCGCACCAGCAGGGAGGTGTGCGAGCGGAAGCGCCGCCGGGAGTCGCCCTCCCGGATGCGCGAGAGCATCCGGAGCACCGGGAAACCGAGGCGGTCGAGTGCGGCGGCGAACAGCAGGTTGTTCTCGTAGCAGTAGCCGCCGCGGCCGGAGCGGACCAGCTTGCGCTCCAGGTCCGCCATGTCGAGCGAGACCGTGCGGCCCACCGCGATGTCGATGTTCTCGAAACAGATGGTGCTCATATGGGCCCGGTGCAGCTGCTGAAGGGTCTTCAGCGAGTTGTCCCGGGCCCCCTCGTATCCGAGCCGCAGCAGATAGGCGTCGAGATCCAGCCGGTCCGCACCCCACTCGGACGAGTGGTCGACGTCGAAAGGCGGCACGGTGGTGTACATCAACTCATCCCTCCGTCGTGGGATCACAGACGTCTGCGGGGTGCCGGTCGCTGTCACGCCTCGACCCGGACCCTGTACTCGGTGACCCAGGAGTTGAACTCGACGAGCCGCTCCATCACCGCCCGCGTCCCCCACAGCCCGCCGAGCCCGGCGTACGACTCCAGCGGCTTGTCCAGCAGCCGCTGGATGCCCTCGGCCGGCACCAGGTCCAGCACCGGCGAGCCCTCGTGGAGCAGGGCGGCGACCTTGTCCCGCAGCGCCCGCACGTACTCGTGGTCCTGGGTGGAGGGATAGGGGCTCTTCTTGCGGGTGAGCACCGACTCCGGGAGTACGTCGGCGGTTGCCGCGCGCAGCAGGCTCTTCTCGCGGCCGTCGAAGGTCTTCATCTCCCACGGCACGTTGAAGACGTACTCCACGAGCCGGTGGTCGGTGAAGGGGACCCGGACCTCCAGGCTGGCGGCCATGCTGATCCGGTCCTTGCGGTCGAGCAGGAAGTTCTCCCAGCGGGAGATGTTGAGGTAGAGCAGCTCCCGCATCCGCTCCTCGCGGCCGGACTCGCCCTCCAGCCGGGGGACCTCCGCCAGAGCCTCGGCGTAGCGCGTCTTGACGTACTCCTCCAGACCGAGCCGGTCCCAGAGACCGATCTCCTTCATGGTGTCGAGCCCGCCGAGCCGGCGCCAGGCGTCGTACCACGGGAAGGTGTCGCCCTCGACGGCCTCCTTGTCGAAGAACCAGTTGTAGCCGCCGAAGAGTTCGTCTGCGGTCTCCCCGGACAGCGCGACGGTCACCTGCCGCTTCAGCGCGGTGCACAGGTGGAGCAGCGAGTGCTCCATGTCGCCGGTGGAGATGGGCAGGTCCTGGCAGCGCAGCACCCGGGCCCGGATGGACTCGTCCAGGACGTCGGCGTTCTCCAGCTCGACGATGATGTGCTCGGCGCCGCACTTCTCGGCGACCTCGACGGCGTACGGGGTGTCGGGGTCCTGCCAGATGCCGTTGCCGGCGAAGGATTCGTCGTTGCCCTTGAAGTCGATCGAGAACGCCTTGACCCGCTCGGCGCGCCCCTGGTCCCGGAAGGCCTTGGCGGCCAAAGCGGTCAGCGCGCTGGAGTCGAGCCCGCCGGAGAGCAGAGTGCCCACGGGGACGTCCGCGATGAGCTGGCGCCGGACGATGTCGTCCAGGAGCTCGCGGACGCGGGCGATGGTGGTGTCGAGGTCGTCGCCGTGCGGGCGGGCCGTCAGCTCCCAGTAGGTGCGGGCCGAGCGGCCCTCCCTGGTGAAGCGGACGATCGTGCCGGGGACCACCTCGTGCATGCCCTTGAAGACGGCGTGGCCGGGAGTGTTGATGATGGCGAAGATCTCGGCCAGCCCCTCACGGTCGACGACCGCCTCGGCCTCGGGGTGGGCGAGGATCGCCTTGGCCTCGGAGCCGAAGAGGACCCCGTCGCGGGTCGGGTAGTAGAAGAGCGGCTTGACGCCCATCCGGTCCCGCACCAGGAGCAGTTCCTCGGTGCGCGGGTCCCAGATGGCCAGCGCGTACATCCCGTTGAGCCGCTCCGCGAAGTTCTCGCCCCACTGGAGGTAGGCGTGGAGCACGACCTCGGTGTCGCTGGAGGTGCGGAACTCGTGGCCGAGACCGCTCAACTCCTCCTTGAGCTCCAGGAAGTTGTAGACCTCACCGGTATAGACGACGGTCGGCAGTCCGTCATCGGGCGCGGACACGTGCATCGGCTGACGGCCGCCCTCCAGGTCGATGACCGAGAGCCTGCAGTGGCCGAGAGCCACGTGCGGGGCGGTCCACACCCCCTCGTCGTCCGGGCCCCGGCATGCCATCGTGGCGGTCATGGCCTGCGCGGTGGCGCCCAGTCGGGAGAGATCGCGGTCGTAGCCGACCCAGCCTGCGAGTCCACACATAGTGCCTCGGTTCCTTTCCTCGTGTTCCCGTGTCAACAGCGCTGTACGGAAGTCGGGCCGAGCGAATCAGGTACGGGGCACCCAGCCGGCCCGGTCCCAGTAGCGGAGCTGGTCCGTCTTGAAGGTCGTGGAGACGCGGGCGACGTCCTGGCCACCGACCACCATCGTCGTGGGCCGCAGCGGGGCGAACACCGGCCACGCGGGGGCATTCGGTGAGACCGGGCGGCCGTCGCGGGCGAAGGAGGCGATCAGATCGATCAGGGTGTCGGAGACCTGGCGCTCCAGCGGGCCGTTGCCGTAGGCGGGCTCGTTTGCGGGCAGCGCGTGCGAGCCGAAGAGGAACTTCGACGTCGCCTCGTGCGGGGTGCCGGAGTAGGGGGCGCGCACCGGGTGGGCGAACTCCATGAGGTACTGCGGGGAGCGGCCCTCGCGGGCGTGCCGCTCGGCCAGCCGGATGATCTGGTAGCGGAAGAGGCCGTCACCCCAGATCTCCGTCCAGATCGACATCGGGTCCTGCGGCAGCCCGCCCCGCACGGCCGCCCTGCGGTAGAAGGCGATGGCCTCGTCCACATCGCGGTAGCCGACCCGGGTACTGCCCTTGCGCAGCACCATGAAGACCGCCTCGCGCAGCTCGGCGTCGTTCGTGGGGTGGGAGCCGGGGTAGGGGTAGCCGGGTCCGCCGGTGAAGAACGAGCCCTCGGTACGGGCGTAGATCGGCATGATCGGTATCTGCGGGGTGGGCAGCTCGTGGTCGAAGCCGCGCATCCACTGCCCGTCGGGCACCGGACCCCGGTACTCGCGCCAGCCGGTCACCGGCCGGTCGGCGGGGTCGCCGGAGTACAGCTCCTCCCAGGCGGCCTTGAGGTCGTGCCCCGGTACGGTGCGCAGGCCGGCGACCGTCGTGCCGAGCCGGGACGCGAGCAGCGCGTAGACCTCGCGCGACTCCTGGGGGGTGGTCGAACTGGCCGGGTTCCAGACGTGCTTGACGCTGATGGGCACCGCCCGTCTGATCACCCCGCGCAGCTGTGGCAGCAGACTCAGCTGCCAGGTGCTGGACCCGCCGGCCGACGTGCCGGCCAGCGTGATGTTGCCCGGGTCGCCGCCGAAGGCCGCAGCGTTGGCCTGGGCCCAGCGCAGCAGCGCCGCCTGGTCCTGGAGCCCCCAGTTGGCGAAGGACCGGGTGCTGGGGTCGGTGAACTCCTCGTGGAGGCCCCAGCCGAGCAACCCCAGGCGGTAGTTGAAGTTGATGACGACCATGTCGCCGTGCACGGCCGGCTTGGCGCCGTCGTAGTCGGGTTCGCTGCCCGCCCCCAGGAACCAGCCGCCGCCGTGGATGTAGACGACCACCGGCCGGCGGCCGGTGGTGCTCGGGGTCCAGATGTTGGCGTACAGACAGTCCTCGCTGCTGTCCGGCAGGTAGTCGGTCTGGAGCGCGGGCGCGCCGAAGGCGGTGGCGTCCCGCACCCCGTTCCACGGCTCGGGCGGCCGGGGGGAGGCGAAGCGGAGAGGTCCCACGGGCGGGGCCGCGTAGGGGACGCCGCGGAAGACGGTGACGTCGTCGAGCCGCTGCCCGGCGATACGGCCCGCGGTCGTGCGGACCACCACCGATCCGCCGCGGGGACCGGGGGGCCGGTGGGAGGCGGTGGCGGCGGCCGCCGGCACCACCGATCCGGCGGTCGCCGCGGCGGCCGCGGCTGCGACGGTGACGAACGTACGGCGGGGAAGGCCGGAGTTGTTGCGCGATGTCATGATGAGAGATCTCCAGGGGCCTAGAGGTGTCGTGCCGATCGGGGCCGGGTTCCAGGGCGCCCTGAGCCTCGCGGTGGGGCCGGACGTCCGCGCCGGTTCCGCGACGTGGACGGCGGCCGGGCCCCGCGACGCACCGCACCGGGTGCGCAGGCCCGTCCGGCACTGACCGGCAAGGCACTCCCTCGCCCCGGATCGGGCGCAGAGCAGGGGTCGGGAGCGGGCTCATGGTGCAACGTTTCCGCTTGGCCGGCCCAGTTCGGCCCGGGTAGTCCGTCAGGTCCGGGCCGCTGGACGCGGGTAGACCTGATGGAATCCGCGTCACCTGACGAACTGCTGGCCCGTTGGTTGGCACTCGACCCGATCCGGCCCAGGATCGGCAGCCGGACCAGGGCGGGACGGCCGTCCCCTTCCGACCCGCGGGCTCGGGTCATACCGGAACCGAGTGGCGCGGGACGTCCCGGACGCCGCCTCGTCTCCGACGACGCCCGCGACGGGTTCGCCGACGCCGCACCGACTCACCCCCGACAGCGAGCGTTCCCCGCTCGCGCCATGCGACCGTGGAGGCACCAGTGGACAACGTCGTGTCCGAGATCCGGCTCAGGCCCGCACTCCAGCAGCCGGAGTGGCCGGATGCCGAACACCTGGAAGACGTGAGCAGAGAGCTGGCCGGCCGCCGGGCCCTCGTCCGGTTCGAGGACGTCCAGGCCTTACGGTCGGTCCTTGCCCAGGTGGCCCGGGGCGAGGCCCAGGTGGTCCAGGCGGGCGACTGCGCCGAGGACCCCATGGAGTCCAGCGCGGGATACGTCGCCCGGAAGGCAGCCGTCCTCGACCTGATGGCCGGGGCCATGAAGATGGCCTCGCACCGGCCCGTCGTCCGGATCGGCCGCATCGCGGGCCAGTTCGCCAAGCCCCGTTCCAAGCCGACGGAGCAGGTCAGCGGGGTCGAACTGCCTGTCTACCGGGGCCACATGGTCAACAGCCCCGAACCCGCCCCCGAGGGCCGTGTCCCCGACCCGGCCCGGCTGCTGACCGGCTACGACGCGGCGGGCGAGGTGATGGGCCACCTCGGCTGGGGCGGCGTCCCGCGCGAGCGGGCCCGGCCCATCGACCCGCTGGTGTGGACGAGCCACGAGGGGCTGCTGCTCGACTACGAGCTGCCGATGCTCCGCCGGGACGGATCGGGCGCCCTGTGGCTGGCCTCCACCCACCTGCCGTGGATCGGCGAGCGCACCCGGGCGCTGGACGGGGCACATGTGGAGCTGTTCGCCGCCATCGCCAACCCGGTGGCCTGCAAGGTCGGCCCCTCGATGACCGTCCCGGAGCTGCTCGCCCTGTGCGAGCGGCTGGACCCCTCCCGCTCGCCCGGCCGCCTCACCCTCATCTCCCGGATGGGCGCGGACACCGTCAGGGAGCGGCTGCCCGCGCTGGTGGCGGCCGTACGGGAGGCCGGACACCCGGTGAGCTGGCTCTGCGACCCGATGCACGGAAACACCGTGACCACCGCCGAAGGGCTCAAGACGCGCTACCTCGACCACGTCGAGCGCGAAGTGCGCGGCTTCCTCACCGCCGTCCGCTCGGCCGACGGCATCGCCGGCGGCGTCCACCTGGAGACCACCCCCGACGACGTGACCGAGTGTGTGCGCAACGAAACCCGGGCCCACCAGGTCGGGGAGAAGTACACGAGCTTCTGCGACCCCCGGCTCACCGCCTCCCAGGCGGTCTCGGTCATCGCCGCCTGGCGCGGCTGAACCGCCGGAACGCGCGAGACACGCGTCCGGAGCAGCACCCCGAGAACACACCCGTACCACCCTCGTACGAAGGAGAGTTCAGGTGGAAGAGCAGACAGCACTGGTCACCGGGGCCGCCGGCGGCATCGGGGCGGCCGTGGTCCGGCTGCTCGCCGAGCAGGGCACGACGGTGGTCGCGGTCGACCGCGACGCCGTGCGGCTGGCCGAGGAGGTCGCCAAGCTCCGCGCGGAGTCCCTCCAGGTGGTGGACTTCCCGGTCGACGTGTCCGACAGCGCGGCGGTGGAGGCCATGGTGGCGGCCGTCGAGGAGCAGGTGGGGCCCGTCGGCCAGCTGGTCAACGCCGCCGGGGTGCTGCGCCTGGGCCCGGTCAGCGACATCACCGACCAGGACTGGCGGGCCATGCTCGACGTCAACGTCACCGGGGTGCTGAACGTGACGCGCGCGGTCGTCAACCGGATGATCCCGCGCGCCCGGGGCGCGCTCGTCACCGTCACCTCCAACGCGGCCGTCACCCCCCGGGCGGGGATGGCCGCCTACGCCGCCTCCAAGGCCGCCGCGACCCAGCTCGTCAAGTCGCTCGGCCTGGAAGTCGCCCAGTACGGCATCCGCTGCAACACCGTGGCCCCCGGCTCCACCGACACCCCGATGCTCCGTTCCATGTGGCACGACCGGGAGGCCGAGCAGCACACCCTGGACGGCTCGCCCTCCGCGTACCGCGTCGGCATCCCGCTGCGCCGCATCGGCCGGCCCGACGACGTCGCGGAGGCAGTGGCGTTCCTGCTCTCCGACCGGGCCGCCCAGATCACCCTGCACGACCTGACCGTGGACGGCGGCGCCTCCCTGGGGGCCTGACCCCCCGGGCACCCTCGGCGGTGTCCGGCGACCGGAACGGACCACTCACGAAAGGAACAGGCACACCCATGGCCGGCATCGCCCCCATCCCGCCGTACCCGCTTCCCGAGCGAGGCGACCTGCCCGACAACACCGCCCGGTGGAGCATCGACCCCGACCGGGCCGTCCTGCTCGTCCACGACATGCAGCGCTACTTCCTCCAGCCGTTCGCCCCGGAGCTGCGCGAACCGCTGCTGGCCAACGCCGCCCGGCTGCGGGCCCACGCGCTCGCGACCGGGATGCCGGTGGCGTACACCGCCCAGCCCGGCAGCATGACGCCCGAGCAGCGCGGGCTGCTCAAGGACTTCTGGGGGCCGGGCATGCGCGCCGAGCCCGCCGACCGCGAGGTGGTCGACGAGCTGAAGCCCGCGCCCGGCTCCTGGATGCTGACCAAATGGCGCTACAGCGCCTTCTTCCGCACCGACCTGCTGGAGCGGATGCGCGCGGCCGGCCGGGACCAGCTCGTGATCTGCGGTGTCTACGGGCACGTCGGCATCCTGACGACCGCCGTCGAGTCCTTCACCCACGACATCGAGACCTTCCTGATCGCGGACGCCGTCGCGGACTTCTCCCTGGAGCGGCACCGGATGACCACGGAGTACGCCGCGCAGCGCTGCGCCGTCGTGCTCACGACCAAGGAGGCGGTCGGCTGATGACGGATCTGCTCGGGCGGATACTCGCCCCCGACCCGCCGCCCTTCGCCCTGCTCCACCGCCCCGAGTCCACCGGCGGGGGCACGCTCGACGTGCTGACCGGGGACGTGCGCGCGTACGACACCCTGGCCGGCATCCCGCTCCCCGCGGGCGCCGCCGATGGCGAGGCCCGGCATGACGCCCTGGTCCTGGTCCCGTACCGGCAGATCGCCGAGCGCGGCTTCGTCGGTGCCGAGGACGGCTCCCCGTTGCTCGCGATGACCGTCACCGGCCAGGAGGTCCGGACCGTCGCCGAGACACTGCGCCGCATCCCGGACACCCCGATGACGCTCACCGACGGCGGCTTCGACATCGACGACGAGGCGTACGCCGAGACCGTGCGCCGGGTCGTGACCGATGAGATCGGCACCGGCAAGGGCGCCAACTTCGTCATCAAACGCTCCTACTCGGCCGACATCACCGGCTACACCCCCGGGGCCGCGCTCACCTTCTTCCGGCGGCTTCTGGAGCGGGAGTCCGGCGCCTACTGGACGTTCGTCGTCCACACCGGGGAGCGCACCCTCGTCGGTGCCACCCCCGAGCGCCATGTCAGCCTCACCGGCGGCCTGGCCGTGATGAACCCCATCAGCGGCACCTACCGGTACGCGCCCTCCGGCCCGAGCCTGCCCGCCATGATGGAGTTCCTCGCGGACCGCAAGGAGATCGACGAGCTGTACATGGTCGTCGACGAGGAGCTGAAGATGATGTCCCGGATCTGCCCGGAGGGCGGGCGGGTCATCGGACCGTTCCTCAAGGAGATGGCCCGGCTCGCCCACACCGAGTACTTCATCGAGGGGCACAGCGACCGCGACCCGCGCGACATCCTGCGCGAGACGATGTTCGCGCCGACCGTCACCGGCAGCCCGCTGGAGAGCGCCTGCCGGGTGATCAACCAGTACGAGCCCGAGGGGCGCGGCTACTACAGCGGGGTCGTGGCCCTCCTCGGCCGCGACCGGGAGGGCGGCCACGCCCTGGACTCCTCCATCCTCATCCGTACCGCCGACATCGCGGCCTGCGGGCGGCTGCGGATCGGCGTCGGCGCCACCCTCGTACGCCACTCCGACCCGATGTCCGAGGCGGCCGAGACCCGCGCCAAGGCGGCCGGTCTGCTGGCCGCCCTGGAGTCCGGCGGGCAGAGCCGGCTCTCCGCCAACCCCGAGGTCCGGGCCGCACTGGCCGAACGGAACTCCTCGCTGGCGGACTTCTGGCTCACCCACGCCGGGGAGCGGCACGCCCCGGATCCGGACCTCGCCGGGCGGCGGGTACTGGTGGTGGACGCCGAGGACACCTTCACGTCGATGATCGCTCAGCAACTCAGCGCGATAGGACTGACCGTGACGGTGCGCCGGTTCGACGAGCCGTACGACCCGGCCGACCACGACCTGACCGTCATGGGCCCGGGGCCCGGCGATCCGCGCGACCTCACCGACCCGAAGATCGCCCATCTCGACGCGGCGGTGGGCCGGTTGCTGGAGAGCCGCACCCCGTTCCTCGCGGTCTGCCTCAGCCACCAGGTGCTGAGCCGGCGGCTGGGGCTGCCGCTGATCCGCCGCGAGGTGCCCAACCAGGGGGTGCAGCGCGAGATCGACCTCTTCGGCCGGCGCGAGAGGGTGGGCTTCTACAACACCTTCGCCGCCGTCTCCGAGGAGACCAAGACGGACTGCCCGGGGATCGGCCCCGTCGAGGTGAGCCGGTCCGCCGAGACCGGGGAGGTGCACGGGCTGCGCGGCCCCTGGTTCGCCTCCACCCAGTTCCACGCGGAGTCCGTACTCACCCGCGACGGGGTGCACATCACCCGTAACCTGCTGACGGAACTGCTGCGACGCACCGAGGGAGCGGTCGGATGACGAGCGACGATTCCGCACTGGTCAACACCGAGCGCGCCGACGAAGGCCGGCCGGTCGTCACGGTCTGGTCGGACATCGGCTGCCCCTGGGCGGCGCTGGCCCTGCACACCCTGCGGGCCACCTCCGCCCGGCTGGAGCTGCCGGTCCTCATCGACCACCGGGCCTTCCCGCTGGAACTGTTCAACCGGGAGCCCACACCGAAGTTCATTGTGGACGTGGAGCTGACGGCCATAGCCGCCCGCCGCCCCGAGGTGGGCTGGCGGCGCTGGTCGGCCCCCGAGTGGACCTACCCCTCCAGCATGCTGCCCGCCCTGGAGGCCGTCCAGGCCGCCAAGTCCCCCGCGGTGGGCGGGCTGCGAGCCTCGGACGAGCTGGACATCGCGCTGCGCCGCGCCTTCTACACCGAGAGCCGGTCAGTGGGCGTGCACGCGGTGATCCTGGAGCTGGCCAAGGGGTGCGAGCACCTGGACGCGGACGCGCTGGCGAAGGCGCTGCGGGCGGGCGAGGGACGGGCCGAGGTGTACGGCCAGTGGGACATCGCCCAGGGGCCGCATGTGCAGGGCAGCCCGCACCTGTTCGCACCGGGCGGGTACGCCGTCCACAACCCGGGAGTGCGGTGCCGCTGGACGGACTCCCCGGACAACGGGGGCTTCCCGCTCTTCGAGGCGTACGACGAGGCCTGGGCGGCTGAGCTGCTGCGGCGGCTGCACGGCGAAGGCTGAGCGGCGCGGGCTCAACGCCTGGGCGTGCGGCGGCGGTTGAGGGCCGGCGCCGCACACCCACGCGGTCGCCCGGCAAGGGCTGAGCGGGTGCGTGCGCGGGTGGCGTCCCTTCCGGGAGGCCACCCGCGCACGCGTACGTCCGGATCGGGCGGTGGTCAGGACATGTCGCCGTTCCCGTTGGAGCCGGCCGCCAGCAGCCGGGCCAGTTCGAGTCGCTTGATCTTGGTGGTGGCGGTCTGCGGCAGATCCTCCAGCTTCCACCGGACCGGGTCCGCCATCGGGGGCAGACCGACCACGGCGTCCTGCCACACGCGCTCGTCCAGCGGCTTGTCGTCGCGGGTGGAGACCACGGGGACGGGGCGGCCGTCGGGGCCGGAGATGATGATGACCTCGATCAGGTCCTCGATCCGGGCGAAGAGCTTGTCCTCGATCTCCAGGGTGGACTCCACGCCGGGGATCTCGTCGACCTCGCGGTCCAGCAGGTGCAGACAGCCCCACTTGGTGCGGTAGCCGACGTCACCCATCCGCCACCAGCCGTCGTTGACCTGTTTCTCCCACCGTTCGTGCTCACCGAGGTAGGTGACGATCCGGCCGTCGCTGCGGACCTCGATGAAGCCCGGCGAGGACTTCGACGGCGGGCGGCCGTCGCGGCTGACCACCCGGACGTTGGTCATACCGTGGAACGGCGAGCCGACGCACCGGCCGTCCGCCTCGGCGCCGCGCTTGCGGGTGTACGTGCGCGCCGCGATCGGGCCGACCTCGCTCTGCCCGTACGCCTGGGCGAAGAGCGGCAGCCGCCGGCGCGAGGCGCCCAGCAGGGTGTGGACGGTGCGCGGGTGGATGGCGTCGAAGGTGGAGCTGAAGTACTTGACGTTGCTCAGCGGGCCACGCGGGTCCTTGGCCAGCACCTCCCAGCGCAGGAAGGTGTTGGGGTGCGCTTCGATCAGCCCCGGCGGGACCTGGGAGAAGAGCTTGGCGACCGACTCCGGCTCGTCGTCCTTCAGGATGATCAGCGGGTGGCCCTGGAGGATCGCGATCGGCATGGCGGTGAACATCCGCGAGTGCACGAACGAGACGTGGATGGCGATCGGTTCGCGGCTGCGGACGACCGAGACCACGGTGGCCTGGGGACGGTAGCGGGCCTGGAAGGTGTGACCGGTGTGAACGGCCAGCTTCGGGGTGCCCGTGGTGCCCGAGGTGTGGGTGATCAGGGTGGGGTGGTCCGGCGGCATGGTGATCGGATCGACCCGTGCGGCACCGGCGTACGAGGCCAGCGGGGTGGCGCCCTCGAAGGTACCGGAGGTGAGCAGGACCTTCTTGGCGGCCTCGAAGACGTCGGCCGGAAGGCTGTTGGTGAGCTTGTCCTCGTCGGTGACCAGGTAGGGCTGCTGGGCCCGGCGCACCAGCTCGACGACGGTCTCGCCGTCCAGCTTGGGGGAGAGCAGCACCGGGACGGCGCCGATCCGTGCCGCGGCGCAGGCCATCAGCGAAATGTCGAAGCCGTCGGTCTTGTGGACGACGATCCGCTCACCGGTGCGGACCCCCGCGGCCCACAGCCGCGACGCCAGCTCGGCGACCAGCTCGGCCACCTCGGGCAGGGCCAGGCGCCGGCCCAGCTCGGGCGCGACGTCCAGGTCGTGGTCCAGGACCACCATGTTGCCGGGGTGCCGGGCGGCCGCCCGGTCGAAGAGAGTCCCGAGCCGGATGCCCTTGTTCCTTATTCTTTGCAGAAACATCTCGCCCACTCCGTTTCACGTACGCGGGAAGGAACCCGTCATGCGGATTCGATGACGTCCTTGATGCGCTTGAGGGTGTCGTCGAGGTCCCGTTCCAGCTTGGCGGTCCAGTCCGCGACGAATCGCTTTCGAGCATCCTCGTCGAGCTCGGAGACAATCTTGTGAATGCCGGCGGTCGCCTTTCCCATGCGGAAATGGTGGACCAGCCTGCTGCCTTCGGCGAGCGGTTCGATGTCGAAGCCCCAGACGGATTCCTGGTCCTCCTGGGCGTGCGAGAGCATCATCCAGCGGAAGGTCACGCCCGGCTCGGCCGCCGTGACGCGGGCCTCGGTGTACCAGGTGCCGCGCACGAGCGGGGCCCAGGCCACGACCTCCTCGCTGCGGAGGTTCTCGCCGCGGAAGACAGTGCCCACCGCCGCGGGCTCTCCGCCGATCCATTCACCGCCCCGGCATTCGGGGCTCCATTCGGCGCTGCGCGGCAAATTGCTGACGACTGCGTAGACCTCTTTCGGGGTTGCGGAAACAGCAATGTCCGCACGCAGTTCGAACAGTGGAGAACTGTCAATGACTGATTCGCTCATGAGGAGAACTCTGGTAGCAGGCCGAACGTGGGGTCAACACGTCCCGCGATGGTCCGTCAAGTTCTGTTCGGTGTGCCTTCCGGGCCGACCCTGAGCAGGATCTTTCCGCGTACCTCGCCGCGTTCGAGGCGGCCGTGGGCGTCGGCGGCGGCGCTGAGCGGCATCGGCACCGTCGCCGGGGGCCGCAGCTTCCCGGCGGCCAGCAAGGTGCCGATGGTCTCCGCCGCGGCGGCGAGTTCGGCGGTGGTCGCCTGCGAGATGGCGAAGCCGACGACGGAGCAGTCCTTCAGATAGAGCGGTCCGGCGGGCAGCACCGGCCGGGTGGTGAGCCCGGCGAGCACCACCACCCGCCCGCGCCGGGCGAGCAGGTCCACCGCCGTCTCCAGGTCGTTGCGGGCCGAGGTGTCGATCCACACGTCGACCCCCTGGGGGCAGGCGGCTCTGAGCCGTCCGACCACGTCCGGTTCGCGGTAGTCGATGACCTCGTCGGCCCCCAGGCCCCGGAGCCGTTCGATGTCCCGGGCCGAAGCGGTGGCGACGACCCGCGCCCCGGCGTGCACGGCGAGGACGACGAGAGCGCTGCCCACGTTGCCGCCGCCGCCCAGGACGACGACGGTCTCACCGGCCCGCACCCGGCCGTGCGGGTGCAGGGCGAGGTAGGCGGTGGCGGCGGGGTGGGCCAGGGCGACGGCGTCCTCGGGGTCGACCCCGTCGGGCAGCCGGTAGAGCCGGTCGGCGGGGACGGCCACGCGCTCGGCGGCGGCACCCTGCCGGCCGGCGTGCCCCATGCTGTTGCACCAGACGCGTTCACCGGCCTCGAAGCCGGTGCCGGGCGCGGTGGCGGCGACGGTGCCGGCCAGATCGCGGCCGATGACGAAGGGAAAGGTCACGGGCGTACGCCAGGCCCCGGAGCGGACGAAGGTGTCGACGTGGTTGACGGAGGCGACACTCACGTCGACCAGGACCTCGCCCGCCCGTGCCACGGGCTGGGGGAGCTCGCCGTACCGGATGGTGTCGGGGGAGCCGAGCTGTTCGATGTAAGCGGCGAACATGGTGCCGGAGTCTGGCAGCGGCGGACATGCCCCGTCACCATCGGGAAGGACTCTCTGTCAGGTCGGTTGGTCCCCAGCCGCGCGGACCGTGCGTGACCTGCGCGCGGGCGCCCCGGCGGGCGTGACGGACACCTCCGCCACCACCCGGCGCGCTCCTAGCATGAGGGTTGTGGACCTGACACTCACCGACCTCGTACTCACCGACCTCGCGCCCGACGACCCCCGGATGACCGCCGACGTGGCACCGCTGATCCGCGCGTTGCGCCCCCGGTTGACGGCCACCGCCTTCACCGCCTTTGCCGAGGAGGCGTACACCCAGGGGCTCCGCTTCACCGTCGCGTACGACATGGCCACCGGCCGGGCCCTGGGGGCGGCCACCCACCGTGTGCTGGCGACCAGCCGGGGCCGGCTGCTGTTCGTCGACGACCTGGTGACGGCTCCCGGCTCCCGGGGCCGGGGGATCGGCGCCCACCTGATGGCCGAACTGGAGCGGCGAGGCCGGGCGGAAGAGTGCACCCGCCTGGAGCTGGACTCGGGTACCACCAATGTGGACGCACACCGCTTCTACCACGCGCATCGCCTGACGATAGGCGCGTTCCACTTCGGCCGGGACCTCCCCGCGGGTCGGGGCGCGGGCGCGGACCGGTGATTCTTCTGGCCCCGCCGACGGTCGTACTCGGTGCTGCGCAGACGCCGGGGTCTTCGAGACCGCCTGGCTCACCTCCCGCACCGGACGCAGCTCGCAGCTCGCAGCACGCGGCGATTCCCTTGGCCTGCAGGAAGCGGTTGTGAATGGTCGGCCAGGCGCCGAACCCCGTCGGCATCTGCCGCCACTGCCCGCCCGTACTGAACCGCCGGATCACACCCTCGAACCGCTGCCGCGGCCGCTCAGGGTGCGGGCCGTACTCGCCGGTCGGCAGGAACGGCTCGGCTGCGACCTGACCGGACGCCGCCGAGGACAGCCGCCTCTTCGGCTTCCGCTTCTGACGCCCGGTGCCTGTCAGTGCCCGGGCCTAGTGTCCTGCGGCATGGTGTCCACCGGCACGGCCCCGGCCGTGGAAGAGGTCCGGTCCCCGCTGCCGCGCGCGTTCCTGGTGTGGCTGGCGGGCGCGCTGGTGTCGATGCTCGGCACCGGGATGATGTACTTCGCGCTCGGCTGGGCCGCGTCCGCGCACGGCGGGACGGTGGCCGGGCTGGCGCTGACGGCCGTCAACCTGCCCCGGGCGGTCCTGCTGCTGGTGGGCGGAGCGGTCGGGGACCGCTTCGGGGCCCGCCGGGTGATGATCGCCGGGGACGCCGCGATGATCGCCGTCACCATGCTGCTGGCCGCCGCGGTGGCCGGGCTCGGCACCCCGGTGTGGCTGCTGCTCTCGGCCGGGCTGCTGATCGGGGTGGTGGACGCCTTCTACCTGCCGGCCTCCGGCTCCATGCCGCGCCGGCTGGTGGGCACCGGGCAGCTTCCCCGGGCGCTCGCCCTGCGCCAGACGGGCCAGCAGCTGATGATGTTCACCGGCGGCGCGCTGGGCGGGGTGCTGGTCGCGGCCGCCGGGCTGGGCGGCGCGGCCCTTGCCAATGCCGTCACGTTCGCGGCGATGCTGTCCGTGCTGCTGTGGCTGCGCGGCCGGATCACCGAACCGCCGCCCCGGCCGCGGGACGGCGGCCCCGGCCTGCTGTCCGACATCGGCGACGGGCTGCGGATCGCGTGGGGCGAACCGGTGCTGCGCGCGGCGCTGATGCTGACCGCCGCCGCGGCCGGATTCCTGCTGCCGGTGGTGACACTGCTGGGCCCGCTGCTGGCCCGGGCCCAGGAGTGGGGGCCGCAGACCGCCGGGTTGATCGTGGGAGCCCAGTCGCTGGGCATCGTGGCGGCGGCGCTGACCGTGGTGCGCCGCAGCGGCGCCGCCCGCCCGGGCCTGGCGGCGGCAGCCGGACTGCTGGCGGCGGGAGCGGGCACCGGGCTGCTGGCCGTGTCCTGGTCCCCGGTGCCGGCCGTCGCCGGGTCGCTGCTGATCGGCGCGGGCTCGGGGACGTTCGGGGCGAACATCGCGCCGCTCGTGCTGGGCACCACCCCGGACACCCACCTGTCCCGGGTCCAGTCCCTCGTCACGGTGGTGCAGAGCGGCGCGCTGCTGGCCACCAACGCGGCCCTGGGCCTGCTCGCCGAACGCACCTCCCCGGCCGCCGTCCTGACGCTGTGCGCGGCGGTGGTGACGGCGACGGCGGTAGCCGCGCTGCTCACCGGTACGCTGCGCGGCGCGCGTCCGGTCCACGGCCGGGCGGGACCCACCCGTCCGGGGCAGTAGGGAGGGAAAGAGGTGGCGCGGGCGGCGGCATCGGCGGTATGGGTGGCGTCATGACGGAACCTCATGACGCCCTGCTGTCCTCGACCTCCCGCGCCCTGTACCACCGGCTGGCGGTGGCCCAGGCGGAAGGCAGGGCACCGTCGGTGGTCGCCGCCGTGGTGCGGGACGGGCTGCCGGTGTGGAGCGAGGGGCGCGGGGAGGTCGCCGGGACGGTGCCCGGCCCCGAGGTGCAGTACCGGATCGGGTCGATCACCAAGACGTTCGTCGCGGTGCTGGTGATGCGGCTGCGGGACGAGGGACTGATCGCGCTCGGCGACCGGCTGGACCGCCACCTGGCCGCCCCCGAGGGCGGGGAGGCGACGATCGCCCAGCTGCTGGCGCACTCCGGCGGTCTGGCGGCCGAGGCCCGCGGCCCCTGGTGGGAGCGGACGGAGGGCACGCTGCGGCCGGAGCTGGCCGACATCCTCGGCGAGGACCCGGTCAAGCACCCGCCCGGGCGCCGGCACCACTACTCGAACCCCGGTTACGCGCTGCTCGGCGCGCTGGTGGAGGAGGTGCGCGGCCGGCCCTGGCACCGGGTGCTGGAGGAGGAGGTGCTGCGGCCGCTGGGCATGACCGCCACCACGACGCTGCCCAGGTCCCCGCACGCCCAGGGCTGGGCGGTCCACCCGTACGCCGACGTGGTGCAGCCCGAACCGGCCGTGGACACCGGGCGGATGGCACCGGCGGGGCAGCTGTGGTCCACCGCCGCCGACCTGTGCCGGTTCGCGGCCTTCCTCACGGCCGGGGACGAGCGGGTGCTCGGCGCGGACAGCCTTCAGGAGATGCGCCGGCCCGCCGTCGCCCCCGAGGCACGGGACTGGGACAGCGCCTACGGGCTGGGCATGCAGCTGATCCGCCGCCGGGGGAGGCTGCTGGCGGGCCACTCCGGCTCCATGCCGGGCTTCGTCGCCGGGCTGTGGACGTGTCCCGAGGAGCGGCTGGCCGCCGTCGCCGCGGCCAATGCCACCTCGGGGCTGCCCGCCGCCACACTGGCCGCCGGCCTGCTGGACATCGTCGCCGAGCGGGAACCGGTGATCCCCGAGACCTGGCGCCCCATGCCCGACGCCGAGGCGGGGCTCGTGAAGCCGGCCGGCGTCTGGTACTGGGGCACACAGCCGCACGTGCTGCGGGTGAGGGCGGGCGGGGCCGTGGAACTGGGGCCGGTGGCGGGCGGCGGCCGCGGCGCGCGCTTCGCCCCCCGCCCCGACGGCACCTGGACCGGCCTGGACGGCTACTTCGCGGGCGAGACCCTGCGCGCGGTGCGCCGCCCCGACGGCACCGTGAGCCATCTCGACGCGGGCACCTTCGTCTTCACCCGCCACCCCTACGACCCCGACGCGCCGGTGCCCGGCGGTACCGACCCCCGCGGCTGGCGCGGCGTGCCGGACCGGCCGGGGGCGCGGCGGCGGAGCGGCTCACCGGGGCGCGGGCTCACAGGGCCATCTTGAAGCCCACGTGCGAGGCGGTGAAGCCGAGGCGGGTGTAGAAGCGGTGGGCGTCGGTCCGGGTCGCGTCGGAGGTCAGCTGGATCACGGCGCAGCCCTCCCGCCGTGCCTCGGCGACGGCCCACCGGATCAGTTCGCCGCCCAGTCCGTTGCCGCGTTCGGAGGCGTGCACCCTGACGGCCTCGATCAGGGCACGGGAGGCGCCGCGGCGGGACAGCCCGGGGATGACGGTGAGCTGGAGCGTGCCGACCGGGCGGGCGTCCCGCGCCGCCACCACCAGCCGCTGGCCGGGGTCGGCGGCGATCCGCGCGAACGCCGCCCGGTAAACGCCGAGTTCACCTGGGCTCTCGCGCCGCGCGCCCAGCGGGTCGTCGGCGAGCATCGCGACGATCGCGGGCACGTCCTCGGCGGTGGCCGGACGGATCACCGGCCTGCCGGGCGCCGGAGCAGCGGCCGGGTGTGTTTCGGTGCCGGTCATCGCGCCACCCTTCGCAGCGAGTCGGGGGCGCCGACCTCCGGATCGAGTGGGTGTTCCACGTGCATCACGTCCTCGGTGTCCGGGGTGAGTGTGTAGACGGGGTTCTTGTCGCAGCTGGAGTCGATCCACGCGGCTCCGGCCGTGCTCTTGCCACTGCTGGCCTGCAGCACCAGTTCGCCGCTCCGGACGGCGATGAGCTTGAGTGTCTCGGTGCAGCCGAGCTCCAGCCCGGTCATGTTGTCGGTGACGCTGCTCACCTGATGGCCGACGACGTCGCCCACCTCGCCCGGGGACAGTTCCAGGTTGACCCTGTACTGACTGGTATAGCCCTGCTGCCCGGGGCCGACCCCCTCCCACTTGCCGACCCAGTACCCGGCCAGGGAGCGTCCGTCGCCCTCTTCGCCGTCGCCGTCGCCGTCGCCGTCGCCGTCGCCGGCGCTGTCCGTCCGGTCCGCTTCGCCGGGAGAGGGGGAGGAGGGGGCGGTGCCGGCACCGCCCCCTCCCTCTCCGGTCCTTCCGTCCCGGTCCAGCAGCAGAAAGCCACCGGCCAGCAGTGCCACGACGGTCAGCACGGCGGCGGCCACCGGGGACGCGAGCCGGGTCCGTCCGGGCGGCGCCGCCGGAGGGCCCGGGTGAGCGGGGGCGGGAGGAGCGGCGGCCCGGGGTCCGGGTGAGGGTGAGTGGCCGGGAGGGGGCGGTGTCCCCGGGGCGGTGACGGTCGGCGGCCCGGCGGGCAGCGGAGGCGGTGCCGCGGTGGGCGCGGAGAGGCCGTCGGCCCGGGCGGCCCGCTGCCGCAGTTCCTCGGACAGGGACGCGGGCAGCGCCGCCGCCCAGCCACCGGGCGCGCTCTTCCGTTCCGCGGCCGGCCTCGCGGCGGTGGGCCGGCCGGCGGGGTCCTTGGACAGCAGAGCGGTCAGGAAGGGCCGCAGGTCCTCCGGGACGCCGTCCAGCCGCGGTGCGTCGTGGACCGCGCGGTAGAGCAGCACCGGTGTGCCGGGTGTCTCGTCGGGCGCGGTGAACGGCCCCCGGCCCGTCGCGGCGAAGACCAGCAGTGCTCCCAGGGCGAACAGGTCGGTGGCCGGGCCGATTTCCGCCCGGCCGCTGATCTGTTCGGGCGCGAGGTAGCCGGGGGAGCCGACCACGTTTCCGGTGCCGGTGAGGCGGGAGTCGTCGACCGCCCGGGCGATGCCGAAGTCGATGAGCAGCGGGCGGTGCGGCCCGAGCAGCACGTTGGACGGCTTGAGGTCGCGGTGCACGAGCCCCTCGCCGTGCACGGCGGCCAGCGCCCGGAGGAGTTCGGTGGTCAGCTCCCGCAGCAGCGGCGGGGGCAGCGGTCCGGCGCGGTCGACCCACTCCTGCAGTGAGGGCGCCGGGACGTATTCCGTGGCCAGCCACTGGTCACCGTCCGCGCCGCGGCTCCAGTCCACGACCGGCACGGTCCACGGGCTGCGGACCCGGTCGGCGTTGCGGATCTCCCGCTCGAACCGCCGGCGGAAACCCGGGTCCCGGGTGTGCTCGGCGAGGATGGTCTTCAGGGCCAGTGCCCGCCCGCCCGGCGTGCGGGTCAGGTAGACCCTTCCCATGCCGCCCGCTCCCAGCCGTGCGAGCAGCGGATATCCGCCCATCCGGGCAGGGTCGTCCGATCGCAGCGCGTCCACGCCGTTCCCCCGTGTGTGGTGATGCGTCCGAGCCGAGCGTACGGGAGAGCGGGGCCCGGGGGACATGGCCCGGACAGCTGCCGCGGCGACCAGGCGGCCCCCGGACGGGGCTTGAGTCTCAGCCACATAACGGTATGGTCGGTTCCGCATCCGGCCGATTGCGGCATAGTCGCTCAGCCTATGCGATGCGGCAAGCTCGATGGCCGGGTTTCCGGTTTTCCACCCGTTCCGGGTGAGCGCACTGACACGCTGTGCGACCGGAAGATGACCGAGGCGAGGCAGGTTCATGACCGCGAGTACGGGCGGCGACAGCAGGAGGGGGCCCATCGGCACCGGACGGCCCGGTCCGTCGGGCGATGCCCAGCTGATCCGCCGCACGCTGGAGGAGATCGAGCCGATCTCCGGCCAGGTGACGTCCTACTTCTACGCCATGCTGTTCGTGCAGAACCCGGGGATGCGCGACATGTTCCCGGCGGCGATGGACGCCCAGCGGGACCGGCTGTTCCAGGCCCTGCTGACGGCCGCCGACGCGCTCGACGACACGCTGGCACTGACCGAGTACCTGGACGGCCTGGGCCGGGGCCACCGCAAGTACGGCACCCGTCCCGAGCACTATCCGGCGGTCGGCGAGGCCCTGATGACGGCGCTGGAACGTTACGCCGTGAACAGCTGGGGCCCCGAGGCCGAGGCGGCCTGGGTGCGGGCCTACACGGCGATCTCCCAGACCATGATCGACGCCGCGGCGGAGGACGAACTGCGCTCGCCCGCCTGGTGGAAGGCGGAGGTGGTCGGGCACGAGCGCCGCGCCGGCAACGTCGCGGTGATCACCGTCCGCCCCGACCAGCCCTACCCCTACCGGGCCGGCCAGTACACGACCGTCGAGACGCCCTGGTGGCCCCGGGTGTGGCGGCACTACTCCTTCGCCTCCTGCCCCCGCCCGGACGGGCTGCTGTCCTTCCACGTCAAGGCCGTGCCGACGGGCTGGGTGTCGACGGCGCTGGTGAACCGGGCGCGTCCGGGTGACGTGATCCGGCTCGGCCCGCCGGCCGGGTCCATGACCGTGGACCACGACTCCAACTCCGGTCTGCTGTGCGTGGGCGGCAGCACCGGCATCGCACCGATCAAGGCGATGGTGGAGGACGTGGCACGGCACGGCCGGCGGCGGCTGATGGAGGTGTTCTTCGGCGCGCGGCGGGAGGCGGAACTCTACGACCTCGACGCGTTCCTCCAGTTGGAGAAGCGGCATCAGTGGCTGTCGGTGCGCCCGGTGGTCTCGGACAGTCCGGCGCACGCCCTGGGAGGCGAACTCCCGGACGCGGTGATCCAGGCGGGGCCGTGGCGGGAGTTCGACGGGTACCTGTCGGGCCCGCCGCAGATGGTCCGCAAGGGCGTGGACGCCCTGGTCTCGGCCGGCATCCCGGCCGAGCGGATACGACATGACTTCATCGGCAATCGGGTCGCAGCGGAGAGCTAGCACTATGGCGGGAGCGAACGGAACCGGCGGCGGCAACCACCCGCCGCTGCCGGAGGAATTCGGGGGACCGGCGGCCGGGCGGCCGGGCAGCGACGGCGAGCACGCCGTCCAGCACCGGCTGGGCACCAGGGAGCGGGCGGACCGGTTCTACCGGGACCAGATGCTGGACCATCTCAACGAGCGGATGCGGGAGTTCGTCGCGCGGCAGGAGATGTTCTTCCTGTCCACCGCCGACCGGCACGGCGAGTGCGACAGCACCTTCCGCGCGGGCCCGCCCGGCTTCCTGCGGGTGCTGGACGACCGCACGCTGGTCTACCCCGAGTACCGGGGCAACGGCGTGCACGCCAGCATCGGCAACATGTCGGAGAACCCGCACGCCGGTCTGCTGCTGATGGACTTCGAACGGGCCCGGATCGGGCTGCACATCAACGGCCGGGCCCATGTGGTGCCCGACGCCGACATGCGGGCGCTCCGCCCGGATCTGCCCGAGGACCCGGTGCCCGGGCGCCGTGCTCAGCTGTGGGTGCGCATCGAGGTGGAGGAGGCGTACATCCACTGCGCCAAGCACATCCCGCACCTGGTCAAGGCGCCCAAGGGGGCCCCACGGGACTGGGGCACGGACGACCACCGGCGCAAGGGCGGGGACTTCTTCGGGGTGGCCCGTGCCGCGCAGCAGCGGCGGCAGCTCGAGCGCGGCGGCCGCTCCCCGGCTCCGGCGGACGCGCCCGAGCCGGCCCGGATCCCGGTTCCCGTGCCGGACGTCCCGGTGCCGGACGTGGAGGAGTGGCGCGCGGAGGCGGAACGGGCACTGGCCGAGGCGCGGCGTCGGGCCGCCGCGGCTGCCCGCACCGGCGGCCCGGGCGGCTGGTTCGGCTGACCGGCGCGGCCGGGCGGGCTCCGGCCGCGGCCCGTCAGCAGAAGTCCGGGGCGAGCAGGCCGGGAAGACCCTCGATGTTCTGCCGCAGATACGCGGCCAGGGTGTGCGGCACCAGGTCCACCGCGGCCAGACCGGCCCGGGTGAACGGCAGGCGGACGATCTCGTAGGTCCCGCAAGGATCGTCCACCTCGGGCCCGTGCCGCAGCTCCGGGTCCAGGGAGACCGGCCGGCACAGGAAGAAGTGCTGCACCTTCAGGCCGGGCCCGCAGGTCTCGCCGCGCTCCGGGCTCACCGGCACGGTGTCCACGAACGCGGGCACGACATCGGTGACCTTGGCGCCGAGTTCCTCCAGGACCTCGCGGTGCAGCGCGGCGAGCACGGTGGCGTCCCCCGGTTCGACGCCGCCCCCCGGCGTGATCCAGTACGGGGGGCGGCCCGGCTTGGTGCGCTTGATGACGATCAGCTCGAAGGAATGACCGCCGGGGGTGCCGGCCGGTACGGGCTCCAGCAGGATGGCGCGGGCGGTGCGTTTGACCACGGCGCGGTCGTCGTTCATGGAGGGGTTGTGGCCCGCCGGCCGGGGGGCGAAACCTCCCGGACGTGACCGGTCCGTCATCCCCGCGCGTTCTCCCCGGCCTCCCGCGCGCCGTCCAGGGCCCGCTCCAGGTCCGCGATCAGGTCCTCCGCGTCCTCCAGGCCGACCGACATCCGGATGAAACCCTCGGACACCGCGTCCCCGCCCCACCGGGCACGCCGCTCGGCGGTGGAGCGCACACCGCCGAAGCTGGTCGCGTCGTCCACCAGCCGCAGCGCGCACAGGAACCGTTCCGCGAAGTCCCGGTCCGGCAGCGTGAACGACACCACGCAGCCGAAGCGCCGCATCTGCCGGGCCGCCAGGACGTGCGCCGGGTCGCCGGGCAGCCCGGGGTGCCGGACCCCGGTGACCTCCGGGCGCCGGGCCAGCGCCTCCGCGACGGCGAGGGCCGTGGCCGCCTGCCGGTCGACCCGCACCTGCAGGGTGGCCAGGCTGCGGTGCGCCAGCCAGGCCTCCATCGGGCCGAGGATCGCGCCCACCGACTGCCGCCAGCCGCGCACCTCCTCCGCCCGCTCCGCGTCCCGGCACACCACGTAGCCCAGCAGCACGTCACCGTGGCCGCTGAGCGCCTTGGTGCCGCTGGCCACCGAGAAGTCCGCGCCCAGCTCCAGGGGCCGCTGGCCCAGCGGAGTGGCCAGGGTGTTGTCCACCGCGACCAGCACGCCCCTCGCGCGGGCCCGCTCGGCCAGGTCGCGGATGTCGCACACGTCAAGACCCGGGTTGGACGGCGACTCGATCCACAGCAGCCGGGCGCCGTCCAGGGCGGCGGCCTGCTCCGGGGAGCCGGTGGCCACCGGGCGCACCGTCACGCCGAAGCCCTCAAGACGGCGGGCCAGCCCCGAGGTCCCGTGGTAGCCGTCGGACGGCACCACCACCGTGTCCCCGGCCCGCACCTGCGTGAACAGCACACTCGCGGTGGCGCCCATGCCGGAGGCGAAGACGACCGCCTCGGCCGCCTCCCCCGGGGACTCCAGGGCGGCCAGCGCCTCCTCCAGCGCAGTCCAGGTGGGGTTGCCGTCCCTGCCGTAGCGGTAGGGGGCCACCGCGGGGTCCCCGGGGAGGTGGAAGTGAGCGGCGAACGCCGGTCCCGGAAGGGCGGGTTCGTAGTCCTTGGCCGGGGGCAGCCCGGCCCGCACCGCGCGGGTTCCGTCACCGGTCATCGTGTCTTCCGCCTCTCGTTCGCGGGCCGCCGGTCGCGGCGCCGGTCATCCGCCAAGGGCGGCCCGGGCGGCCGCTCCGCTCTGCGGACCATAGCCGCTCCAGGCCCGCAGCCCCGGCGGGGAAGAAGTCCCCGGGCGCCCCGGCCGGCGTCTTGGCGAAGACGGTGCGTCCGTCGTCGAGTTCCACCCGGTGCGCCGCGCAGATGGCGCCGCCGCCCACCGCCGAGGCGCGCCCGGACCGGGCGCCGGCCAGCGCAGCGACCCGGGCGCCGATGCCCCCGCCGCCCGCGGCGTCCGCGGTGCGGGCGGTCATCGGTCCGCCACCGCCTCCCGCACGGTGGCCAGCAGCCCGTCGGCCGCCGCCTCCACCAGCGCCAGGCACGCGGTGAAGCCGTCCGCACCCCCGTAGTACGGGTCCGGGACGTCCACGCCGTCGGCGTCCGGATCGAAGGAGCGCAGCAGCCGCACCTTCGCCGCGTCCTCCGGCCGCCGCGCCATCGCGCGCAGCTCCCGATGGTGCCCCCGGTCCAGCGCCACGACCAGGTCGTAGCGGGCGAACCAGCCGGGCCGGAACTGCCGGGCGGTGTGGTCCAGGCGATAACCGGCTGCGGAGAGCGCCGTGAGGGTGCGCGGGTCGGCGTCCTCGCCGGCGTGCCAGCCGCCGGTTCCCGCGCTGTCCACCGCCACCACAGCACCGAGGCCGTCCTCCGCCAGCCGGGCGCGGAGGACGGCCTCGCCCATCGGGGAGCGGCAGATGTTGCCGGTGCAGACGAAGCAGACGCGGTAGGCGGTGGAGGCCATGCCGCCCAGCCTAGAGCGGGTGGCGTTCCCCCGACAGGGCGCCCGGCTCGCCGCTCCGGCAGCCGTGGCCGCTCCGGGGAAGGCGGTCAGTCCCGGTCCACCACCATCTCCACCGCCCAGGAGACGATGGCGACGATCAGGCCGCCCAGGAGCGCGGTCCAGAAGCCGTCGACCTGGAAGGCGTCACCGGCGATCCAGCTGGTCAGCATCAGCATCAGCGCGTTGATCACCAGGGCGAACAGCCCGAGCGTGAGGATCAGCAGGGGCAGCGAGAAGAGCTTCACGATCGGCTTGACGATGAGGTTCACCACGCCGAAGATCAGCGCGACGATGAGAAGGGTGACCGCCTGGCTGCTGGTGCCCGCGCCCTCGGTGCCGAGGGTAATGTCGTCCAGCAGCCAGACCGCGGCGGCCAGGGCCACCGCGTTGGCGATGAGGCGGAAAAGGATGCTCGTCATGCAGCAGATCGTTCCAGATGAAGCCCCCCGCGGGGCAGGGGGTGTGCGTCGATGAAGGCGTTCCGGCTGGACCGGCTGGAGGCGGAGCGTGTCGCAAACCAGGGCGCGTACCTGCAGTTCCTGCGCGAGCGCAACATGTCCGTCGGGCTCTACGCGCTGGACGCCGGGCAGCTCGACCCGCAGCAGCCGCACCGGCAGGACGAGGTGTACCTGGTGATGAGCGGCCGGGCGTCGGTCACCGTGGGCGAGGAGACCACGACCGTCGGCCGGGGCAGCGTCGTCTACGTGCCGGCCGGCGTGCCGCACAAGTTCCACCACATCACCGAGGACCTGCGGGTGCTGGTGGTGTTCTCTCCCCCCGAGAGCTGAGCCGCCGTCTCAGGGTCGGCTCAGGGAACGTTCAGGGGAGGACCGGGGCCGGTGAGCCTCCCGCCTGCCTTCCCGCCCGCCTAGCATCGAAGACACAGCGGTCCGGTGCCTGCCGGGCCGTACGTGACCACAGGAGCCGTGGAGAAATGAAGGAAGCATTCCTGTCACTGCCGTGGTGGGTGCGCTGGATCGCGATTCCGGTCCTGGCGCTGGCCGTCTTCGGCGGGATGATCATGGCGGTGATCGCCTGGGTCGTCGAGCTGGTGTTCAAGATCCTGGTCTTCGCCGTGCTGGTCGCCCTGCTGATCTACGTGGTGCGCAAGTTCACCTCTTCCTCCTCCTCCCGCGGCGGCTGGTAGCACCCGCCCGGCGCGACCCCGCCTCCAGCGCGTCCGGCCGCCGGTCGGCGCTGACCACCAGCGCCGCCAGCAGGGTGGTCACCGGCACCGACGCCACCAGCCCGATCGACCCCACCAGAGTCCGCACGATCTCCTCCGCCACCAGCTCGCTGAAGGCCACCGTGCCCACATCGCTCTGCGCGATGGTGAACAACAGCAGCAGCGGGAGCGCCGCACCGGCGTACGCCAGCACCAGCGTGTTGACCACCGAGGCGATGTGGTCACGGCCGATCCGCATGCCCGACCGGTAGATCGTCAGCCAGCTCGCCCGCGGGTCCGCCTGCTTCAGCTCCCACACCGCCGACGTCTGGGTGACCGTCACATCGTCCAGCACACCCAGCGAACCGATCAGAATCCCGGCCAGCAGCAGACCGCGGATCTCGATCCCCGGGTACAGGCCGTGCACCAGACCCGTCTGGTCGTTGGTGTTGCCCGTCAGATGCGCCCAGTCGATGAACCACGACCCCAGCAGCCCGATCAGCACCAGCGAGATCAGCGTCCCCAGCACCGCCACCGAGGTCCGGGCGGTGAACCCGTGGCACAGATACAGCGTCACCAGCATGATGGCGCTGCCCCCGATGACCGCCACCAGCAGCGGATTCGAGCCGTGCAGGATGGCCGGCAGGATGAACATCGTCAGGATCGCGAAGCTCGACACCAGCCCGACCAGCGCCAGCAGCCCGCGCATCCGCCCCACCGCCACCACCGCCAGCGCGAACACGATCGCCAGCAGCACGATCGGCACCGTCCGCTTCACGTCCGTGACGCTGTACTGAAGCTCCTCGGGCGCGTCCGGCGCGTAGGCGACGACCACGTCCTGGCCGGGGCTGTACCGCTGCGTGGCGTCCGGCGTCACCACCTCCTGGAACGTCCGGCCGGTGTGCGGGCCCGACGTCACCTCCACGGTGGCGTGCTCGCAGGGCCCCTCCGCCCCCTCCCGGACCTGCACACCGATGTCCTCGCACGGCACCTCGGTCACCTCGGTGACCTGGGCCTGCTCGTGCTGCCGGTCGAAACCGACACCCGTGCGCCCGTCCTCCTCGTCGGGCGCCCCGCCGGGCCACAGCACCACCAGCCCGGTGAGCACCAGCACGGCGAACGGGACCAGCACGGCCCCGATGACCCGGCGCAGCTGCGCGGAGACCGGGGCTGCCGGTCCGTGCTGGTGGGTGTGGCCGTGCGGGTGCGCGTCACGGTCGTACATGTCATCTGAATGCGGCTGGGTCACGGAGGGATCATCGCAAGAGAATCCGGGCCCCCTGTTCAGCGCGCCCGGTGTGCCGCTAGCGTGAGGGCGCACATTTGCCATCGCGGGAGCTCCGAGCACGGGGCTGAGAGGGCGCTGGGCTGCGCCGACCGCCGAACCTGTTACCGGGTAATGCCGGCGTAGGGAGTGGGTCTCATGACCACGCAGGATGCACGCACGTCCGCCATCGGCTCGCACAAGGGATATATCGGCGGATCCCGCCCGGACCTGCGGGTCCCGGTGCGGAGGGTGCACCTCACCGACGGGAACGACGTGACGCTCTACGACACGTCGGGCCCGTACACCGACCCGAACATCGACACCGACGTCCGCCGCGGACTGGCACCGCTGCGGCAGAACTGGATTCTGGAGCGGGGAGACACCGAGGAGTACGCCGGGCGGGAGCCGCGCCCCGAGGACGACGGCCTCAAGCACACCGCGCCGCGCGGCGGCGGCCTGCGCAACCTGGACGCGGTCTTCCCCGGCCGCCCGCGCAGGCCGCGCCGCGGCCGGGACGGACAGGCCGTCACCCAGCTCGCGTACGCCCGGCGGGGCGAGATCACCCCGGAGATGGAGTACGTCGCCATCCGGGAGAACGTCGCCCCCGAGTTCGTCCGCGACGAGATCGCGGCCGGCCGGGCCGTCCTCCCGGCCAACACCAACCACCCCGAGACCGAGCCGATGATCATCGGCAAGAACTTCCTGGTGAAGGTCAACGCCAACATCGGCAACTCCGCGGTGACCTCATCCATCGAGGAGGAGGTGGAGAAAATGACCTGGGCGACCCGCTGGGGAGCCGACACGGTCATGGACCTCTCCACCGGCCGCAACATCCACACCACCCGGGAGTGGATCCTGCGTAACTCCCCGGTGCCGATCGGCACCGTGCCGCTCTACCAGGCGCTGGAGAAGGTGGACGGCAAGGCCGAGGAGCTGAGCTGGGACGTCTACCGCGACACGGTCATCGAGCAGGCCGAGCAGGGCGTGGACTACATGACCGTGCACGCCGGCGTGCTGCTGCGGTACGTGCCGCTCACGGCCCGCCGCAAGACCGGCATCGTCTCCCGCGGTGGCTCGATCATGGCCGCCTGGTGTCTGGCGCACCACAAGGAGAGCTTCCTCTACACGCACTTCGAGGAGCTCTGCGAGATCCTGCGGGCCTACGACATCACCTACTCCCTCGGCGACGGCCTGCGCCCCGGCTCCATCGCGGACGCCAACGACGAGGCCCAGTTCGCCGAGCTGCGCACCCTGGGCGAGCTCAACCGGATCGCCAAGTCGCATGACGTGCAGACGATGATCGAGGGCCCGGGGCACGTCCCCATGCACAAGATCAAGGAGAACGTCGACCTCCAGCAGGAGATCTGCGAGGAGGCGCCGTTCTACACCCTCGGCCCGCTCACCACCGACATCGCTCCCGCCTACGACCACATCACCTCGGGCATCGGCGCGGCGATGATCGCCTGGTGGGGCACCGCGATGCTCTGCTACGTCACCCCCAAGGAGCACCTGGGCCTGCCTGACCGCGACGACGTGAAGACCGGCGTCATCACCTACAAGATCGCCGCCCACGCGGCGGACCTCGCCAAGGGCCACCCGGGCGCCCAGGCCTGGGACGACGCCCTGTCCGACGCCCGCTTCGAGTTCCGCTGGGAGGACCAGTTCAACCTCTCGCTCGACCCGGACACCGCCCGTGAGTACCACGACGCGACCCTCCCGGCCGAGCCCGCCAAGACGGCCCACTTCTGCTCGATGTGCGGCCCGAAGTTCTGCTCGATGAAGATCAGCAGAAGCATCACAGAGCAGTTCGGCGGTGACGCGGACGCTACGCCGGAGGAGATCGAGGCCGGAATGCTGGAGAAGTCGAAGGAGTTCGCGGCCTCGGGCAACCGGGTGTACCTACCGCTGGCGGACTGATTTGGGATGACAGGCGACCGGCCGACGGCTACGGGGGGCGTCGTCGGCCGGTCGTTCGCTTGTGTCAGGGCGCTGGGCATTCCGCAGCCGTTTCCCCGGCCGACTGACCATGCGAGGCAGTCTGGGTACATGCGCCTCAGGTTGCATGGGTTCAGCTATGAAGCGCATCAGGCAGCGTCTGCGGACGTGAAACTCGGTTGGTGAGCAACCTCGTAGAACATTCGTTCCGCCTCTGCTAGGACAGGCTCCCAGATCTCGGGTGGCCTCGCGGTGCGCACGTGGAAGCCTTGAGCTAGCAGGCGGAGCACCTGTTCGAGAGACGTTCTGCCGGTGGGGAAGTGGACTCGCTCAAGTGGCCGTCCCGGGCCTCCTGGACCATCAGGCTCGGGCAGCAACGCATGAAGATTGAGGTGGGCTGCCGGATGCCGGCCCTCAGCTTCGTAGGCGTAGTCGTAACGGAAGACTTCGGATCGGTCGGTGTCTGTCCACTGGTACTGAATCTTGGAGCTGGTCACGGCCAAGCGATTGTTCCCTGTGAGTGACAGCAGGTAGCCGATCTTCAGCCAGTGGCCATCCAGAAGCTTGACCAGCCCGGCGTCGGAAGTGTGAGGGGCGTTGTGCCCCCCTTCCAGAACCCAGACAGTGTCACCCCTTGTGTGTGGCCTCAGGACCAAGCGCTGCCCCTGTTCCATCACTGTGATCGCCAGCAGCTTCTGCGCGAGTGTGCGGAAAGCCGTCGCGGACTGCTTGCCGCCTTGGTGGACCTTGGCAGACAGCATCCGCACCTCAGCGCAGTTGTTCTCGACTTCGTTCATCGGACTGTCCAGCAAGCAACGGGTCATCGGACGGAAGGAGATGGAGCAAGATCAAGACGTCCGTGAGGGCGCCTGGGTCGTCCAACTTCCCCGAACGGTGCTGTCTGAGAACTTCCTCTACCGTCATGCCGCAGCGACTCTTGGCGGCCCAAGTGAGGCGGTCGACGATCTCCTCGCGTGCGATGGGGACGATGTTGGGGTCATCTTCAACGGCCGCCATTTGATCTCCCAGGCTGAATGCGCGCCTCTACCTGCCCACCTGTCCAGTGTGCACCCAGACTGCTCATGGCGGCCGGTCGAAGATCTGCGGCTCTCGCACCGGCGCCGTCGGCCACTCAGTGGTTCTATTGATGGCTGATCTTCTGGGCTTCGGAGGGTTCACCAAGACATGCAGATGGGGTCAGCCGAGGTAGGGCTGCTCGCGGTGCTCCATGAAGTGGCTGAGCCTGAGTCGCTGCGTGTGGTGCATCGGAAGTTGGTCCAGCTCGTCTGGAGAGACGAACCGCAGCTCCGTCGACTCGTCGGAGATCGCCAGTTCTCCGCCAACGATCCGCGCGGTGAAGCAGACGTTGAACTGCCGGCGCACCTCGCCGTCCGTGTAGGCGATGACGTGCCTAGGGTCGGTGTACGTGCCGACCAGTCCCGTGACCTCCACATCCAAGCCGGTCTCTTCCTTGACCTCGCGGACGGCCGTGCCGGGGAGCGAGTCGGTGAGGTCCATACCCCCGCCGGGGAGGGCCCACAGATCGTTGTCGCGTCGGCGCTGGAGCAGGATGCGCCCCTGCTCGTCGGTGACGACGGCCGAAGCCGCGACAACCATGCTGTTGGGCTTGGGCGCGTTCGGGTCGTCGTAGTACTCGGTTCGTGCCATGGTCACCCCTTGTGCTGTACGGGCGTCGCCGTGGACCACACCGCGTCGAAGCTCTCGGCGTACATGTCGAACATTCCGCCTTCCCCGCTTCGCCGAAGATGCCACACCGGGGCCCCGTAAGCGTTGACGCCCCAGACGTGGGCATTGACCAGCAACTGATCATCGGCGCGGTAGAGCGAGTTGTAGAGCGTCGTCCCGTGGGTCCGGATGTCGATGCCGGGCACGCCGATCAGGGGCCGGTAGTGCATGAGTGCCAGTCGGCAGCGGGACTCGATGCCGTGGCCGAACTTCTCCTCCTCGCCGCGCGCCCGAACGTTCTCGCTCTCGGCGTCGCCCACCGCGATCCGGATCGCGCAGCCTTCTGAGGCCCGCTCTCGCAAGAGCTCGTTCAGTCGGGGATACGCCTCATGGAGGAAGACGGCGGCGTACACCAACACATCGATGTGCTTGCGGGCCTGTGTCAGCATGTCCACAAAGGCAGATACGGGGATGTCCGCCCGCTGGTCGTAGAGCGCCACGAGCTCCGGGCTGATTGCTCGCGCCGCGCGCGCCTGCCGGAGTGCCGGCCAGAGTGCGTGCACGTCTTCTCCTAGGGTCTCTGCCGCCCGCATGGCTGTGACGCGGCGTGGCGTACGGCCGAGATTGACCCATCGCTCAACGGACTTGGGGTCTACGTCGACCTTTTGCGCGAGGGTGGCGTACGTCCAGCCTCCGTCCGCCATGACGGCACGAAGCCTCTCGTTCGGCATGAGTCTCCCCCTGATCCTCGGGACGGCACTAGGGACGTTCTACATGACGCGGGACGTCCCGAAGTGGGGTTTGGTGGAGGTTCCGGCGTCCTTGTGAACGGCAGCATGCTCGTGCCTATGGCGAGCAATCAGCAGGCCAGACCCGGAATCGGCGAACTGGCCAAGGACCAGAAGACCGGACGCATCGGCCTCGTCATGGGCGAGATCGGTGGACGCGTTCAGATGCGACCGATGAACGGTGGCATCGAGTGGGACGCCATGCCCGATGACGTCGTGGCACCCAAGGCGCGGGAGGAACTGAGCGCGCGCCTGGCCGTGAAGAACAACAACAGCCGGGTCGGCCTGTGATGCGCGTCATCGGCCGGTATGCCGGCGTCCTCCTCGTGATCTGCATCAGCGCTTCGTGCGGATTCGTGATCGGGGTCGCCCTCAGTACCGGTACCTAGACCGGTTCGCCCTGGACGGCTGCCGAATCCGCGGCTACCCGTCCGTGAAGGTCGCGGCAGGGGGCGAAGACGTACGCCTGGAGGTGCAATGAGCGGTTCGACGAGTCAGATCGTCACGACGGTCGGTGATGGCGTCCGTCTCGGAGACGTGATCACGATCGGCGGAAACCCGCACACCGTGACGAACGTGCGACGGGTCGCGGGCGGGCGAAAGGTCCTGGAGTTCGCCGACGGCAACGTCTACGTGCTGGGCCCCTCGCTCCCCATCGAGGTCATGCGGACGTCGCGGACGAGGGTGCGGCTCGTGGCCGGACGAGACGGACTTGCCCGCGTGGCCCTGTCCTGATCCTTCTTCTGCACGGAGGTTCCCTGCGTGGCAACTGCACCATCCACCCTGACCCGGTGCCCTCTCCCTCCTCGCAACGAGAGCTGCGGGGACTGCGGCGGCAGCGGTGCCGACTCGTCCGGCAAGAGCTGCGGTACCTGCAACGGGCTCGGCGAGATCTACTGCCGTGTCGCCGAGCGCCAGGGCGTACGCGTGTCGTCGCGCTTCTCGATCCGGAAGGACTACCACTGATGGCCCACGCTCTGATCGCCTCCCCGTTCCTTGACGGGCACCTGCTCCTCAAGCCCGGTGCCAGGGCCGGGGCTCGCATCCCTGCCGAGCACTACGAGGGCCTGCGGCAGGCCGCTGCCGACGGTGAGTCGCTTCCCACCTGGGCGGTGCAGACCGCGTCCGACGTGTGGGGCATCGACCTGAGCGGCCGGCCCGCGCAGGGCACGGTGCTGGTGCGCGAGCCGTCCCCGTACGGCTACTGCCGGGCCTCGTGGGAGATCAATCTCGGCTGCAACTTCGGCTGCAAGCACTGCTACCTCGGCGAGCGGCCGTTCTCCGGCCTCGCCTGGGAGGAGAAGGTGCGGCTGTTGGACATCATGCGCGAGGCCGGTGTCCTCTGGCTCCAGATCACGGGCGGTGAGCCCACCATGGATCCGGACTTCCAGGGTGCCTACCGGTACGCCTGGCAGGCCGGGATGATGCTCACCATCTCCACGAACGGCTCGCTGCTCTGGCGGCCGGACCTCCTCAAGCTCTTCCAGGACTCTCCGCCGTATCGCCTGGTGGTCAGCATGTACGGGGCGAGCGAGGAGTCCTTCGACGCGCTCACCCAGCGCCGTGGTGCGTGGAAGGCGTTCCGGCGCGGCATGGATGCCGCACGCGAGGCGGGCTTGCCCCTGCGTATCAACGTCGTGGTGACGGAGGACAACGCCTCCGAGGCGGACGAGATGGCCGCCCTCGCCAATGAGTGGAACGTCGAGAACCACGCCTACACGAATATGACGCCCACGATCTACGGCGGCGGCGAACCGCTCCTTGCTCAGTCCGCCGCGCATCTGCGGCAGCGCAAGCCGTTCGCCGGCTGCAACGCGGGACACACCTTCTTCCACGCCGACCCGCACGCCAAGGTCTCGATCTGCAAGGTCGGCCGCGATGACCAGATCGACCTCATGGCCGAAGGCATCGATGGCCTCACCCGGCTCGGCGCCATCGCCGACCGGCTCATGCTTCGCACCGGTGGGTGCGAGGGCTGCGCCCTGTCCGGCACCTGCCGGGTCTGCCGCCCCCTGGCCAAGCACTACCAGGAGGCCAAGGCGCCGCTGCACAGCTACTGCCAGCACGGAGACAAGGAGAACGCTTCATGACCCCGCCCCTACCGGTAACCATCCTTTCCAGCCCGCCGGCCTCAGCGCGCCGCGCGGCCCCGCCCGTCGCCGCTTCGGCGGTCACCGCCGTCCTGGACCTGGACGTGGTCGTGGAGAGCGCGGAGTGCTCCTGCGACGCCGGTGACGACAACCCCCACTGACCGACAGAATCCGGTCGGTTCCGTTCAGGCCCTGGCGTCTTCGCGTCGGGGCCTGAGCCCTGGCCGACCGACCATTAAGGTGCCGCTCATGTTCTTCCGCTGGGACTGGCTCCGGCCCGTGTTGACCGCGCCGATCGTGCCGACTCTCGGCCCCGTCCACCCCCACGTCCTCACCGTGGATCTCTTCGAGGACACGCTGCGGGCGGCCGTCGCTGACCGTTCCTTCCTGCACTACGACAAGGATCGGCGTTGGAGCAGCGAGAAGGACGAGACGGTTCTTCGTGGCGACGTGGTACACCAGTCCGATCACACCCTCATCCCCACGCTGACCCGACGCGGACGTGGCACCGTCAAGGTCTTCGCCTACGGGCACCGTGACAGCGTCGTGGACGATGCGGCCGAACTGTCCGCGAAGCTCGCCGTCGTGCATGACGTGGTCAACGCGAGGGTCGTGCGCCCGCTCGGTCCTGAAAACCCTTTCCCGCGTGGCACCCGCATTCAGCTTCAGGACTTCACCGCCCGCCCCTGCCTTGACCCCGGCGGCCCGGTCCGGCCCGTCACCGACTGGCCGGCCACTGTGCAAGGGACCTTCGCCCCGTTCGCCTCGGCTATGGCGGCCGATGGCTTGGCCTTCCTTCATGGGCAGATGCAGGCCGGCCGGTGCGGTCCGGTCCTCGCTGCCGCCGTGGACGGTCGCATCGTGGGGGCGATCGGCCCGATGGAAGTACGCCCCGACGCGATCGGCTGCCCTCAGCTCATGCCCCAGTACTTCGCTGTCTTGCCCGAGGCCCGTGGGCAGGGCCTCGGGCGCGTTCTGTGGCGGGCCGCGATGCACTGGGGTCAGTCCCATGGCGCCGCTTACCAGCTCCTACAGACCGAGGTCGGCGGCCCCTCCGACAGGCTGTGTCAGTCCGAAGGGCTGACCTCCCTAGGCTTCAGCCACACCACACGGGCGTAGCGGGATCGCGGCCTGACCGACGACATCGAAAGACCGGACCACCCCTCGGCCTGGACAGCATCCGGGGTGGTCCGGTCGCGGAAGCCCTGATCAGGACCCCGGTGCCGATGGTACCGGGGTGGTCGTCGTGCCCAGAGACGGGCTGATCCCAACCCCGCTTTCGAATTGCCGAGTTGGAGAGGAGCGCGCGGCGTGCGGTTCGGCCGGCTTCGTTGTCCTGGTGAGTTGATGGGTGGTGCACGTGACATCGCGTCCGGCTGGAGCGGCTTTGGCCGGTGGCCTGCCCGGTCTGGGGTCGGGCATGTTCAGGGGGCCGTACGCTGGCCCGGCAACTCGGGCAGGCTTTGCCCCTGCCCGGAATTTGAACGAGTGGCCCCCTGGACTTGCCCGACGCGGGACCCGGACCGGGGAGGTGGGTAAAGCCGTGGAAGCCGGTCGCCCCAGCCACAGGGCCTCGGCGTACCACGCTTCTGTGAACGTCGGAGGGATCGGCTCGTCGGGGCTGGCGTGTCGATGTGCCAGTAGGTGGACATCCGCCGGGTGCTTCGCGGGGCGCTGTCTGGCGGTGCGACTGCGGGCGGTTGGGTTGCTTCCTGACTCATCCGGTTCGCCTTCGGGCTTTTGCGGCGCGAGTGGACCGGCCGCCGGAGCGGTGGCGGAGACAAGGAGCGTCGGCGGCCTGGGGCCGCCGCGCCGCGCGGCCCGCCGTGGCGGGCCGCCTTGATCCAGTAAAGAAACTCTTAACAGCCCTGTGGCCGGGCGGGCTTGGCCGCGTCCTGGCGAAACAAGCCGGCGCAATCTCCGCATTCCTGGCCCACCTCAACCCCGCATGTCCCGGTAATGCCGATTCATGCCTATTTGTTCTTCGGGTCGGCGGAATTTATCCACAGGCTCGGGATTGCAGGGTGGCCTTGGTAAGAGGGCTCGGACTCACCACGGCCTGGTCGTGATCGTCTCGTGCCCTGTGGGAGGCGCTTTGGGCAAGCGCGGTGGTGAGTGGGGGCTGCTGAGGTGGATTCGTTGGCCGCAGGTGTCACACGGGACCCGTTTTTCGCACCTGTAGCAGGTGTAGGGCGCAGCGCCCCAGGACGAGGTGCGGAGGTTGAGCACGTGAGAGACGGACAACGCCAGGGCTGCCTTCTGGGAGGCAAAACGGCGAAACATAGCCGACGATCGCCGGTTAGCCAAACCGGGGATTCTCCGGAACATGGAGGTCCGGAAGCGAAAGGAGGTCGGGAGTCGTGATGCAGCTCGGCGACACGTGTGACTTTTTCCCGGAGGTGTGGCCAAGGTGTAGCCGTGGCGTCGGGAAACCCTGCATTCGCCTGCGTGGTCCGTCGTGCGGAACGGCCTCGACAGTCGTTTCCCGTCCGATGACTCGCGCTAAGGGTTGTCCCGTAACTCTGGAGACCGCTTGCCGGTGTCCGGTTCGACCTGCTTGGCCGGGATCCCTTTGAGGCCGCAAGTCCGGGCGCAACCGGACAAGCCGATCTACCTTCCGTGTCCCACTGGCCTATGCCCGGAGTTACGGGACAACGCTTAGCGGTGTCAGCGTGCTGGGGCGGCGAGAGCGGCTAGACCTGGGGATCGGGACCTCTTCGGCCGGCGGGCTTGTCCGGGGTGGTGTCCGCTCTGGCTGCTGGGATGGGCAAGCCCTCAGAGGTGGGTGGGCAAGCCGTGGGCAAGCTTTCGGGCAAGCCTCGGTGAGTTTGATCGGAACGTCAGCAAGGAACGGCACGACATGAACGGGGCGGGAATGAAGAAGCACGAGGCGGCGGAGATTGCGGCTCGCCTGGCGAAGATGGAACAGAAAGTGGCCCGACTGGAGGAACTGGCGCGTCGGGCAGGTCAGCGGTTGGGCACTACGACTTTTTCGGTTTCTCGCTGACTCCTGCGAGCTGCTGAAAGATGCTCAAGAGGCTGTCCAATCTGGCGTCGATCGCGTTCAGGCGCTCGGACAGCTCGACGTATTCGGGTGTGGGCATGTGGCGTTCTGATCCCTGCTCGCTGGCATCGGCCTTCGGGCTGGTGCTGGCCGGCAGGGTGTCGACGACGAAGTTGCCCACACCCGGCCTGGAGTAGATCAGGCCCTCGTCGCGCAGAACGCGGAGGGCCGATCGAGCCGTCATGTTCGCAATCTCGTACTCGGCTTCGAGGTCGCGGGATGACGGGACGCGCTCGCCCGGCTTGATGCGGCCGGACCGGATCTGCTTGCGGATCTCGTCGGCAACCAGCTGGTAGGGCGGGGTGTGGGAGTCCCTCGGCAAAGTCATGTGTCGAGGGTAGCCCGCCTAGCACACCAATCGCACTAGGACGCCGAAATGCGGGCTCCTGCGCTCGCTGAGCTAGCTAGATCCCTGCACCAGGTGCGCTAGGTGCTTGACGGGGGTGTTGGACGTAGTGCACTGTAGTGATCACGCCGCACCGAGCGGCACCGAACGAAAGGAAGTTCCCCATGGCGCGCATCCGCGTTGGCTTCACCAGCACCACCCGTCACATGCTCGGCGTCCTGCCCACCCCGAAGTTCACCGACATGGAGAAGACCCAGCTCGCCACCGACCGCGAGACCGGTGAGCCGCTGTACACGGTCACCGTCTTCGTGATGGAGGACGGGGCCGCTGAGGCGATCAAGGTCACGATCCCGAAGAGCGGTCTGCCGAACGGGCTGAACGTCGGTGCGTTCGTGCGGCCGCTGGACCTGTTCGCCACCCCGTGGGCGCGGGTCTTCAACGGTCAGCTTCAGGACGGCATCGCCTACCGGGCCTCGGGCCTGGAGGTGCTGGCCATGCCCGCGCCGCAGGTCGCGGACGAGCCGACCGAGATCGCCGCGTGACGGGCGCTGTCGGGTTCCGGTTCGGCGCTGAGCGCAGCTATCCGCTCGCTCACGCCGGACCGGACCCCCGGTTCTCCGAGTCCCTGATCAACTCCGTGGCCGCCGTTCTCGTCGGCTACGGCTACCCGCCCTTCGAGTCCCTGGAGGACTGGGCGGGCCTCGAATCAGCCCTCGCAGGCTATCTCTACGAAAGGAAGGACACGACGTGACTTTGGGGGAGGTGACGGGCTACGCCCCGCTCGTGGTCGGGGCCGGCCTCGTCCTCATCGCCGTGTGGGCGGTCGTCTGGCTCGTCCGCTACGCGATGGCGGACACGGAGACACGGGCCAGCATCCGGCAGGCGATACGGGTTCGTCGGACCTGGAAGCGGCTCGCGCCGATGGCGGGACTGTCGGTCACGGACAAGACCCCGCCCGCGCTGACCTCGCTGACGAACACCGACAGCAAGCCACCCAGGCCGCGGGTTCTCATCCCCGCGTTGAAGGTGACACCGGACCGCTTCGGCGTCGTCGTCCGGGCGAACTGCCTGCCGAAGGTGAGTCTGGAGGAGTTCCAGAAGGCGGCCCCATATCTGGCGGACGCCTGGCGGTGCACGCGGGTGTCGGTGGTCCAGGACAAGCCCGGACAGGTGCTGATCCGTGGTGTTCGAGTCGATCCGCTGCTGACACCGACCACGCACCTCCCCTCCGGGCTGGCCCCGGAAGAGTTGGTGCGGTGGGAACTCGGCCTGGACGAGTACGCCCAGCCGGTGGCTGTGAACCTGGCTGAGGTGCCCGGGGTGACCATGGCCGGCCTGCCCGGCTTCGGCAAGACCTCGACGGTCAACCGCTTCATCTGCGACTGCGCACCCTCACCCGCCGTGCAGATCGCGGTAGCCGATGGCAAGGTGTCGGCCGCGTATGAAGGCGACTACGCCGACCTGGTCAGCCGGTTGTTCGCCTTCGTCGGTGACGACCTGGACGACGCCAATGCGCTGTTCAAGCGGCTCGTCAAGCTCCGCCGGGACCGGTCCGCCGCGATCAAGACCGTGCTCGGACGCAAGGACATGTGGCATGTCGGCCCGTCTGCCGCCTGGCCGTGGACGGTGTTGATCATTGACGAGGCGCACACGTACTTCCGCGACCACAAGGGCTCGGACAAGGAGTCCAAGCGCCTCGCTGCCCTGGCGGCCGAGAACACGAGGCTTGTGGAAGAGCTGGTCAGGAAGGGCCGCAGCGTCGGCATCCTGGTCATCCTCATCACGCAGAAGCCCACGGGCGATGCCATCCCCACGTCCATCCGTGACGTGTGCCCGGTCGGCATGTCCTTCGCACAGAAGACCGCTGAAGCGGCCGTGGCCGCCCTCGGGGACGACATCCGCCAGTGGCCTGACGCCAATCCGACGACGTTGCAGGACCCCGCCTATGTCGGCGTCGCGGTCATGAACAGCCCTGGCAAGGCGGGCTTCACCCGCCTGCGTACCCCGTACGTCGAAGAAGAGGACGCGGCCCGCATTGCGGCCGAGACCGCCCACCTCACGACCGACCCCGCTGCCCTGCTCGCTGCCCAGCTCCCTGCCGGCATCGACCTGACCAAGTACGACGGCTACGACGAGGGTGAGGCGCCGCTCGCCGCATAGCCCAGATGGCCAATCCGCCTATTCCTGCGCACTGTTGAGAGGAGGTGAACCCCCTATGTCTGAGGACCGGATCACTCAGCGCACCGTGACCGTGGTCATGGGCGTCATTGCCGCCCTGGCCTTCGTCTTCTCCTTCGGCAACGTCTGGGCCCTCGCCCTGCGGCTCGGCATCCCCGAGCCCATCGCGCCGCTGATCGCTCCGATGGTGGACCTGTCCGTGGTCGGCCTCCTGGTGGCGCTGCGCTATCTCTCGCTGCGCGGTGTCCCGCCAGAGCAGATGAAGGCCGCTACCCGGCTAATGCACTTCTCCGGCCTGCTGACCCTGGCCCTCAACATCGCCGAGCCCCTGGCCGCCGGCCACTACGGCCGCGCTGCCGTGGACGCCGTGGCCCCGCTGCTCCTCCTCGGTTGGGGAGCCGTCGGCCCCCAGCTCCTCCGGGCCTTCCACACCATCGGCACCCCCGCGCCCGTCCCCGTCGTCACGGAGCCGAGACCGGAACCCCGGCCCGTTCCCGCGCCGGTCGTCCCGGCTGAGGAAGACGAGCCTGCCGCTATCCCGGTGCCCGCCACCCCGGCCCCTGCCGATCCGGCCCCCGTGCCCGAGCCCGCACCCGTGACGGCCCCGCCCGTGCCCGCCCCGGCCCTGGTGCCTGCGGTCAAGGTGCCCGAGCCGCTGCTGAACGAAGCGCGCTCGATCGCGGACGCCCACCGCGTCCAGCACGGCGAGCCCATCACCACCGCTCAGCTCAAGGCGCGGCTCGGCGTCGGCCTGCCCATGGCCACCGCCCTGCACTCGGCCCTGACGGCCTGACCTTCTCGCCGGCCTTCCGGCTTCCCTCCCGCACCTGGCCTCCAAGGGGCTCGGTCCGCCATGCCCCGAGCAGCCCGCGCATCCGTCGGCCTGCTCGGGGCCCCAGCCCAGCACGAAGGGAGAACCCGCCCCATGAAGCGCCCCCTGGACCTGCGGCACGTCGTCAGCCCAGCCCTGCGGGACCTGATCGAGCTGGCCCACCTCGAAGACTTCGACCGCGTGACGGAGCAGGTTCGCAACGTCCGCGGCTGCACCCGCCCGGTCAACCTCGTCGGCCACACCGCCACCCTCGACGCCACCACCCGCACCGTGGTCCGTGCCTACTCCACTGCCGACGAACCCACCGGCCGACTCCTCACCACCTGCGGCAACCGCCGCGCCTCCCGCTGCCCGGCCTGCTCCCGCGTCTACGCTGCCGACACCTACCACCTGATCAAGGCGGGACTCTCCGGCGGCAAGACCGTCGCGGAAGACGTCCGCACCCACCCCCGCGTGTTCGCCACGCTCACCGCGCCTTCCTTCGGGCCGGTCCACAACCGCCCCACCACTCCGTCGGGCAAGCCCCTGGACTGCCGCTGCGGCCGGCACCACGCCGAGGACGACCCTGCCCTTGGCACTCCGCTCGCCCCGGCGTCGTACGACTACACCGGCGCCGTGCTCTGGAACGCCCATGCCGGGGCGCTCTGGGCACGCTTCACCATCTACCTCCGGCGCGAGATCGCTGCCCAACTGGGCATAACGCAGAAGGCGTTGAAGGCAGCTCTGCGCGTCTCCTTCGCCAAGGTCGCCGAGTACCAGAAGCGCGGCCTGGTCCACTTCCACGCCGTGATCCGCCTCGACGGCCCCAACGGACACATCACCCCGCCTCCGCCCTGGGCCACCCTCGACGCCCTGGATCACGCCGTACGCGCCGCTGCCCGCCGCGCTCAGCTCACGATCGAGTCCGATGCCGTGGGAGAACGCGTCATCGCCTGGGGCGACCGCATCGACGTGCGGGAGATCAAGGCCCTGGGGGACGGCGAACTCACCGATCAAAAGGTGGCCGCCTACGTCGCCAAGTACGCCACCAAGAGCGCCGAGGGCTCCGGCACGGTTGACCGCACCCTTGTCTGCCGCGCCTGCTCAGGACGCGGATACACCAGCGGCCCGGACGGCTTCCGCGACTTGTGCGCCGACTGCGACGGCACCGGACAGGCCAAACCTCTGCGCGATCTCCAGGTGCAGCAGCACGTACGGCAGATGATCCGCACCGCCTGGGCGCTCGGCCACCTGCCGGAGTTCGCGGACCTCAAGCTCTGGAAGTGGGCCCACATGCTCGGCTTCCGGGGCCACTTCTCCACCAAGTCCCGCGCCTACTCCACGACCCTCGGCGCGCTCCGTGACGTACGCCGCGCCTGGCGCACCGCCCAGGCCGAGACAGCCCGCGCCCGCGCCGGCCACCCGGCCCCCGACGAGAACACCACGCTCGTCACAGAGTCCTCCTGGGCCTACCTCGCCTCCGGCTACCGCCCCGGTGAGGAACTCCTCGCCAAACAGGTGCGCCACGACCTCGCCCACACCGAACGCCTCAAGACAGAAGGGAACCCCTGGCAGTGATCATGGTCGCGGAGAAGCCGGTTCGTTCCCTGGCAGACGAGGCCAGGGAACGTTGGATCCGGAGGTGCGTGGATGAGGCCCCGCCGCTGAGTGACGCCCAGCTCAAGAGCATCGGCACGGTGCTGGGCATCCGCCTCACTCGGAAGTGCGCCACACAGGCTTGAGTAGCTCGTAGTCGAACGCCTTGTTCCCCTTGCCGCCGGGGACGGCCACAACGGCTACGAGCGCATCCTTTATGGCCTTGCGCTTCTGCGTCAGCGTCTTGCCCTTGAACGACGCGGCGATGTCGGCCTCGGCGGACTCGGCCTCCGCCTTCAACGCCTCGTTCTTCGCCTGGTCGGCGCGCAGCTCCTTGATGCGTCGCTCGATCACGGGAAGGTTCCGGAAGAACGCCTCGTCGTCGATGTCGGTGTCTTCGTCGTCGTGCCACCGGCGCTCCAGCTCCTTGCGGCTGCGGATGGCACGTTCGAGGGCTTCGGCCTTGTCCCAGTCGGGCACGTCGCGGGACTTGCTGGCGGCGTCCTTCTCCAGCTTGGCGATGACCACGTCCACCACGAACCTGTCGGTCTCGTCGCCCCGCTTGTACGTCTTGTTGCACCCCCCATCGACGGCCTTTTTGCACATGTAGGCGTGCTTGTACTTCAGCCAGTCGTTCGCCTTGATGCCGATCATCTTGTTGTTGCAGACGGTCCCGTCCTCCAGGACGTTGCCGCACCTGAGGATGCCCGTCAGCAGGTACTTGTGGACCAGACCGCCCGTCGGCACGCCGGACCCTCGTCCCCGCTCGCGGATCGTGTTGGTCACGGCGTACCAGTCCTTGGGAGTGACGATCGCCTCCCACTCGCCGACCACCGGCTTGTCGTCCCCGTCGCGGACGAGCTCGCCCTTGATCTCCCGGTAGCCGCAGAGTCGCGGGTTCATCAGTACCTGCTTGACAGTCTGGTACTGGAAGGGGTTGCCCCGGCTCGTGATGAACTCGGCCTCCTTCCACTGCCGGGTGATCTCGGAGATGGATGCCCCCGCGATCACGTCCTTGACGGCCTGGCGGATCGCGTCGGCCTCCTTCGGGCGGAGCGTGACCTTGTCGTCCTCCCAGCCGAACGGGCGCCACGCAGAGACGGCCAGACCGCGAATCGCGCGGTTGCGGTGGCTGTTGCGCGAGCGGCGCTGCTTCTTCCTCGTCTCGCTGAGCGACATGGCCACGCCCACGAGGCCCTTGATCTCGAACCCCTCGGCGTAAAGGTCCTGGATGCCGTTCGAGTCGTGGTAGACGCGGCCTTCGTGCGCGGTGAACGCCTTCAGGTACCGCTCCCAGTCGCTCGGCCGGCGGTAGAGGCGGTCATCGTTCACCGCCATGACGCCATGGATGGGGTAGCCCTCGGGCGTGTGGCCGGCCTTCAGGTCGGTGATGAGCTGCTCGAAGTCGTCGCGAACGACGCTCTCCTTGCTCGCGCTCTTGTCGTTGTCGGTGTACCGGTAGACCACCAGCCAGTTGAACGCGCGGGCGTGGTCGCCCATCTCGCGGTGCTGGTCCTCGATGCCGTGGGCGTCCTTGACCCGTCCGTCGAACGAGATGCGCGCGTAGCAGACGACGCACTTGAGCGTCGGGTCCGCGGCGACCATCGCTCGAACCTCGTCCACGGTCGGCGTGCCTTCGGGCACCCCGCGCAACCTGCTGACGAGCTCTTCGCGCTTCTCCATCGGCGGCCCCCCTCGGGTCTCATGTGGCTGTCTGTCCACGACCCTAGACCATATGGATACTCTGCTGATGCTCTGTTCGATGAAGATCTCCCAGGACATCCGCCGCGAGCACGGTGGCGAACTGGCCGACATCGAGGCGGGTATGGCGGAGAAGTCCAGGGAGTTCGCGGAGTCCGGCAACCGCGTCTACCTCCCCATCGCCGACTGACCCTTTCGCTCTCGGTCACCACAGCCCCGCCCGCGGCCCTTACCCGGGCGGGGCGCGGGCTGCCCCGCTTCCACAAGATTGCTTGGATCGCTGATGCGGTTGTTTGCCGATTCAGGCGTGTTTCCGTCCAGAGCAGCGTTTTGAAGGCTTGGCAGAAATGGCCGAAACTGGGCGACGTGTTGACTCCTGGGTCCATGAGAGGACCTGCAGTGCGGGCCAGGTCCATTTTCCGCAGGCCGCCAGGAAAGTATCCATGATCTTGGAGTAGTTTCTCGAGTCTTTCCCATGTGCCGCCTTTGATGGCATCAGGATATCGATATGTCGATCTCTTTTCGAAAGCTTTTGGGGGTTTGGGATAGGCTGTGCGTAGCGCGCCGGGGTCGCCAAGCATCCACGCTTCGATCTCTTCGCAGGCTACAGTCACCTTTGCGTGGCCTCCTGACGCGGCTCCTGTGCCCGTCAAGTATTCTAGACCTTTGGCATCCTTGACTACCTCTACCAAACGCTTCTTCAGAGTCGAGCAGTCATCGTCATCGCGATCTGCGACGGCAAGGAATCGGATGTCGCTCGATGCGGCCCAGCTTCCGTACCCGGCGAGCCGCTGAGGAAGTTTGCGCATTAGGTCATCCTTTCCTTGAAATGCTCGGGTGGTGAAGTCCCTTTCCATTTGTGCAGTCGGTGCAATTGCCGATGCCAGTTCATGGATGAGGACTTCGGTGCTTGGCTCCTCAAGGAAGATTTCCAGCACAGGTCTTCACCGGGGCCCTTCAGGCTTAAGCGGGTCTCCGTGATTGAAGTATCCTTCCATCCAAAGATCTCCGAGCAGGGCCCCGGAGTCTACGTGCGACCGAAGCCCCTGCCGGGCGACGTGGGAGGACAGCCGGGGCCGATGCTCCACCTGTGACAAGGGCCGGCGTGAGCCGTCCGAGCAGTTCTCAACCCGTCCGCGAGCTGCCGTTCTCCCGCCCCGCTTCCTGGACCTGGCAGCACGAGCGGCAGGCCGTGTTCGCTACGCGCCGCGCCGGCTGAGACGAGTGCGGACGGCGGGCGTCGGTCAGGGGTGGTGGTAGCGGAGCAGGACGACACCCGAGGTGAAGGGGCGGGCCTCGACGAGCCGCAGCCGGGTGGGGCCGAAGCCCTCGGGCCAGTACGGGGTGCCGCCGCCCAGGGCCACCGGATGGACGGCGAGCATGTACTCGTCGATGAGCCCGTACCGCATCAGCCCGGCGGCCAGCGAGGCGCCGCCGACGCTCAGGTCCTTGCCCGGCTCCTCCTTCAGCCGGCCCACCTCCCCGGCGATGTCCCCCCGGACCAGCCTGCTGTTCCACCCGACGTGCTCCAGGGTGGTGGAGAAGACCACCTTCGGCATCTCGCGCCACAGCCGGGCGTACTGCGCGACGTACGGAGGGGCGGACGGGTTCTGATCGGCCGTCGGCCAGTACTGGGCCATCAGCTCGTACAGGCGGCGCCCGTAGAGGTGCGCGCCGAGCCGGGACTCGTGGTCGTTGAAGAACTGGTGCAGTTCGGCGTCCGGGACGGACCAGTCGATCCGGTGGTCCACCGTCTCGACGAACCCGTCGAGCGACACCATCATCGAATAGATCACTCGGCGCATGAGGCACTCCTCCGGTCCGGCAGCGGTGCCGCGGCCCGCACAGGGACGTCCGCCGCACTCGAACGACGCTAACCGCCCGCACCGACAGGAACCGGCAAGCGCGCGGACGGCGCGTGATGTTCCGCCCCGGCGGGCCGGGGTGACCGGGCCCGGAAAGCGCGGCCCCCTCGGCGTTCCGGGGCCCGGACCTCTGGGTGCCTGCGAACGACCGGGCGCCTGTTCGATGCTTTCCGTGACGGGGTGGTGACAGAAGGTCGTCCGGGTGGGTAAGCTGATGGAGGAGTCGGCGGAGTACGGGGGAGTCCGGATGGCCCATGGAGCGCTGGCGGTGTACGGGGCCTTCGGAGGCGCGCTCGTTTCCCTGGCCGTCTTCTTCACCTTGGTCAACACCAGGCACGACTGGCCGTGGAAGGCGGAGGGCGGCCCCACCGTCCGCGTCTACCTCGCCGGTGAGGCGGCCCGCGTCCTGCTGGGCAGCGGAGCCGCGTGGGGCCTGGCCTCGACCGACGAACTCGGCCCGCTCGCGGCGATCATCGTCGGAGCGGGTGCTCCTGCGATCATCGACAGCTGGCGGCGTGTGTCGCCCGGGGCGCCGGACCGCACGCCGGTGGCCGAAGAAAGCGGTGCGTGAATCATGAATGGGCGCTTCCTCGACGCGTTGACCCACCGCGGCCCCGGGTACGAGTCGCCGCACCCCACGCGGGGGCGAGGCCGCTTCGTCGATGCCCTGACGCACAACGGGCCCGGTTACGACCTGCCGTCGGCGCCGGAGCGGGCCGAGGTCAAGGAGGCCGCCCGCAGGAGCACGGAGCGTCTTGGCTACGCGGTGCTCGAAGTGGTGGAGAAGGCCTACTACCTCAAGGGCGCGTACGAGGCGCTGGGAAGGGCCGGGGATCCGGAGGCGCGGCGCGAGGCACGTGACCGGGTCGAGCAGTCCCTGGAGGAACTCCTGTGCCACGTGGAGACGTCCCTGCGTGACGCCGTGGCCGGTGTCAGGGAGAGCGCCAATCCGCTCGACCTGCGGCTCCGCGTGCGGTTGCGACGCCTGGAGCGCGCCATGGAGAAGCTGTCCGGCGCGGCGCGGGGCGACCGGCGGGCGAGTGGGCCCGGCGGCCCGGCCGGGCGCACCGCTGTGGAGCCGGAGACCGGGTCGCTCAGGGTGGCCCTGTTGTGGGCCGACTCCTGGACCGCACCGGAGCAGCACGCCGTGCGCTGATCGCCCCGCCCCACCCCGCCTCGGGCCGGGCGCCGCGCACGCACGGGCCCGGCCCCGGGGAGGGATCGCGAGCCGCCCCTCCCCGGGCCGTGGCCTCGCGGGCACCGGACCCCGCGGGTGGCGTCAGTCCTGCCGGGCGGAGCCGGTGGGGCCGGCGGGGTTGTCGTAGGTCAGGCCGTGGCCCAGCGGGAAGAGCGGGTCCTGGCCGTCGCCGTCGTTGACCGGCAGCTGGTCGGCGGAGCGCATCCAGGTCACCGGAAGTGTTCCGCCGGGGGCGTGGCCGCCGTAGAGGACGTCGGCGACGCCGTCGCCCTCGGTGCCCGGCAGCCAGGCGGCGACCAGCGCGTCCCAGTCGCCGAGCCGGCCGGCGATGTCCAGCGGGCGGCCGGAGACCAGCACCACGACGACGGGCACGCCGGCGGCGGACAGCCGGTCCAGGGTGGTTCGGTCCTCCGCGTCCAGGCCCATGGAGCCGGGCCGGTCGCCGGTGTACTCCGCGTAGGGCGTCTCGCCGATGACGGCGACCGCCACGTCGTAGGAACGGTTGATGCCGCGTCCCCGCCGGTCGTACGTCACACGGGACGGGTCGCCGGCGGCGGCGCGCATGCCCTCCAGAATGGTGGTGCCGGGGGTGATGGCGCCGCTCGCGCCCTGCCAGGTGATGGTCCAGCCGCCGCTCTGGTTGCCGATGTCGTGGGCGTTCTTCCCGGCGACGAAGACCCGGGCGGACGCGTCCAGCGGCAGGACGCCGCCCTCGTTCTTCAGCAGCACCTGCGACTCGCGCACCGCCTGCCGTGCCACGTCGCGGTGTTCGCGCGAGCCGATGGTTCCGGCCTGCGAACGGTCCGTGAAGGGCCGCTCGAACAGGCCGAGTTCGAACTTCTTGGTGAGGATGCGGCGGTTGGCGTCGTCGATCCGCTCCATGGGCACCCGGCCGGACTCGGCCTCGGCGCGCAGCAGTTCCACGAACCGGGGGTAGTCGTAGGGGACCATCACCATGTCGATGCCCGCGTTGACGGCGATGCGGACCTCCTCGGCGGTGAAGCCCTCCTCGCCGTCGATCTGGTCGATGCCCGCCCAGTCGGAGACCACGAAGCCCTCGAAGCCGAGCTCCTTCTTGAGGACGTCGTTGATCAGGTAGTCGTGGCCGTGCAGCTTGACGCCGTTCCAGCTGTTGTAGGAGATCATCACCGAGCCGACGTCCCGGGCGATCGCCTCACGGAACGGCGGCAGGTGGACGGCGCGCAGCTCCTCCTCGCTGATCTCGGTGTCCCCCTGGTCGACGCCGCCGGTGGTGCCGCCGTCCCCGATCCAGTGCTTTGCGGTGGCGAGCATCGAGCCGGGCGCGTCGAGCGAGGGGCCCTGCAGGCCGTCGATCACGGTGGTCATGGCGGAGGCCAGTTCCGGGGTCTCGCCGAAGGACTCGTAGGTGCGGCCCCAGCGGTCGTTGCGCGCCACGCACAGGCAGGGCGCGAAGTTCCAGCGCGGGCCGGTGGCGGTGGTCTCCCGCGCGGTGATCTCGCCGATCTCCTTCATCAGGGCGGGATCGGCGGCGGCCCCCAGCCCGATGTTGTGGGGGAAGATCGTCGCGCCGTGGAGGTTGTTGTGGCCGTGGACGGAGTCCGTCCCGTAGAGCATCGGGATGCCGAGCGGGGTGGCCAGGGCGGCGCGCTGGTAGGTGTCGTGCATGTCCGCCCATGCCCCGGGCGTGTTGGGGGTGGGGCTGGAGCCGCCTCCGGAGAGCACGGAACCGAGCCGGTACCGCGTCAGGTCGGCGGGCGACCGCACCGCGGCCCGTTCGGCCTGGGTCATCTGGCCGACCTTGTCGTCGAGCGTCATCCGCTCCAGCAGGTCCTCGACGCGGTCGGCCACGGTGGCGCTCGTGTCCCGGTAGAGGGGTTCCCCGGCGGCGGCCGGGGCGCCGGCGAGGGTGGCCCCGGCCATGAGCGCCACGGCCAGGGCCGCGGTGAACCCGCGCAGTCTGCTTCGTCTCGTCACGATGCCGTCCTTGGGTGTGGGGGGACAGGGCGACGTGCAGCTTTCCCGCTCCCGTGGTCCGCCGGAACGCGCGCCGCGGCGTGTCGCGCGGAAACGCCGGGCCGGGCCATGGTGCATGGGAGCGCTCCCAGTGTCGCATGCTGGGAGGCGATCCGGCCGTGACCGGGCCGGGTGGGACCGCAGGAAGACCCGAAGGAGACTGATCATGATCGTTGCGTTCTCGGTGTCGCCCGTCGGTGCGGGGGAGGACGTCGGACAGGCGGTGGCGGATGCCGTCCGGGTGGTGCGCGAGAGCGGGCTGCCCAACCGGACCGACGCGATGTTCACCAGCATCGAGGGCGAGTGGGACGAGGTGATGGATGTCGTCAAGCGGGCAACCGAGGCCGTGCACGCCCACGCCGGCCGGGTCAGCCTGGTGCTGAAGGCCGACATCCGCGACGGCATGACCGACGGCCTGACCAGCAAGGTCGAGACCGTGGAGCGGCTGCTCCAGCAGTAGTCTCACCTCCATGGACGAGATAACGGTGCTCTCCGGCGACCGGGTGCGCGACGCCGCGCCGGAGCTCGCCGGCCTGCTGGTGGACGCCGTCGACGACGGCGCGTCGGTCGGGTTTCTCGCGCCGCTGCCCGCCGCCGACGCGGCCGGCTGGTGGCGGGACCTGGCCCCGGCAGTCGACGGGGGCCGGGTGACGGTGTGGGCCGCGCGCCGGGCGGGACGGCTGACCGGGACCGTTCAGCTCCACCGGACCGCGGCGGCCAACGGACGGCACCGCGGGGAGATCGCCAAGCTGATCGTGCACCGCTCCGCCCGTGGGCGGGGGCTGGGCGGAGCGCTGCTCGCCGCCGCCGAGCGGGAGGCGGCCCGGGCGGGAATGTCGCTGCTGATCCTGGACACGCAGACGGGCAGCGCGGCCGAGAGCCTCTACCGGGGGAAGGGATGGACGCCCGTCGGCGTGGTGCCCGGCTACGCCGCCGACCCGGCAGGGGAACCGCGCTCCACGACGTTCTTCCACAAGCGACTGCTCCCACCGGCCTCCCCGGCTGCGCCCGCCTGACGGCCCGCGCCACCCGGACTGCCTTTGTCGCGTAGATTGACACGCAGTCAACAAGCTTTCCGCGAAAGGCGATCGACATGACCGACGGCGGCGCCATCCCGGGCATGGACCTCACCAGGCCCAGCATCGCCCGTGCCTACGACTACATGCTCGGTGGCAAGGACAACTACGCGGTGGACCGTGAGGTCGGGGACCAGATCAAGCAGAACCTGCCCGGCGCCCAGGCCATCGCGGTGGAGAACCGCAAGGCGCTGGTGCGGGCCGTCCGGGAGATGACGGCCGGCCGGGGCATGCGGCAGTTCCTCGACATCGGCAGCGGCCTGCCGACGGCCGACAACGTGCACCAGGTCGCCCAGCGGCACGCCCCCGGGACCCGCGTCGTCTACGTCGACAACGACCCGGTGGTCCTCGCACACGGCCGCGCGCTGCTGGAGGAGAACGACCGCACCACCGTCGTGCAGGCCGATCTGCGGGAACCGCAGCGGATCCGCGACGACGCCGCGGTGCGGAAGCTGATCGACTTCGACCGGCCGGTCGGCGTCGTGCTGTGCGCGATCCTGCACCACCTCAACGACGACGAGGACCCGGCGGCCGTGGTCCGCTACTGGATCGACCAGGTCCCCTCGGGCAGCTTCTTCTACATCTCCCACTTCCGCACCGAGCACAACCCGGAGACGGCCGAGATCGAGGGCATTCTCCAGCAGTCCTTCGGCCGTGGCCGGTGGCGGGACGACGACGAGATCCGCGCCCTGTTCGAGGGCCTGGAGATCGTCGAGCCCGGCCTGGTCCCCACCACCGAGTGGATGCCGGACCACGACGGGCATCGCGAACTGACCGTCTGGGAGCGCATGATCGTCGCCGCCCTCGCCGTCAAGCCCTGACCGTACGCCCCGCCGGGGGCCGATGCGGCCCGCGAGCCCGCCCGTGCGCCGGGCGGACCGTCAGCGGCCTCGTTCGGCGCCGCCGTTGACCTGGACGGTCTGGGCGGTGATGTGGCCGGCGGCCGGGGAGGCCAGCCAGTGCAGAGTGAGAGCGACGTCGCCGGGGGTGCCGGCCCGGCCGTTGAGGGTCTCGTCGACGCGGGCCTGCCGCCGTTCGGCCGGCATCCGGCCGCCGAAGAACTCGGTGTCGTCGATCAGGCCGGGCGCGACGACGTTGACCGTCACCCCGCGCGGGCCGAGCTGGGCGGCCAGGTCGAAGGCGTAGGGGTGCAGTGCGGCCTTGCTGCCCGCGTACGAGCCGGAGCCCGAGCCCCGGTAGGCGGCGATCGAGCTGAGGAACAGCACCCGCCCGCCGGGCGAGGCCATCCGGTCCTTGAGCGCCTCGGTGAGCAGCACCGCCGTCAGGGTGTTGATGCGGAAGTTCACCGTCCAGGCGTGGGCCGCCCGGGCCAGCGGGTCCTCGGTGTCCGCCGCAGGCTCCAGAAGGCCGTTGCCGCCGGCGTTGTTCACCAGCACGTCCACCGCGCCGTACTCCTCGGCGACGAAGCGGGCCACCTTCGCCGCGCCCTCCGGCCCCGACAGGTCGGCCGCGACGTACGCCGCCCCCTCGATCTGCCCGGCGGCCTCCCGCAGCACCTCCTCGCGCCGGCCGACCAGCACCGTACGGTCGCCGTCCGCCGCGAAACACCGGGCGGTCGCCAGGCCGATGCCGGAACCGCCGCCACTGATCACCACTGTGCGAGCCATGGGCGGACGGTACCCGCTCACAGCGGCACCTGCCAGGACACCGTGGTGCCGGTGCCGTCGGGGCCCGGCCCGAACTCCGTGCCGCCGCCGAGGTCCTCGGCCCGCTGCCGGATGTTGCGCAGCCCGCTCTCCCGGCCGCCGCGGTCCTCGGGCAGGCCGATGCCGTCGTCGGTGACGGCCAGCCGTACCGCGTCGCGTCCGTCCGGCATCCGGGCCGACGCGTCCACCACCACCTCGACGCGGGTGGCCCGCGCGTGCCGGGCGGCGTTGGACAGGGTTTCGCGCAGCGCGGCCAGCAGGTTGCCGGTGACCGGCTCGGCCACCTTGGAGTCCACCGCGCCGTGGAAGGCGACCGAGGGCTGGAAGCCGAGGGTGAGCGAGGCGGTGCGGGACTCCCGCAGCACCCGGGTGCGCACGCCGGCCGGTGCCTCCACCGGGTCCTGCTGGAGGGCGAAGATGGCGGTGCGGATCTCCTGGATGGTGGCGTCGAGTTCGTCGGCCGCCTTGCCGATGCGCTCCTCGAGTTCGGGGCGTCCGGCGCTGCGCTGGGCGCTGTCCAGCATCATGCCGGTGGCGAACAGCCGCTGGATGACCAGGTCGTGGAGGTCGCGGGCGATGCGGTCGCGGTCCTCGTAGACGGCGAGCTGCTCGCGGTCGCGCTGGGCCTCGGCGAGCACCAGGGCGAGGGCGGCCTGCTGGGCGAACTGGGTGGCCATCGCCCGTTCGGGCAGGGTGAACTGCGCGGCGCGCGGCGCGCGCAGCACGGCCAGGGCGCCCTTCACCTGTTCTCCGCTGGCCAGTGGCAGCAGCATGGCGGGGCCGAAGCGGCGGGAGACCACGGCGGTCAGCCACCCCTCGGCGGCCATGTCCTCGGTGAAGACGGGTTCGGCGGCCAGCAGCCGGCGGACGACCTCGCTGCCGGCCGGGAGCGGGGTGCCGATGAGCCCGGCGGGGCTGGCGGCACTGGCGGCGACGATCTCCAGTCCGCCGGCCCCGGACGGCTCCAGGACGACCGCCGCGTCGGCGCCGGCGAGCCGCCGGGCCTGTTCGGCGACGACGGACAGCGCGTTGTCCAGGTCGCCGGAGAGCAGAGAGGTGGTCAGTTCGGCGCTGCCGTCCATCCAGCGGGCCTGCTGCCGGACGGCCTCGTAGACGCGGGCGTTGCCCACCGCGATGCCCGCCTCGGTGGCGAGGATCTGCAGCATCTGCAGGTCGTTCTCGGTGAAGGGGAGGTCGTCGCGCTTGTCGGTGAGGTAGAGCGCGCCGAATCCGGCGCCGTGCACCCGCAGCGAGACGCCGATCATGGTGCGCATCGGGGGGTGGCCGGGCGGGAAACCGGAGAACCGCGGATCGCTGGTCAGGTCGTCCAGCAGCAGCGGGCCCTCGCCCTCCAGCAGGGCGCGGATCAGGCCGTGGCGGCCGGGCAGCCGGCCGACGGCGCGGTGGGTCTTCTCGTCCACGCCGTAGGTGAGGAACTGGCCCAGGCCGGTGCCCTCGTCGTTGAGGACGCCGAGCGCGGCGTAGCGGGCGTCGGCGAGCTCGGCGGCGGTCTCCACGACCCGGCTGAGCATGGAGCGCAGTTCGATGTCGCTGCCGATGGAGACCATCGCCTCCAGCAGCTGCGGCAGCCGCTCGGCGATCTCCGGGGTGAGCCCGCGCAGGCTGCGGGCGGCCTGCCGGGCCGCGCCCCGGCCGGTCTCGTTCCACTCGGGGAAGGGCGGGGTGTCGGAGGGTTCCGCGGTCGCCGTCATGGGGCGAGCCTAATGAGTATTGTGCCCGGAATGTCGGCTTGGAGGGGGCGTTCAGCGTGCCGCGACGGGCGCCTCCGTCTCCCGTTCGCGCTCCAGCATCCGGCGGAACGGGCCGTCCGCGGCGGCCAGCGCCGCGTACGGGCCGCGCTGCACCACCTCGCCGCCGTCCAGCACCAGCACCTCGTCGACCTCGGCCAGGCCCGCCAGCCGATGGGTGATCAGCACGGTGGCGCGGCCGGCGGTGGCCTCCAGCAGGTCGGCGGTGAGCTCGTCGGCGGTCGGCAGGTCCAGGTGCTCGGCGGGCTCGTCCAGGATCAGCACGGGGAAGCCGGCGAGCAGCGCGCGGGCCAGCGCCAGCCGCTGCCGCTGGCCACCGGAGAGCCGCCCGCCCAGCTCGCCGACCATGGTGTCCAGGCCCTCGGGCAGGGTCTCGGCCCACCCCAGCAGCCGGGCGGCGGCCAGGGCCTCGCGCAGCTCGTCGTCACCCGCGGCGGGCCGGGCCAGCCGCAGGTTCTCCCGCAGCGTGCTGTCGAAGAGGTGGGCGTCCTGTGCGCACAGGCCCACCATGGTGCGCACGGTGTCCCCGTCCAGCCCGGCCGCTTCGGTCCCGGCCAGGGTGTAGCTGCCCGATTCGCTGTCCAGGAAGCGCAGCAGGCACTGGGCGAGGGTGGTCTTGCCGGAGCCGGACGGGCCGACGACGGCGATCCGGCGCCCGGCCGTCAGGTCCAGGTCGACCCCCGCCAGCGCCGGGCGGGCCGCCCCGGGGTAGCGGGCGGTGAGCCCGCGCACCCGCAGCGGGAACGGCGTGCCGGGCGCGGGGGCGGGCCGTTCCGGCTCGCGGACCGGGTCCGGGGCGTCCAGCACCTCATGGACCCGTTCGGCGGAGCGGCGCACCCGCTGCCGGTGCTGCACCGCGAGCGGCAGGCCGAGGACGGCCTCGAAGGCGGCCAGCGGCACCAGCACCACGGTGGCCAGCCAGACGCCCGCCAGCCGTCCGTCGTGGACGGCCTGCACGCCGGCCCAGGCCGCCGCGGTCACCGTCAGCCCGGTGATCAGGGCCAGCACGCCGCCGGCGAGCGCGGTGGCGGCGGCCGAGCGGGCGGCCAGCGAGGTGAGCTCGGCGTCGGCGGCGCGCACCGCGCGGCGCCGGGCGGGCAGCGCGCCGGCCACGGTGAACTCGGCGGTGCCGGTCAGCAGATCGACGGTGCGGGTGGACAGCCCGGCCGCGGCGGCGGCCAGCCGGCGCTCGGTGCGCCGGGCGACCGCCCCGGTCAGCGCGGGCACGGCCACCCCGGCCAGCAGCAGCCCGGCGGCCAGCGCCGCGCCGGCGGCCGGCAGCAGCCAGCCGGTGAACAGCACGGCGGCGGTTCCCACGGTGGCGGCCACCGCGGCGGGCAGCAGCCAGCGCAGGAAGTAGTCCTGCAGGGCGTCGACATCGGTGACGACCCGGGAGAGCAGGTCGCCGCGGCGGGTGTGCCGCAGTCCGGCCGGGGCCAGCCGCTCCAGCCGCCGGTAGGTGGTGACCCGCAGTTCGGCCAGGATCCGCAGCACCGCGTCGTGGCTGACGAGGCGCTCGGCGTAGCGGAAGACGGCGCGGCCGATGCCGAAGGCTCGGGTCGCGGTGACGGCGATCATCAGGTAGAGCACGGGGGGCTGTTCGGAGGCACGGGAGATCAGCCAGCCGGAGGTGGCCATCAGGCCGACGGCCGAGGCGAGCGCGGCGGCGCCCAGCGCGGTGCCGGCGGCCAGCCGTCCGGTGCGGGTGGCTCCGGCGGCCCGCACCCTGGCCAGCGTCGGGAGGCGGACGGCCGGGGCGGCGGCTCCGGAGCGGGCCGCGCTGCGGGCCGCGGCG
>NZ_BAAAMJ010000031.1:0-89567 GCF_039529215.1 Streptomyces sodiiphilus | reverse complement strand
CTCCGGCCCGGCCACGGGCCACCGGCCGCCGACACCGTCCGCCCCCGCTCCGGGCGGCGCAACGGGCGTGCCGTCCGTGCGGGCGGCAGCCGCAGCGGTGCCGCGTCCCGGGCCCGACGGCACCGACGCCGCGCGGGCCCGTCGCCCGGCGGGGAGCCGTCAGCGCACGCCACGGCGGACGGAACGCACCGTGCACGTCCGCATCGGACAGCTCACGGTCAGCGCGGCCGGCACCGGCGCCGGGCCCGCCGGGCCCCGGACGGAGCACCCGGCACGGCGCGGCCCGGCCGTCGGCCTCGCCGCCTACCTGTCGGCCCGGGAGGAGAAGCGCTCATGAGCAACGCCCTCGCCCTCGCGACGGTGTCGGAGTCCCTGCGGCTGCTGATCGCCCAGAACCTGGCCCCCGAGATCGACCTCGCGGTCGATGTCGAGACCCGCCGGCCCTACCCGGAGCCGCCCGACGACCCGACGATCACCGTCTTCCTCCACCAGGTCACTCCCAGCGGCGCGCTGCCCGGCCACGACCTGCCCACCCGGGCCCCGGACGGCACCCTGCTCAGGCGGCCCGCCGCGGCGCTGGACCTGCACTACCTGATCAGCTGCTACGGCGAGGAGAGCGAGCTGGTGGGCCAGCGGCTGCTCGGCGCCGTGATCCGCACCCTGCACGAGATGCCGGTGCTCTCCCGGGACCTGATCCGGCAGGCCGCCGCGCGCCCGCAGCTGGCCGGCTCCGACCTGGCGGAATCCCGGCAGCGGATCCGTTTCACGCCCACCCCGATGGATGTGGAGGCGACCAGCAAGCTCTGGGGGATGCTCCACCAGACCCCCTACGCCCTGTCCGTCCCGTACCAGGCGAGCCTGGTCGCGATCGAGGGCCGGGAGGGCCCGGTGTCCGGCCCGCCGGTGACGCGCCGCACGGTCAGCGCGGTGCCCGGCACCGGGCCGCGGCTGGAGCTGCTGCGGTCCCGCCCGGCGGGCTCCGGGGACGGCGTCCCGCCCGCCGAGGGCCCGGTGCCCGCGGGCCACGATCTGGTGATCGAGGGCACCGGGCTGCGGGCCGGAACCGTGACCGCCCGGCTCGGCAGGCTCGACGTGCCTCTGCCGCCGGAGAACGTGACGGACCGCCGCGTCGTGGTCCCCGTTCCGGCGGAGCTGGAGGCCGGGCGGCAGCAGCTCCGGCTGCTGCACGGCGTGGCCGCGGGCGACCCGCCCCGGCAGCGCCCGGCCCTGGAGTCCAACCCGCTGGATCTCGTGCGCCTGCCCGGCATCGACGGCCCCGTCGGTGTCTCCGGCCGGAGCGACAACGGCGGCACGCTCTCCGCGACGCTGGCCGTCCGGCTCGACGTACCGGTCGGCCCGGGGCAGCGGGTGTTCCTGCTGCTGGACGAGGCCGCCCCCGTGGAGGGGCGCCGTCCGGCCGGCCACCGCTTCGACGCCCCGCCACCGGACGCCGGCGAGGACCCGCACCTGCTCCGCGTACCGGTCCGCGGCGTGCGGCCGGGCCGCTACCTGGTGCGGGTGAACACCGACGGTGTCCAGAGCCTGCTGGAGCAGGCCGAGGACGGCCTGTTCACCGGCCCGGCCGTGGACCTTCCCCCGGCATCCGGCCCGGAGACCGCCCCCGGCGACGACGCCCCCGAGGACACCGCCGCCGCGGACGACGCCCCCGCCCACCGCCGCGGCGACCACCAGGGCGACTGAGCGAAACCGGAAAGGGGGGAGGAACGATGACCGCCGATCACGACGGCGACGCACCGGGGACCGCACCCGGGCACGCCGTGCTGACCGCGGCCGTCCGGGACGTCCTGGCCCGGATCGACGCCCACGCGGCACACCTTGGCCCCGGCACCGGGGACGACACCGCCGCCAGGGCGCACCCCTCCCCCGCTCCCGCGACCGACAGCCCGCTGGGCACGCTCACCGCCTGCTTCGGGCTGAGCCCCTTCGAGCAGGACATCCTGCTGTTGGCCGCGGCCTTCGAACTCGACCCGACCACCGGTGCCCGCTGCGCGGTGGCCTGCGGTGACCCCGCCCGCCCGTATCCGACGTTCTCCCTGGCCCTGGCCGCGCTCACCGACCCGCACTGGAGCGCGCTGACCCCGGTCGCCCCGCTGCGCCGCTGGCGCCTGGTCGAACCGTCCGACGAGACCCGGCTGACGTCCTCCCGGCTGCGGATCGACGAGCGTGTCCTGCACTTCCTGGTGGGCGCGCCGTACCCGGACAGCAGGCTGCGCGGGCTGATGCGCCGCGCCTCGCCGCCGGACGAACTGCCGGACTCCTTCCTGCGCGCCGCCGCGGACATCGCGCGCTCGTGGACCACGGGCGGCCTCCAGCGCCCGCCGCGGGTGGAGCTCACCGGCGGGGACCTGCCCTCCCGCACCGACATCGCGGCAGCCGCCGCCCGCCTCACCGGAGTCGAGCTGTACACGGTGAACGCCGAGGATCTGCCCACCGGCCCCGGCGAGCGCGACGCGCTGACCCGGCTGTGGGAGCGGGAGGCGATCCTGCTTCCCGCCGCGCTGCTGCTGGAGACCGGCGAGGCCGACCGCGACCGGGAACGCACCGCCGCCGTCGACGCGTTCACCGGCGGGGTCACCGTGCCGCTGGTCGTGTCCGGGCCCGATCCCCGCCCCGGCGCCGTGCACCGCGGCGAGCGCGTCAGCGTGCCCGTGCTCTCCCCCGAGGAGCAGCTGACCCTGTGGTCGCAGGCCTTCGCGGACATCCCGGCCGTCACCGGAGAGCAACTGCGCTCCCTTGTCGCGCAGTTCTCCCTGCCCCCGCACACCATCCGCTCGGCCGCGGCGGCGGCCCGGCGCGGCATCGAGGCGGAAGCGTCGCCGGACGCCGCCCATCTGGCCTGGCGGGCCGGCCTGACCGAAGCCCGGATCGCGCTGGACGAGCTCGGCCGCCGCATCGAGCCCCGGGCCGGCTGGGACGACCTGGTGCTTCCCGGGTCGCAGCTCGTCGTCCTGCGGGAGATCACCGCCCACGTGCGGCAGCGCGCGACGGTCCACCAGGAGTGGGGCTTCGAGGACGTCCTGCGCCGCGGCCTGGGCGTGACCTCGCTGTTCGCGGGCGGCTCGGGCACCGGCAAGACGCTCGCCGCAGAGGTCATCGCCGGCGAACTGGGCCTGGACCTCTTCGTGATCGACCTCTCCCAGGTCGTCAGCAAGTACATCGGGGAGACCGAGAAGAACCTCCGCCGGGTCTTCGACGCCGCCGAACGCGGCGGCGCGCTCCTGCTGTTCGACGAGGCGGACTCGCTGTTCGGCAAGCGCAGCGAGGTCAGGGACAGCCACGACCGGTACGCCAACCTGGAGGTCAGCTACCTCCTGATGCGGATGGAGGCCTACCGGGGCCTGGCCGTCCTCACCACCAACATGAAGAAGGCGCTGGACCCCGCCTTCATGCGGCGCATCCGGTTCGTGGTCGACTTCCCCTTCCCCGGTGCGGCCGAGCGCGCCGAGATCTGGCGCCGCGTGGTGCCCGCCAAGGCCCCCACCAGCGGCCTGGACCCGCAGCGGCTGGCACAGCTGACCGTCGCCGGCGGCTCGATCCGCAACATCGCGCTGTCCGGCGCCTTCCTCGCCGCCGAGGAGGGCACCGAGGTGCGGATGCGGCACATGCTCGCCGCCGCCCGCACCGAGTACCTGAAGCTCGATCGCTCGCTGACCCCCGCGGAGGTGCGCGGATGGGTGTGAACGAAACCCGGGCCCCACGGCCGCCCGGCGGGGGCGCCGGCGTCGAGGTGCACATCGGCGAACTGGTCCTGGACGGCTTCCCGCGCGCCGACGCCGGCGCGGTGGCGGGCGCGTTCCGTGCCGAACTGACCCGCCTGGTGCGGGAGCACGGTGTGCCACTGGCGGAGGGGGGCGACCGCGAACTGGACCTGCTCTCCGGTCTTCCTCCGCTGCCGCGCGCCACGTCCTCCCGCGGCCTGGGCCGGGCGCTGGCCCGCTCCGTGCACGCCGGACTCACCCGCCCGCCGGAGCACGGGCGCGGAGCGGGGCCCGCGGACGGACGGGGGCGGGGCCGGTGAGCACCACCCGCGCACCGGCCCGCGACGGCCGCTCCCCGGGCGAGCACAAGCGGCGCCGCGGCACGTCGCGTCCGGGCGGCGCCGCCACGGTCCCCGAGCCCCGGGAGATCGTCGGCGGGGCGGGCCGGCCGCTGGATCCGGCCGTTCGGCGGGAGCTGGAGGAGCGCCTCGGCCACGACTTCGGCCGGGTCCGGGTGCACACCGACCGGGACGCGGCCGGCCTGGCCGCGCTCCTGGGCGCCGACGCGGTGACCGTGGGCGAGGACATCTTCTTCGCCGAGAACACCTTCCGTCCCGGCACGGAGAGCGGCCGTGCGCTGCTCGCCCACGAGCTCCTGCACACCGTCCAGGCCCCCGAGACCCCCGGGGCCCTGCGCACCGGGCGCGGTCTGGGCGCGGTGAGCCTGCCGGAGAACCCCGCCGAGCACGAGGCCGAGACGGGTGCCCGCACGGATCCGGAGCAGCACGGGCAGCCGGGCGGCCCCGAGGTCTCCCGCCGCCCCACCCCGGGCTGGCTCCGCTACGCCACCGCCGACGCGGACCGGATGCGGACCGAAAGGCTGGACCCGGCGACCCTGGTGGACCGGCTGACGGCCGGGATCGTGCGCTCCCTGCGCGGCGACCCCGCCGACACCTCCCACCGTGTCCGTCTGCAGCTCGCCCGCCTCTCGCCGGAGTTGCGGGACGCGGTCCTCGCCGGCCTGGAGCGGCGGCTGCCGTCCTCCGAGCACACGCGGCTGCGCGCACTCGTCGAGGAGTCGCTGGAGGGCCCCTGTCCGCTGGACTCCGCGGCGGCCCCGATGCCGCTGCCCGGCACCGCCGAGGGGGACGAGGAGGAGCGGGAACCGGAGGAGCGCGAGGGCGCGGCCGAGCAGGACTGGGCGGACCGGGACTACTGGGCGGGCGAGGAACAGGCGGAGGAGCGGCCCCCCGGCGGACGTCAGGAGTCCGGCGCCGCCTCCCCGGGCCAGGCGGTGCCCGGCGGCGACGGACCGGCCGCCGCCCCCGCGGCGGACGGGGAACAGGGCCGCGCCGGTGGACGGGAACAGGGGCAGCCGGGGCCCGGCGAGCAGGGCCGGGAGGAGACCGGGGAGGGCCCGGAGGAGCGGAGCCAGGAGGAGGAACAGCAAGAAGAGGAGCAGGAGGAGGAGCGGGAGGACGACGACGGGCAGCGGCAGGAGGACGAGGGGCAGGAGCAGGAGACCGGCGACGACCCCGGCCAGCAGGCCGAGAACGACGCCGCCGCCCCGCCGCGGGTCTCCCCCGAGGACGTCGAGGAGGACTTCACCGCCGGGGACGGCCCGCTGGCCCGGCACGGTCCGGCCGGTACCGACGACAGTCCCCGGGAGGAAGAGGAGCCGATCGGCCTGGCGGCCGACGCCGGCCAGGAGATCTCCGGCATCGACTCGCCGCCCGCAGGTGAGCCGGACGCCTCGGACGACGAACCCGCGCTGCGGCCCGAGGACTTCCTGCCCGCCACCGACCTCGACCTCTCGTCCGTCCCCACCCTCGACGACGAGGGCCTGTCCCCCGGCTCCGGCGCCTCGCCCGCCCCGCCCGCGATGCCGTCGTTCCCCGCGCCGCCGCCCACCAGGGCGGAGCTGGTCGAGGAGGCGCGCGCCCGGCGCGACGCCCACGACGAGGAGGGGCCGGAGCCCGAGCCGGGTGACCCGGAATCGGGGGTCCGCCCCGGCCCGGCGGACGACCCCGCCCGGGAGAGCGGCCCGGAGGACAGTGAGGCCCCCGACGGGGAGACCCTCGGGACCACCGTCACCGGCGGCCCCGCCGCGGGCCCGGTCTCCACAGCCGGCATCCGCAGCGAACAGGACCTGCAGCCGCGGCAGTCCGTGGAACAGGAGGTCGGGCCCGATCCGGAAAGCTCCCAGGAGCGGCTCCCCGAGGACCCGGGCCCAGCCCCGGCCGTCGCCCCCGCCGCTGACACGGCCGGTTCCGCCGGGGCGGACCGGGAACAGACCCGGGACGATCCGCCCGCGACCCGCGAGGACAGTGAGCGGGACGGGGACGGCCCGGATACCGGGGACACGGCCTCGCTGCCCGAGCCCTCCACGAACGGCACGGCCACGCGCGGCTCCTCGTTGCGCGGGAGGGCCACGCCCTCCGCGACCCGGTCCGCCGCACGGGAGCGCGCCGGCGCCGAGGGCCGGGCCGACGCGGCCCCGGCACCCGCCGCGGCCTTCACCTCCCTGAGCACTCCCGACGGGACGGCCGAGGCCGCGCTGACCACGGTCGGTCCGGCCGAGGAACAGGCGCACGAGCCGGGCACGGTGGCCGAGTCCGCACCGGACGCGTCCATGGAGCCGGGCGGCGGGGAGTGCGGCGGTGACCAGCAGGCCGGGGGCGAGGAGCCGGAGGCAGCCGCCGAGTGCGGCGGCGGAGGGGGCGAAGGCGAGCAGAAGCAGATGCGCGCGCAGGTCCCCGACGTGTCCGGACAGGACCCGTCCGCCGCCGTCGCCACCGCGGGCACGCTGCCCGCCGACCGGATGCTGGAGACGCTGGACGGGGTGGACGACGCCGTCGAGCGGGAGTCGGCGGACCTCCACCGGGAGTTGGAGAACGCCCCGCCCGAGAAGGAGCGCCCGGCCGGTGCGCCGCAGACCCTGCACGGCGAACCGCATGTCGGCGAACCGGCCGAGCAGGTCACCGAGCGGGTCCGGAGCATCAACGACGTCGGTGAGGGGGAACAGGAGCGTCCCGAGGGCGAGAAGATCCTCGGCAGCCGCGACACCACGGCCCCCCGGCCGCACGTCTCCGCGCCCGGCGGCGAGGTGAGTGCCGAGGACGTGGCGAGCATCGAGGCCGCCGTGGACGCCGTGCCCGACACCGACCCGGCGCTCAACCGCACGGTCGGACCGGCGCCCAAGGTCGAACTCACCGGGGACAGCGACCCCGGGCGCACCGACGAACAGGCCGGCCACCTGGAGGACACCACGGTCCAGGTCCTGGAGGTTGGCCGGGCCGACGCCGCGACGCCGATGGGTGAGGACCAGATCTACCCGGACGTCCCGCCGGAGACCCTGGCCGGGGACGTGCCGGGCAGGTCCGGGGGTGAGGGCGGCGGCGGGCAGGCCGGGGCGGAGGCCGCGGCCGTGCCCGGACTGCCGGAGGTCGCCGAGGAGGAGCACGGCGACGAGATCGATGCCACGGTCGCCCGGGCGCGGGGCGACATGGCCACCGCCTACGGCGAGCAGGAACAGGGCCGGGCCACGGCGGAGCAGCAGACCGAGGCGGACATCGCCCAGGCGGAGGCGGAGAACTCCGAGGAGCAGGCCGGGCGGCGCGAGCAGGTCCGGGGCGAGGTCGAGGGCGCCCGCGAGCAACTGCGCGCGGACCAGGACGAGGAGATCGAGAAGGCCGACGAGGAGGCCACCGAGGAGTACACCGGCACCCACAAGGAGATCGACGAGGAGCGCCAGGACACCGACCGGCGGATCGAGGACAGGAAGGACGACGACAACGAGGAGATCCAGGAGGAGCGGGAGGCGGCCGAGCAGAAGGCCGCGCGGAAGAAGAAGGAGGAGAAGAAGGGATCGGGCGGCTTCTTCGGCTGGGTCGCCTCCAAGGTCAGCAGCTTCTTCGACACGCTGCTCGCCGGCATCACCGCGATCTTCGACGCGGCCCGGGCCGTGGTCAACGGCATCATCGAGGGCTTCCGGACGTTCGCCAACGCGGCCATCGACGCGATGCGGGACCTCGCGGTCATCCTGATCAACGTCTTCGCGGACGCGCTGATCGCCCTCGGTGACGTCCTGCTGGCGGCTTTCCCCGAGCTGCGGGACAGATTCCGCGACGCGGTCGACGAGTGGCGGGACTCCGCCATCGAGTCGGTCAACATCCTGGCCGACGCGCTGAAGGACACGGTCAACGCCTTTCTCGACGACCTGGCCGGCGCGCTCAGCGCATTGCTGAACGTCCTGGAAGCAGGGCTCAGGGCGGCGGTGGAGTTCGTCCGGGAAGGGCTTCGGAAGGTCGTCGAGATGGTGAAGGCGGCGATCAACGCCTTCGGGCAGTTCGCCGTCATCGCCGGCCACATCGCCCCCGACCCCGGCGGCTGGCTGTCCCGGATGGGGAGTTCGGCCAAGGAGGGCGTCAGCGACCACCTCTGGCCGCAGCTGAAGGCGGCGGTCCGGCAGTGGTTCGACGCCAAGGTCCAGGGCGTCCTGGGGCTGGGCAGGGCCGTCATCGACACCCTGCGCAAGGGCTGCGTCTCGATGAAGGAGATCGGCCGGAAGGCGTGGGAGGCGATCCTCGCCTCGCTTCCGATGATGATCGTGATGCTGGTCATCGAGAAGCTGATCTCGTTGATCGTCCCGGCCGCCGGAGCCATCCTCACCATCGTGCAGGGGCTCAAGGCCGCCTGGGCGAGCATCAGTTCCATCATCGCCGCGATCGGCGCCTTCATCGACTACCTCAAGGCGGTCAGGGCGGGCCCGGCCGCCTGCCTGTTCGCCAAGGCCCTGGCCCTGGGCGCGGTCGCCCTGCTGGACTTCATCGCCAACTTCCTGCTGGAGCGCATCGGCAAGCCCCTCAAGGCGGTGGGCAACGGCTTCAAGAAGCTGGCCAAGACGATCGGCAAGGGCCTGCGGAAGACCGGCCGGGGCACCCGCAAGGCAGCCGGCGCCGCCACCAACGCCGCCCGCGCCGACCTCCGCAAGGCTCAAACCGTCCTGACCACACCCCCCAGGTCCACCACGCCCCCGAAACCGACGTCTCCCACCCCCTCCTCCGCCCCCACCACGAGCACCCCCCGACCCAGCACGACCGGCACCACCCCTTCCTCCCCGACCACTTCGCCGTCGTCCCCCACCACCTCCCCGTCTGCCGGCCCCTCCCCCACCGCATCAGCCCCCACCAAGCCGGCCACCCCCACCCCGGCGACCAGCAGGCCCAAGCGTCCCGAGACCACCCGGCCCAAGCCGGCCAAGCCTCGCAAGCCGGTCTCCCCCACCGGCCGGGCCCTTGCCGCCTCCCGGTCCGCCGTGCGCAGGGCCCTGCAGGCCGTCAGAAGGGCCCGTCGCGCGCTCGGCCGCAGGCTCCGCACCTCCCGCGTCGGCCGGGCACTGACCCGCAGCGCCCGCACGATCCGCAACTCCTTCCGCTCCCTCCGCACCCGCCTCCGCGACCGTTCCAGGCTCCACACGGAGCAGAAGCGACAACGCCGGCAGGAGGGCCGGAAGGCCAGAAAGTCCAAGGAGTCCAAGGAAGCCCGCCTCCGCAAGATCGTCGCGCGGATCAGCCCTCGCCTCAAGAGGATGCTGGACAAGGGCGTCCGGCGCCCTGTGCTCAAAGCGACACTGGCTGGACTGAAGACCTGGAACCGGCTCCGGCAGCTGGCCATCCAAGGGACGAGCCAGTTCGACATCAGGGCGCTCCTAAACCCCGGTATGGTAACGGTGGCCGGGGTGAGGATCGATAGTGTCGAACTAATTCGATTCATTCGCAAGGCGGCCGCAGACGTCCAGGAGTTCACCGCAAAGAAGGCCACCCGAAGAGATCTCGGATTCGGCGACGACAAGATCATGAAAGTCGACCGCCACACAGCCCAGTCGAACATGATTGCAGAGATCCTAAGGAGAGGGCTTTTCAAAACAGGCCGTCACGTGATCCAGCACATCGGAAAACTCGCGGCCACAGTGGGCCTGTCCCAATGGCGCACACAGAACCCAAGGAACTACTTCATCTCGCCCTACGGAAGGAAAGAGCAGACCGAAGGGGAAGGACTGGGGCACAAGTACCGGAGCATGTTCAAGAACCTATCGGAGCAGAAGCAGGTAAGATTCGCAATCGAAATGCTTGCAGACCTGCGCGGGAACACGAAACCCAGACGCCTGCCGAAGTGGCGATTCCAGCGCCTCTACCTGCATACCCTCCACGCAGTGGAGGAAAATCGCTCTCCGAGCGACTTGGTCTACCGCGCCCTGGCTTACGATGCCGCAAAGGACCGCAAGAGAAGCCTTCAGGAGATGGTCAACATCATTCCGATGACGGGAGACGTTCCCAAGGGAGCGAAGCCCACGCCGGATGAGAGAGCCCAGAGACAGGCACGATTCCTGAACTTCCATCTAGAATTTGAAGACCTCAAGAAGCAGAAGACGCGGCGGCGCGAACGCGTTGACCGGATGATGGAACTGACCAAGTCAGAGGGCTTCACCGTGGCAGACATGGAGACATACACCAAAACAAAGCGGGACGAGAAAGAAGAGACAGAAGATGCATACATGCGGAAGTCCTGGCAGAGAATCGCAAAGGAGGGCAACTTCAGAAAAACTGAAGCGGCAAGAAGAATGGAGCGCCGGGAGATCGACTTCCTGACGGAATGGGCCTCCCTTTCCGGGCTCGACTTCTCGGAGTCGCAGAACGGAAAAAGGGAGCTCTTCGCGCTCATCGAGAAAAAGATCCGTTACATTTATGGGGTGCGATAATGGTTCTCGACAAAAGAATGAGCCGCCGAGTCGTCCTGCACGACCGGGTGGAGGGGAGCGAGGTACGCGCTCTGGCCGATAGGCAAGGCTGGATCTTCGTCGGACAGGTCAAGAGCGATCCCGAAAAAGGGATTTCGTACGAAGTCAAGTGGGACTCCCAGGACAACGGGTCAGTCCACTACCTCGACAATGATCTGATCGATGCCGCCTACATGGTAGCTATGAATGAGGTCCCAGAGGCAGCTGAAGAAGCCATCCGAACCGTATGCCGAAGCCTGGCGGTGTGGACCATCGAGGAACTGCTCACCGACGTCACAACTCAAGTCCGCCCGGCCGACAGGGCCCGCGCCCTGCTGAGGCTGGGCGTGGGTGCCCCCTTGGAACCCGAGGAGCGTGTCATCAAAACGATCCGGCAGGGCCTGCAGCATCCCGATTCCCGCGTCCGCCTGGCATCCGTGTGGGCAGTGGCCTACACGGAGTGGCTCCTCTTCATGGAAGATCTCGACCGCATTTCGAGAAAGGACCGTGACCGGGAGATTATCCGAACTGCCGCGGCAGTTCGGAAGAAATTCCGGAAGGCCGGCCCATGACACGGTATGCGGATATTCCCCGGCCGGTCAGGTCGGGGCTGGTGATCGTGGATCCGGTGCGGGGGGCGCCGCAGCGGATCATCGTGCTGCAGTTCAATCCCGACTCGCTGGAGCGGACGCTCACGCCGCAGGCGGCCGGGGCCGAGGGGGCCGGGGACCGCACGGAGGCGCTGCGGCTGAAGGGCCCTGCGGTGGAGAGCTGGCGGTTCACCGCCGAGATCGACGCCACCGACCAGCTGGACGTCGCCGCGCCGGAGGGCATCCATCCGCAGCTCGCCACCCTGGAGATGCTGCTGCACCCCACCACCGCGCAACTCCGGGCCGCCGAGTCCCTGGCCGCCCGGGGGACGCTGGAGATCACGCCGATCGAGGCGCCGCTGACCCTGTTCACCTGGGGCAACAAGCGGGTGATGCCGGTACGGCTGACCGAGGTGTCCGTCACCGAGGAGCACTTCGACGTCCACCTCAACCCGATCCGGGCCTCGCTGAACCTCGGTGTGCACGTGCTGTCCGTCAGCGACCTGCCACCGGGCCACCGGGGCAGCGAGCTGTATCTCGCCCACCTGGCGCAGAAGGAGCGCCTGGCCGGCAGCGCCGCCGCCGGCCGGCTCGACGCCCTGGGGCTCACCGGCGGCGACATCGGACTGGGAGGCTTCTGATGCCCGGGCACCACGACACTTCTCAGCGGGCCGCAACGGAGAACCGCTATCCGCGCTCCAGCCGCTACCACGGCATCGGCACCGCCGTGCACACCCTGCCCGACGGCCGTCAGGTGCCGTACCTCAAGCGGCGGCTGCTGCCCCGGCTGGACGAGACCGGCGAGCCGGTGTCCCACACGGTCGGAGCCGGCGAGCGTCCCGACCTGCTGGCGCACCGCTATCTGGGCAGCGCCGGCCAGTGGTGGCGGATCGCCGACGCCAACCCGGTGCTCGACCCGGCGGAGCTGACCTCGACGCCCGGCGCCACCATCGTGATCCCGCTGCCCGGAGGGGCGGGACATGCCTGACGAGCCCGTCCGCCGGGGTCCGGTACACCTCACCCTCCGCATGGGCCGGACGATGGCCCGTCCGGTGCCGCGGGAGGTCGCCGACGCCCTGCTGTCCGCGCAGGTCACCATGACCACCGGGGAACGCAGCGGCTTCCAGCTCGCGTTCGACCTGTCCAGGCGCGGACTGATCAACACCCGGCTGCTGCCGGACGGCTGGTTCGATCCGCCGGTGCGTGTCGTTCTCACCACCACCGTGCAGGGCGCCACCACGGTCCTGATGGACGGCGTCGCCATGCGGCAGGAGGTGGGCATCAGCAACGAGCCGGGCCAGTCCACCCTGACCGTCACCGGCGAGGACCTGACCGTGCTGATGGACCTGGAGGAGCGTGCCGGGCAGGACTTCCCCGACATGGCGCCCAGCGCGCGGGTGCGCCAGATCATCGACCGGTACGCGGGGTACGGCATCACCCCGCAAGTGGTGCCGGAGCTGATCCCGCAGATCCCGCTGCGCACCCGGCGGATCGACTTCCAGAGCGGCACCGACCTGGCCTATGTCACCGAACTGGCCCGGGCCAACGGGTTCGTGTTCTTCCTCGACCCGGGTCCGCGCCCCGGCGCCAGCCGCGCCTACTGGGGCCCGGAATGGCGCATCGGCACGCCGCAGCGTGCGCTCAACGTCAACATGGACGCGCTGTCCAACGTCGACCAGCTGACGTTCTCCTACGACGGCGCGGCCCGGGAGGAGCCCGAGGCACGGGTGCAGAACCAGCGCACCCGCGGCTCGCAGGTCCTGAACGTGCTGGGGGTGCCCGAGATCAGCGTGCTGCGGCCGCCGCTGGCCCGCAGGCCGGCACCGGCGCTGAAGAAGAGGGTGCTGAGCGACACCGCGAAGAAGGAAGGCGGCGAAGGGCTGGCCGAGGCCGTCGCCAGGGCCGCCGAGTCCTCGGACGCCATCTCCGGCTCGGGGCAGCTCGACGTCGTCCGGTACGGCTACGTGCTGCGCCCGCGGGAGCTGGTCGGGGTGCGCGGCGCCGGCCTCACCTACGACGGCGAGTACTTCGTCAAGAGCGTCACCCACGACCTGCGACGCGGCTCCTACACGCAGAACTTCACGCTCGCCCGGGAGGGACTGGTCGCCCGGCACGCGACCGTGCGCCCCTAGCCCGCCACCAGGACACCGGAAGGCATCAGATGGCAGATCCGAAGCGCTACCTCGGCAAGTTCCGGGGGAAGGTCACGGACAACGCCGACCCGATGGGCATCGGCCGGCTCCGCGTGCAGGTCCCGGACGTGCTCGGGGACACCCCGTCGTCCTGGGCCATGCCGTGCTTCCCCATCGCCGGGAACGGCATGGGCCAGTACATGGTGCCGCCCCGGCAGGCCGGCGTGTGGGTGGAGTTCGAGCAGGGCAATCCGAGCTATCCGATCTGGTCGGGCTGCTGGTACGGGGAACGCGAGGAGGTCCCCGAGGACGCCCGGGACAACCTGCCGGACTCCCCGAACGTGGTCCTGCAGACCCCGGAGAAACGCAAGGTGGTGCTCTCCGACGAGCCCGGCGGGAAGGGCATCACGCTCTCGGTGCCCAGCGGCGCGTCGCTCGTGATCGACCACACCGGCATTCATCTCGACAACGGCCAGGGCGCGTCCGTCTCGCTCACCGGCTCCGTCGTCAGCATCAACCAGGGCGTTCTGCGGATCGAACGCGAGTAGACGCCGCCAGACGTGATCCAAGGGGGTTTTCACATGTCCGGGAATCTGCTGCACACCGGGGCGACCGTGACCTGTCCGCACGGCGCCCGGGCGACCGCCCTGCCGGCGCAGTCGCGGGTGCTGGTGAACGGTGAACCGGTGGCGTCGGCCGCCGACTTCTACACCGTCACCGGCTGCCCGCACACAGTCGGGGGCACGCCGCGGCCGTGCACCACCGTCCGATGGACGACCGGCACCGGCCGGGTGCTGGTGAACGGGTCGGCCGCGCTCCTCCAGGGCTCCGCGGCCCAGTGCTACAGCGCCTCGCAGGTGCCGCAGGGCCCGCCGGCCGTCAGCGTCGTCCAGCAGCGCGTGACGGGACGGTGAGCGGGCCATGGCCGACATCGCACCCGGCACCCGGTCCGGTACCCGCACCGACATCGCGTTCCCGTTCCGCACCGACCGGCGCGGCCGGACCGCTCACGCCCCCTACGAGGAGCATGTGCGCGGCATGATCGAGCAGTTGCTGTTCACCAGCCCCGGAGAGCGCGTGATGCGCCCCGACTTCGGCTGCGGGCTGCTCGATCTGGTCTTCGCGCCGAACAGCCCCGAGCTGGCCTCCGCCGTCGAACTGTCCGTGCAGGCCGCCCTGCAGCAGTGGCTCGGCGATGTCATCGAGGTCGAGTCCCTGGACGTGGTGAGCGAGGAGAACGTCGTGCGCGTCCACCTGGTCTACGTGGTGCGCGCCACCGCCACCCGCCGCGACGAGGTGTTCGAAGGAAGGGGGGCGTCATGAGCGGCGCGGGCGCCGAGGGCGAGGGGGCCGTGTGCCGCACGGGGCCGCGCCGGCACGCGGTGCGGAGGGCACCCCGGCTGAACGGGCTGGACGGGATCGAGGTCGCGGACGACGGGCTCACCCTCACCGTCACCTTCCTGGGCAAGGCGCCGCGACGCGTCCGCCCGGAGAACATCCGGATCGACGGCGGCCGCCGGGTCCGGGACCTGCGGGCCGTCGACGTCACCGTGGAACGGGAGGACGACCCGGAACTCGACGACCGGATGTCCGTCGTCCTCGACCGGACCGGCGACACCTCCCGGTACACCCTGTGCCTGGTCGAGCCCGGTCCGTACGGGCGGCCGGGCTCCGAGCCGCTGTCCGGGTTCGACCCGCGCTACCACCGCGCCGGCTTCTCCTTCCTGCCCGGCTGCCCCACCCCGTTCGACTGCGTCGGTGAGCCGGAGCCGCCGCCGGCGTTCCGGCCCGCGCCGGTCGTCGACTACACGGCGCGGGACTACGACAGCCTGCTCCGGACAGCTCTGGACCACCTGGCCCTGACCACCCCGGACTGGGTCGAGCGCCACGTGCCCGACCTCGGTGTGACCCTGGTGGAGCTGCTGGCCCACACCGCCGACCGGATCAGTCATCTGCAGGACGCGGTGGGCACGGAGGCCTACCTGGCCACCGCCCGCCGCCGGGTGTCGGTGCGCCGGCACACCCGGCTCGTCGACTACGCGATGCACGACGGGTGCAACGCCCGGGCCCTGGTGGTGCTGGAGACGGGCCGCCGGATCACCCTGCGGCACGGGGAGTACCGGTTCGCCGCCGTGGACGCCGGGCGGCCGGAGCCCCGGGAGCGCCCCGCGCTCCCTCCCGTCCTCACGGACGAGATCCTGCGGTCGCTCGACGAGCAGGGCCCGCCCGAAGTCTTCGAGCCGCTGGAGCGGCGGGAGGTGACGCTGCGCCCGGAGCACAACCTCATCCGCTTCTGGACCTGGGGGGACGAGGAGTGCGTCCTGCCCCGGGGAGCCACCCGCGCCACCCTCCGCGACGCCTGGCGGGACGGGTGCCCCGGCTCCGCCGAAGCCTCCGCTCCCGGGACGGACGCTCCGGGGACGGACGCTCCGGGGACGACCGCCGGGCAGGAGTCCGGCGAGCCCGGGCCCGGGGCTGCCGGAGGCCGGGGCCCTGGAGGCCCGGGCAGACCGGAGAAGCCCGGCGTGCCGCGCGAGCGGGCCCTGGACCTGCGGCCGGGGGACCTGCTGCTGATCGAGGAGGTGCTCGGCCCGCGCTCCGGCGTCCCGGCGGACGCCGATCCGGCGCGCCGCCGGGCGGTCCGGCTGCTCTCGGTCACCCCCGGGTACGACGAGCTGTGCGACCAGCCGGTGGTGGAGGTGTCCTGGGCTCCGGAGGACGCGCCGCCGTTCCCGGTGTGCCTGTCCTCACGCGGCGGCACCGGCTGCGGGCCGGTCGCGGACGTCAGCGTGGCCCGCGGCAATGTGGTCGCCGTCGATCACGGCCGCACGGTCACCTTCTGCGGCGGCGAGCCGGAGGGCTTCACGGTGCCGCCGGAGCCGGTGCGTGTCCCGTCCTGCGACCCGCCGGCCTTCGGCTGCCCGGACCCGCCGCGGGGCAACGCGCCCGCGCGGGCGGTGCACGCCCTGATCGATCAGGCAGGCGCAGGACTTCAGTTGACGGCGAATCAGGTGCGCGGGCTGTTCGCCGCCGTCGGCGAGGAGGCCGTGCTCCGCGCCGGGCTGGACGTGCGGCTGCGTCCCGGCTCCGGAGGCGAGGAGCGGGTGCTGCCGCCCACCGCCGACGCGCAGGCCGAGGTGCTGCACCGGCTCCTCGCCCAGGCCTCCTACCCGGGAATCCGCGAGCGGTTCCGGCCGGTGCTGCGGCACGCGCCGGTGACCCAGGCGGCGCCGTTCCCCGATCCGGCGGTCGTCGCGGCCGGGCAGGCGTCCCGGCTGGCCGGAGTGCCGGAGCTGGTCCGGCAGCGGCTGACGGAGCTGTGGCGCGCGGCCGGCGGTTCCGAAGGGCTGTCCCGTGCCGAGATCGCCGAGCTCACCGTGTTGTTCGGTGCCGAGGCGGTGAAGGAGGCCCGCCTCGCCCGCCGGCCCGCCGCCGCGCTGCGCGACCTGCTGGCCAGGCGGCACCGGCTGCTGGCGGACAAGCTGCGCCGGCTGGAGGTGCTGACCGCCCGGGCGAGGGCCGGCGCCGTGCAGGGCGACCACATCGCCTGGGAGATCGCCCGCTCCTGGGGGGAGCGTTACGCGGCCGGGCTGCGGCCGGACCACCCGGTGCTGGCCGGGCCGGTCTCCGGGCTCCCGCAGGACCCGCGCCGGGCGCTGCCGGCGGTGACCGCCGCAGCAGGCGGCGAGGTGTGGGTGCCGCGCCGTGACCTGCTGGCCTCCGGGCACCGGGACCGGCACTTCGTCGGGGAGCTGGAGGACGACGGCCGTCTCGCGCTGCGCTTCGGCGACGGCCGGCACGGTGCCCCACCGCCGCCCGGGGCCCGCGTCGAGGTGACCTGCCGGGTGGGCAACGGCCCGGCGGGCAACGTCGGCGCGGAGGCCGTCAACCACCTGGTGCTGTGCCGCCGCGCGGGCGTGGAGCGGAAGGTGGCCGGTGCGGTGACGCGGGTCCGCAACCCGCTGCCGGCCACCGGCGGCACCGCGCCCGAGCCGGTCGACCAGGTGCGGCAGCTGGCGCCGCCGGCACTGAGGCGCACCCTGCTGCGGGCCGTCACCGCCAAGGACTACGCCGCCCTGGCGTCCGGGCTGCCGGGCGTGCGGCGCGCCGCGGCGCAGCTGCGCTGGACCGGCAGCACCCGGGAGGCGCACGTCGCGGTCGACGCGTCCGGCACCGGCGGGCCGGGCCCGGACCTGCTGGACGCGGTGGCGCAGGCGCTGGAGGTGTTCCGGCTGACCGGGCACGACCTGGTGGTGCTGCCCGCCCGGCAGCTGCCGCTCGACATCGAGCTGCGCGTCTGCGTGGCCGCCGGGCACCGGGAGAGCGCGGTGCGCGCGGGGCTGCGGCGGGCACTGGGCACCGGGACGCTGCCCGGCGGGCGGCCGGCTTTCTTCCACCCGGACGCGCGGACGTTCGGTGACCCCGTCCGGGCCGGCCGGCTGGTGGCCTTCGCCGCGGCGGTGCCCGGGGTGGCCGATGTCCGGGTCACCCGGCTGCGGCGCCTGGGGGGTCCGGACCCCGGCGAACGCGAGGCGGGCGTCCTGCGGCCCGGCCCGCTGGAGATCGTCCGCTGCGACAACGACCCGCGCCGGCCGGAGATGGGCCGGCTGGCGATCCTGCTCGGAGGTGAAGGACTGTGACCGGAGGACCTGAGGGCACAGGCTGCGGCTGCGGCTGCGACGGCCGGTTCGACGGCCGGCCGCCGGCGCCGGCCGGCAACCCGCCCGGGCAGGACGCCCTCGCCCGCCGGGTGGGCGACTACGGGCAGTTCCTCGACGCGATGCTCGGCCGGCTCGCCGGGCCCGCCCACCCGGCCCTGCACGGGCTGACGGTGCGCACCCCGGACGATCCGGCCGTCGGGCTGCTCGACACCTGGGCGGTGCTGGGCGACCTGCTGACCTTCCACTCGGAGCGGATCGCCGACGAGGGCTGTCTGCGCACCGCCCGGGACCCTGAGTCCCTGGCGCTGCTCGGCGGGCTGACCGGATACCGGCCGCGGCCCGGCGTGGCCGCCGGAGTGTTTCTGGCGTACTCGCTGGACCACGACCCGCGGCAGGGGCCGGACCGGCCGGTGGTGATCCCGCGGGGGTCGCGCAGTCAGAGCGTGCCGGGGGCCGGCGAGGAGCCGCAGTCCTTCGAGACGGTGGAGGACCTGACCGCCCGCTGGTCGTGGAACGACCTGCGGGTCCGGCAGCGCCGCCCCTGCCGGCTGACCGCGGCCGGGCTGGCCGGGCGTGGCCGGCTGCATCTGGCCGGCACGGCGAACAACGTCAGGCCGGGCGACCACCTGCTGTACGTCTTCAGCGCCGAGCAGTCCGCCGGTCCCGAGCAGCGGGTCCTGCTGCCGGTGTCCGGCGTGCGGGTGGACCGGGAGACCGGCGTCACGGTCGTCTCGCTGCCCGGCGGCACCCTGGTGTCCCTGGAGCAGCTGCGCGAGGAGCTCGCGGCCTGGATCACCGACACCGCCGGCGGGCCGCACCCGCGCCCGGCCGGCAGCCCGCTGATCGAGGAGTTCGACGAGCAGGAACTGGCGCCGCTGCGCGCGGAACTGGATCTGCTGGACACCCCCACGGGCTTCTCCCGGCGGCTGGACCACACCGTCGAGCGGCTGGACGAGGCGCAGGAACTGGCCGCGGAGTACCCGGAGGTGCTGGCCTGGTTCACCGGCCTGAAGACCCGGCTGATCGAACTGCAGGACCGGGCGGCCGTGCTGGAGCCGCCGCAGCCGGAGCCGGACGGGGGCGGTCCGGGGCCCGAGCCTCCGCCGGCGGCCGACGCGGCGACGGCCGCGCTCGGTTCGCTGCTACCCGCGCTGCGGACCTCCGCTCCCCGGCTGCCGCGCGGCGCGCGGGAACTGGCGCGCGACCCGCACAGCATCTACGCGCCCGGCTCGGACACCGGCGCGCGGCTGCTGACGGCGCTGGATCCGCGACTGGCGGACGGGCTGTACGAGGCGTGGCGGCGGGTCGACGTGACCGAACCGCTCGCCCTCCGCGAGGTGCTGGCGATGCGGGTCACCGCCACCCCGTTCGGGGCGACCGCGCCGCTGCGGCCGGTGCTGGACGGCAGCGGGCGCGTCGTCCGGTACGAGGACTGGGCGCTGACCGGCAGCCGGCTGCTCACCTGGCGCGTCACGTTCGAGGACGCCGGGGAGAGCGGGCCGGTGCCCGCCCGTGCCGACTTCCTGTACGTGGAGGCCGGGGGTTCGGTGCGGCGGGACCGCTCGCTGCCCTTCACCGGGACCTTCGACTTCGGGCCGGGCCGGGTGCGTCTGACCACGCACGAGCCGCCCGCGGAGGGCGAGGAGCCGTCCGGGCAGGAGCCCGGCGTCACCGCCGAGCTGCTCGGGGACCTGCCCGGCCGCGTCCTGTTCGTCTCCCGCCCGGAGGCCGGCGGGCGCATCCGGGTGACCGTGGGCAACGGCGAGGTCTTCGAGCGGCTGCTCGCCCCCGGCGAGGAACACCGCACCGAGCAGGGCGACTTCGAGGTGACGGTGCGGCGCCCGGCCGAGGGCGAGGGGGAGGGCGAGGGGGACGGGCCGGTCACCGTGGAGATCTCGCTGTCCTCGCGGCTGGAGCTGACCTCCCGGAACGTCCTCGCCCTGGACGCCGTGCACGACGGCATCGCACCCGGCAGCTGGGTCGTCGTCCAGCGCCCGGGCAAGGGAACCGGCCTGATCCCGGGCGACGGGAACCTGGCCCTGGTCGTGACCCGGGTGGCCTCCGCACGGGTGGTCTCGCAGGCCAACTACGGGATCACCGGCAAGGTCACCGAGCTCACCCTGGAGAGCCCGTGGCTCGACGAGGAGGACGTGCTGCTGTCGCACATCCGGGGGACCACCGTCCTGGCCAGGGGCGACGCCCTGAGCCTTGCGGACGAGCCGGTGGAGGAGGAGGTGAGTGGCAACGAGATCGAACTGGCGGAAATGTACGACGGCCTGACGCCCGGCCGCTGGATCACCGTCACCGGGGAGCGCGCCGACATCCCCCGCACCGAGGGGGTCCGGGGCGCCGAGACCGCGATGATCGCCGCGGTCCGCCAGGACGTCGACCCGTCGCTGCCCGGCGACACGGTGCACACCACGCTCACCCTGTCCGCGGACCTCGCCCACCGCTACCGGCGCGAGGGCCTGCGGATCCACGGCAACGTGGTGCGGGCGACCCACGGGGCGAGCCGCGACGAGGCCATCGGCAGCGGCGACGCCGGGCTGGCGGGGCAGACGTTCGCCCTCTGGCAGGGGCCGCTGACCTGGCTGGCCGACGACTCCCCGCGGGGCGCGGCCTCCACGCTGGAGATCCACGTCGACGGGGTACGCCGGCACGAGGTGGAAGGTCTCGCCGGTCATGGCCCGCACGACCAGGTCTTCGTCACCGGCGAGACCGGCGACGGCCGCACCACGGTCACCTTCGGCGACGGGGTGCACGGCGCCCGCCTGCCCACCGGCGAGGAGAACGTCCGGGCCCGGTACCGGGTGGGCCTGGGCAAGGACGCCAACGTCCCGGCGGAGCGGATCACCCAGCCCACCAGCCGCCCGCTCGGTGTCTCGGGCGTCACCAACCCGCAGCCCGCCACCGGAGGGGCCGACCCGGACGGGCCGGGCCTGCTGCGCCGCAACATCCCGCTGGCGGTCTCCGCCCTGGACCGGCTGGTGTCGGTGTCCGACTACGCGGACTTCGCCCGCACCCGCGCCGCGATCGGACGGGCCTCGGCCGCTCTGCTGTCCGACGGGCGCCGCCGGGTGATGCACGTGACGGTGGCCGGCGTGGACGACGTGCCGCTGACGGAGGACTCCGACGCGGTGCGCCACCTGCACACCGCGCTCACCGCCCACGGGGGCAGCCGGCTGCCGGTCCGGGTGGCCGTCCGCGAACTCGTCCTGCTGCTGCTGGTGGCGGGCGTGCGGGTGGACCCGGACCACCGGTGGGAGGACGTCGAACCACGCCTGCGCGCCGTGCTCCTGGAGCGGCTCGGCCCCCCGGGCCGGGACCTGGGCAGGCCGGCCCGGCTGTCCCGGGTGCTGGCCGCCGCGCACACCGTGCCCGGCGTGGACTCGCTGGAGGTGCGGGCGTTCACCGGGGTGCCCGCCTCCCTCACCCCCGACGGGCTGCGCGACCTGGCGGACCGGCTGGACGAGCCGCTGCCGGTGGTCCCGGCTCTGCCCGCCCGGTTCGCCGAGGACATCCACCGGGTGTGCGGGGAGGCGGAGACGCTCACCTCCGTCGCCGCCCGGTACGGCCTCCCGGTCGCCGCGCTGCTGCGGCTGAACCCCGGCATCACCGGAACCGGGCCGCTGGAGAAGGGCAGCACGGTCGTCACCTTCCGCGGCATCCGCCCGGCACAGCTCGCCGTGTTCTCGCCGGAGGTCGCCGACACCCTGATCCTGACGGAGATCCGATGACGGACATTCGCGCCCACGAGGGGGACGCACCATGAGCAGGGAGCCGGACGGGCTCGCGGAACTGCTGCCGCAGTGGCACCGGATGCGCGACGCCGAGGAGGGCGGTCCGCTGCGCGCGCTGCTCGCGGTGATCGCCGAACAGGCCGGCCTGATCCGCGGCGACGTGGAGCAGGCCTACGAGGACTGGTTCATCGAGACCGCCGCCGACTGGGCGGTGCCGTACATCGGCGACCTGGTGGGCTACCGCCTCCCGCCGGGCCACGAGAGCGCGCTGCGGGCCGGTCCGGACCGGCGGCCCCGGGTCTTCGGGCTGCTCGCGCCGCGCCACGACGTCGCCGCCACGGTCGGCCACCGGCGGCGCAAGGGCACCTTCGGCCTGCTGGAGGAGCTGTCCGGATCGGTCGCCGGCTGGCCGGCCCGGGCGGTGGAGTTCTCCCGGCTGCTGGCCCATCAGCAGCCGGTGCGCCTGTACGGCGCCGGGCCGGGGCACGAGGGCGAGCGCGGCGCCGGTGAACGGCGGTCGGCCCGCGGGCGGCTGGCCGATCTGCGGGACGGCGCGGCACTGGACCTGGCGGGAGGCCCGTTCGGTACGCACGCGCGCTCCGCCGATGTGCGGCGCGCCGGCTCGGCCCGCAGGCAGGGCGGGTACACACCGGCCGGTCTGGGGCTGTTCGTCTGGCGGCTGAAGCCGTACCCGGTCACCGGCGCGCCCGCCTACTGCGTGGACCGTGCCCGGAATCTCTACACCTTCTCCATCCTGGGCAACGACAGTCCGCTGGTGGCCGGTCCCGGACCCCGCCCGGAGACCGGGGCCGCGCTGCCCTCCCCGGCCGTCGCACCGGCCCCGGCGGGCGGCGTTCCGGCCTTCCTCCGGCGCCGGCAGCTCGCGGACCGGCTCACCGATCACTACGGCCCCGGCAAGAGCTTCACGATCTGGCGCGACGGGCGGCGCGAGCCGGTCGAGCCGGCCGACATCGTCGTGGCCGACCTGACCGACTGGACCTACCGCCCGCCGCGCGGGCGGATCGCGGTGGACCCGGAGCTGGGCCGGATCGCCTTCGGCTCGCGGTGCGCCCCCCGGCGCGGCGTCCTGGTCAGCTACCACTACGCCTTCAGCGAGGACATGGGCGCCGGGGAGTACGAGCGGGAGCGGGACACCCCGCCGGACACCAGGGTGTACCGGGTCGGTCCGGGCGGGCCGCACCAGCGGATCACGGACGCCTACGCGCACTGGCGGTCCGACCGGGACGCCGGCCGCTGCCCCGGGGACGGCGTCATCGAGATCACGCGCAGCGGCGCCTACCAGGAGCAGCTGGACTTCGAACTGCGGCCCGGGGACCGCCTGGAGCTGCGCGCGGCCGAGGGCACCCGGCCGGTGATCCGTCTCCTGGACTGGTACAGCAACCGCCCCGACGCGCTGACCGTCCGGGCCCGGGAGGGCGCGAGGGGCGGCCGGAAGCCGCCCGGCGAGAAGCCGTGCGCCGGGAAGCCACAGGAGCCGCCGGCCCCTCGGATGGTGCTCGACGGCCTGCTGATCACCGGCCGCGGAGTGCACGTCAGCGGCCCGGTCGGGGCCCTGGTGGTACGGCACTGCACGCTGGTGCCCGGCTGGTCGCTGACCCCGCACTGCGCCCCGAAGGCCCCGCAGGAGCCCAGCCTGGTGCTGGAGCGCACCTCCGCCTGCGTGCGGATCGAGCACTCGGTGCTCGGCACGGTCGTGGTCCTCGGGGACGAGGTGGGCACCGATCCGCTGCCGCTCCACATCGCCGACAGCGTCCTGGACGCCACCGGCCCGGACCGGGAAGCGCTCACGGCCCCCGACTGCCGGCACGCGCACGCCGTGCTGCACGCCCATCGCACCACCGTGATCGGCGAAGTGCGCACGCACGCCGTCCGGATCGCCGAGAACAGTATCTTCACCGGCCGGCTGCACACCGCCCGGCGCGGCATCGGTTGCCTGCGGTTCTGCTACGTGCCGCCCGGCTCCCGCACCCCGCCCCGGCACCGCTGCGTGCCCGACACCGCGGACCGGGAGGAAGCCCACCGGATCCGCCCGGTGTTCAGCAGCGAGCGGTACGGCACGCCCGCGTACGGCCGGCTTGCCCCGGGCTGCCCGCCCGCTGTCTCCCGGGGCGCGGACGACCACTCGGAGATGGGCGTCTTCCACGACCTCTACCAGCCGCAGCGCGACGCGGCGCTGCGGGACCGGCTCGCGCAGTACACACCGGCCGGCAGCGATGCCGGGATCTTCTACGTCTCCTGAGCGAAAGAGGGGGAACCATGCACGCCGATCTCTCCCGGGCCACCTTCCGGCCGGAGAAGCGCTATTCCGCGGTACTGGCCCAGCAGGGCCGGGTGCAGCTGGACGCCGACGCCAACGAACAGACGGCGATCGAGCTGCACCGGGACAGGACCGTCGCCGCCGATCTGATCGGGCAGCACGGCGGCCCGGTGGGTGCCACCGGCTTCCGCATCACCTACGAGGCCGGCCGGCGCGGCCCGGACACCCTGCACATCGGTGAGGGCCGCTACTACGTGGACGGCATCCTGTGCGACGCCACCCGGCCGCTGCCGGGCGACCCGGCGGAATCCGGGGACGACGGGGACTGCCCCGGGCCGGAGGCGGACGCCGCGGCGGCCGTCGAGCCGCCGCCCTCCTGGTCCTACTGGGACCAGCCCGACGGCCATCTGGACCCCGAGCGGGCCGGGGACCGGCTGCCCGGCGAGTTCCCCTACCTGGTCTGCCTGAAGGTCTGGGAGCGCACGGTCACCGCCGCGGAGGACCCCCAGCTGCGCGAGGTCGCGCTCGGCCCGGCCGTGCCGGACACGGCGGCCCGCACCAAGGTGGTGTGGCAGGTGCTGCCGCTGCCCGGCGCGGAGCTGGAACTGCCGGACGGCGAGGCGCCGGACGCGGACACGCTGCGGGCGGCCTTCCGCCTGTGGTCGCACCGGCGGTCCGCGCCCGCCGCCCGGCTGGCCGCGCGCAGCGAACGCCCGGCGGGCGCGGACGACGACCCGTGCGCGGTCCCGCCGGACGCCCGCTACCGCGGGGTGGAGAACCAGCTGTACCGGGTGGAGGTCCACCAGGGCGGCGCGGGCGACGGCAACGCCACGTTCAAGTGGTCCAGGGAGAACGGCTCGGTGGTGTTCTCCGTCGCGGGGCTGGACGGGACATGGGCCGAGCTGGAGTCGCCGGGCGGGGACGAGAAGCTCGACCTGCACGCCGGGGATCTCGTCGAGTTCGGCGACACCGCCTCGGTCAGCCGCGGCGAGGCGCATCCGCTGCTGACCGTGGAGGAGGTCGATCTGCCGGGCCTGCGGGTGAGGCTGTCCGCCGAGCCGCCGCCCGGCTGCGGCCGGCGGCCGCACCTGCGGCCGTTCCTGCGCCGCTGGGACCACCGGGCACCGTCCCGCAAGGGCGGGCCGGCGTCGCGCGCCGGGGCGCTGCGGATCGAGGAGGGCGCGTGGACCGGCCTGGAGGACGGCGTCCAGGTGTGGTTCGAGAAGGGCGGCGACTACCGCACCGGGGACTACTGGCTGATTCCCGCGCGGACCGTCACCGGCTCGGTGGAGTGGCCGGCCGACGCCGGCCGGCAGCCGCTGCTGCGGCCCCCGGCCGGGATCGAGGTGCACTGGGCCCCGCTGGCGTGGGTGCAGGGGGAGGGCACCGTCACCGATCTGCGGATGGCTTTCCGTCCGCTGGCCGAGCCCGTCCCGGCCGAGCGGTCGGAGGGGAAGAAGGACTGACACGGACCGGGACCCGCCCCGGCCGGGGCGGGTCCCGGCTGAGGGAGGGAGTACCTGATGGCAACACCGCTCACCGCCGCCCGGCTGCTGAAGGCCCTGCGGGACGAGGGGCTGAAGGTCGCCGAGCACCGGAGCTGGCGCACGCATCACCGCAACGCGGCCGGCCCCTGGGGCGGCGTCCACGGGGTGATGATCCACCACACGGTGACCTCGGGCACCGGCAACTCGGTGGAGCTCTGCTACAACGGCTACACCGGGCTGCCCGGACCGCTGTGCCACGGCGTGATCGCCAAGGACGGCACGGTGTACCTGGTCGGGAACGGCAGGGCCAACCACGCCGGGCGAGGGGACCGGCGGGTCCTGGACGCGGTGATCAAGGAGGCCGCGACGCCGTCGCCGCAGCGCAACGACACCGACGGCAACCGCGTCTTCTACGGCTTCGAGTGCGTCAATCTCGGGGACGGCAAGGATCCGTGGCCCGCGGCACAGCTGCTGGCGATCGAGCGGGCGGCCGCGGCGCTGTGCCGGGCGCACGGCTGGAGCCGGCGCTCGGTGATCGGCCATCTGGAGTGGCAGGTCGGCAAGATCGACCCCAGGGGCTTCTCGATGCGCACCATGCGCACCCGGATCGGCAAGCGGCTCGGCGGCAGCGCACCGGGACCGCAGGAACCGCCGCCGGCCGCGCCGGCCTCGTACGAGCCGTTCCCCGGGCCGTCGTTCTTCCGGGTGGGCCGCAACAGCCCGGTCGTCACCGCGATGGGCCGCCGCTTGGTGGCGGAGGGATGCGGCCGCTACCAGGTCGGGCCGGGCCCGCAGTGGACGAGCGTGGACCAGGCCTCGTACGCGGCCTGGCAGCGCAAGCTGGGCTTCACGGGACCGGACGCGGACGGCATCCCGGGCCGTACCAGCTGGAACCGGCTGAAGGTGCCGAGGAAGAGCTGATCCGGGCATGGCCGGGCCGGGCAGGGGATACCAGCCGGTCCCTGCCCGGCGCGGGCGGACTCGCGTCAGGCGGCGCGGACGTGCGAGCGGACCCAGTCGACGACATCGCCGGTGGGCGCGCCCGGTGTGAAGATCTCGGCGACGCCGCGGTCCTTGAGCGGCGCGATGTCGTCCTCGGGGATGATGCCGCCGCCGAACACCTTGATGTCCTCGGCGTCGCGCTCCTTCAGCAGGTCGATGACCTTGGCGAACAGTGTGTTGTGCGCGCCGGAGAGGATGGACATGCCGATCGCGTCGGCGTCCTCCTGGATCGCCGTGTCGACGATCTGCTCCGGGGTCTGGTGCAGTCCGGTGTAGATGACCTCCATGCCCGCGTCGCGCAGCGCCCGCGCGATCACCTTGGCCCCGCGGTCATGACCGTCGAGCCCTGGTTTGGCGACCACGACCCGGATCGGACCCGACACACCCATTTCTGCCTCCCAAGACGCCCGGCGCCGATGCCGGGGGTTCACGAACGTTAGCCACAGCATCTCGCACCCGGCCACGGCGCGGCACGCTCAGAGGGCGAAATCACACCCGGCTGCCCCCGCATCCCACTCGAACAGAATTCGAACCTGTCGTGGTGCATCAATGAGGGGTCCTCCGAAAGGGGGCCGAATGCCCGTTTCTCGAACTTCCGAAACCTCTGGAAGATTGTCGCCGTCCCGGACCGGCGGGTACAGTCGCCGCACCGCAGCCGCCGGGGTCTGCAACCCCGCTCCTGTTATCGAGCCGAAAGGCATTGTCGGTGAGCGATCGTCACCCGTCGGGAGTCGCCTTCCCGGCCCCCGCTGACGAGAACATGCACGCGCCCTACGGAACGGCGACCGCCCCGGAGCGTTCCGACTACGGTTCCTACGCCGCCTACGGCGGGCACGAGTCCTACGGTCACGACCCCTACGGCCTGGCCACGGCCTACGACAACGGCCAGTACGCCGCGCAGACCTGGGACGGCACCCCCGCGCACGGCGTCCCGGCCCACGGCGACACGGAGACCGGCGGCTACGGCGGCGACGGGAACGGGCAGCAGTACGGCGACTGGTCCACCGGATACACCGCGAACGGGCAGGCCGGGAGCTGGGAGACCGGCGGCTACGGCGCCGCGGGAACCATCCCCCACCAGAGCGGCGCCGACGGGTGGGAGACACCCGGCGACACCTCCTGGCAGAGCGGCGGCCACGACACGGCCGAGGCGTACCCGGCAGGCACCTACGGCGCCGCGGGAACCGGCTCCCACGGCGAGACGGCCTACGGGGAGGGCGCCTGGGACACCGGCTCCTACACCACCGGCATCACCGGCCCGGAAGCCTACGACGCGCCGGCCGGCCACGAGGCGGCGGAGCATGACCGGGCCGCGCAGGACACGGCGGCCCAGGACACGGCCGAGCACGACACCACCGGCTGGAACCTGGCCGGCGCGCACGACCAGGACGGTCCGGCGCCCGACCACGACGCGGACACCGGCCCGCAGCCGGTGGCCGTCGCCGCGGACCAGGACGGCGGGCCGCGGCACCCGGCCCCCTTCCAGCCGCAGGGCTCCCGCGGCGGCGGAGGCCGCCGGAGGTGCGCCAAGCCCCGGCGCTCGGCCCTGATGACCGTCGCCGCCCCGTCCATCGCCGTCCTGGGCATCACCGGCATCGCGGCCGCCGCCACCGTGCAGAGCACGGACAGCGTCGAGGACGAGCCCCCGGTGGCCGCCCCCGACCCGGCCGACGTCCAGCCGGTCGCCGCGAACAAGCAGTTCGACACCCAGCTCGAATCCCTCACCGCCGCCGCCGACGACTACGCGGAGCGGGCCAGCCGCACCCAGGGCCGCCTCGACCTGGAGGCGAAGAAGGCCGCCGAGAAGAAGGCCGCCGAGGAGGCGAAGAAGGCCGCCGAGGCCGAGGCCGCCCGGCTGGAGGCGCTGCGGCCCAAGTTCGCCCTCCCCGTCGAGCGACGCGGGCTGAGCGCGGGATACGGGCAGTCCGGCATCAACTGGATGTCCGTGCACACCGGCATCGACTTCCCCGTCAGCTACGGCACCCCGGTGCGCGCGGCCACCGACGGCACGGTGCGCACCCAGTGGCACGTCTCCTACGGCAACATGGCGATCGTCACCGCCCCCGACGGCACCGAGACCTGGTACGCCCACCTGAGCAGCAACGTCTACCACTCGGGCTACGTCCAGGCCGGCACGGTGATCGCCTACTCCGGCAACAGCGGCAAGTCCACCGGCCCGCACCTGCACTTCGAGGTCCGCCCCGGCGGCGGCTCCCCCACCGACCCGGCGGCCTGGCTGCGCTCCAAGGGTCTGGAACCCTCCTGAGCCCTCCCCTCCATGCAGACACCGGGCCCCCGGCGCTCCCTCAGGAGCCCGGGGGCGCGTCGTGTGCCCGGCCTCATCGGTTCAGGCCCCCGCCTCCCGCTTGCGCTCCCGCTTCAGCACCACCAGGCAGATCGATACGGCGGCCACCGGGGCGAGCAGCAGGGACACGTAGGTGGCCGGTTCCGCGGTCTCCCGCCACAGTTCCAGGAGATCCTCGAAGCCCTCAAGGAAGATCTCGTGGGCGGGCACCCCACCAAGGGTGAAGTGCTCGCTGAGGATCATCGCCATGCCGTACAGCTCTCCGAAGCACACCGCGGCCAGGCTCAGCACCGCGGCGAGGATGTACACGCCCCAGTTGCGCCGGGCGAAGAACGCGGGACCGAGACCGATCAGCACTCCGGCGACCGGTGCGTGGAAGGAGAGCTGCCGGACCTCGTAGGTCGCCGCGTCGTACAGGGCGTGGAACAGCACGGCGTAGAGAAACGCCGCGACGACCGTGGCGACCACGGTCAGTCCCAGCGCCAGCCACACCTTGTTGGGGCGGGGCGGCTTCGGCGGTTCCCCGTACGGCGGCTGCGCCGCGCCGTAGGGCTGGTGCGGCGGCGCGCCGGGCACCGGCGGCGGGTAGCCGTAGCCCGGCTGCGGCTGGGGAACCGTAGGGGGAACCTGCCCCCGGCCGCCCTGCGGCTGCTGCGGAGGCGGCGGGCCGAAGCCCTCGTTCGGCTGCGGCTGCCATGGCTGGCTCATGGAAGGTCCCCCCTGGTGCTGACGACGGTGCCGGTGACGGTCGTTGCGTGTGCGACAGCGGACGGCACACCGTCCGTTCCTGCGGGCCGGGTGCGTCCACCGCACCACGCAGCCAACCGCCTCCGGCCCCCACCGACAACCGGATTCCCCGCTTCGTGACACGACGGGAACAGACCGGCATCCGGCTCCGCACGAAGCGGGGCCTCCCGCAGTCCCGCCGGTCACCTGCCCAGGAGCCGGGTCTCCTCGTCGGTCAGAGCTTCTCCACCGGCGCGTACCGCAGCAGCAGCCGCTTGGGCTTCTCCCCGCCGAAGTCCACCGTGGCCTCCGCGCGGCTGCCCGCGCCCTGGACCGAGACGACCGTGCCCATGCCGAAGGTGTCGTGGGTGACCCGGTCGCCGGGGGCCAGCTCCACGACCGGGCGGTCCCCGGTGCGGGAGCGGGTGGCGAAGCCGTCGGTCACTCCGGCGCGCGGGCCGGAGCGCGGGGTCGCCGAGGGCGCCGGGGCGGAGGCGGTGCCGCCCAGCCGCCGCCAGTCGACGAACTGGGCGGGGATCTCCTCCAGGAAGCGGGAGGGCGGGTTGTACTGCGGCTGCCCCCAGGCGCTGCGCAGCGTCGAGCGGGTGACGTAGAGCCGCTCGCGGGCGCGGGTGATGCCCACGTAGGCCAGCCGCCGCTCCTCCTCCAGCTCCTTGGTCTTCCCCAGCGACCGCATGTGCGGGAAGACGCCGTCCTCCATGCCGGTGAGGAACACGGTGGGGAACTCCAGTCCCTTGGCGGTGTGCAGGGTCATCAGCGTGATGACGCCCGTCTCCTCGCCCTCCTCCTCGTCGGGGATCTGGTCGGAGTCGGCGACCAGCGCGACCTTCTCCAGGAACTCGGCGAGGGTGCCCGGCCCGGCCTCCTCGCTCTCCTCCCGCTCCTGTTCGAACTCCAGTGCCACGGCGGCCAGTTCCTGCAGGTTCTCGACCCGGGTCTCGTCCTGCGGGTCGGTGGACGCCTGCAGTTCGGCCAGATAGCCGGTCTGCTCCAGTACGGCCTCCAGCACGGTGGCCGGGCCCGCCCCCGACTCCACGACCGTGCGCAGCTCCTCCAGCAGAACGTTGAACCGCCGGACGGCGTTGACCGAGCGGGAGGCCATGCCGTAGGCCTCGTCCACCCGGCGCAGCGCCTGCGCGAAGGAGATCTTCTCCCGCTGCGCCAGGGCCTCCAGCATCGCCTCGGCACGGTCCCCGATGCCCCGCTTGGGGACGTTCAGGATCCGCCGCAGCGGCACGGTGTCCTCGGGGTTGGCCAGCACCCGCAGGTAGGCCAGGATGTCCCGGACCTCCCGGCGCTCGTAGAACCGCACTCCGCCCACGACCTTGTAGGGCAGGCCGACGCGGATGAAGACCTCCTCGAAGACCCGGGACTGCGCGTTGGTGCGGTAGAAGACGGCGACGTCGCCGGGGCGCGCCCGGCCGGCGTCGGTGAGCCGGTCGATCTCGTCGGCGACGAACTGTGCCTCGTCGTGCTCGGTGTCCGCCACGTAGCCGGTGATCCGCGCCCCGTCGCCCTCCTGCGTCCACAGGTTCTTCGGGCGCCGGTTCTCGTTGCGCTCGATCACGGCGTTGGCGGCGGACAGAATCGTCTGGGTGGAGCGGTAGTTCTGCTCCAGCAGCAGGGTGGTGGCCTGCGGGTAGTCCTCCTCGAACTGGAGGATGTTGCGGATGGTGGCGCCCCGGAAGGCGTAGATCGACTGGTCGGCGTCGCCCACCACGCACAGCTCGGCGGGCTCGACGGCGCCCTCCTCCTGCCAGCCGGCGGATCCCACCAGCTCGCGGACCAGGGTGTACTGCGCGTGGTTGGTGTCCTGGTACTCGTCGACCAGCACGTGCCGGAACCGCCGCCGGTAGTGCTCGGCGACGTCCGGGAACGCCTGCAGCAGGTGGACCGTGGTCATGATGATGTCGTCGAAGTCCAGCGCGTTCGCCTCGCGCAGCCGCGACTGGTAGAGCGTGTACGCCTCGGCGGCCGTCTTCTCGTAGCCGTCCTGCGCCCGGGCCGCGAAGTCCTCGGCGTCGATCAGCTCGTTCTTCAGGTTCGAGATCTTCGCGCTGAACGACTTGGGCGGGAAGCGCTTGGGGTCCAGGTCCAGGTCGCGGCAGACCAGCGCCATCAGCCGCTTGGAGTCGGCCGCGTCGTAGATCGAGAAGCTGGAGGTGAACCCGAGCCGCTTGCTCTCCCGGCGCAGGATGCGCACACACGCGCTGTGGAACGTCATCACCCACATGGCGCTCGCACGGGGACCGACGAGCTCCTGGACCCGCTCCTTCATCTCGCCCGCGGCCTTGTTGGTGAAGGTGATCGCCAGGATCTGCCCGGGGTGCGCCCCGCGGGCCGACAGCAGGTACGCGATGCGGTGGGTGAGCACCCGGGTCTTGCCCGACCCGGCCCCGGCGACGATCAGCAGCGGCGCCCCGCTGTGGGTGACCGCGGCCCGCTGCTGCTCGTTCAGCCCCTCCAGCAGGGCCGCCGGGTCGGCGGGCGGCCGGGGCGCGCCGTTGCGGTAGTACGCGTCCCGCGGCGGCGCCGCGAAGTGCCGGCCGAAGAGGGCGTCGGCGTCCTCCCGCTCGGCCTCGCCCGGTCCGGGCGGAGGCGGCTCCTCACCCGCGGGTTCGAGGTCGGCCAGAACGCTGTCGTCGAAGAGGCTGCTCATTGTGCACCGAGTCTAGAACGCCCTGTCGGTCCCGGGCCCGGGCCTCCGTAGAATCCGGCTATGACCGAGCCCTCCCATGACCCCGCCCGAGCCGAGCCCCCTTACGCCGGTCTGCGTGCCTCGCACGCGGACCGTGAGGCGGTCGCCGAGCGGCTCCGGGAAGCAGCCGGCGACGGCCGGCTGGACCTGGACGAGCTGGAGAGCAGACTGGAGCGCGCGCTCACCGCCAAGACCTACGGGGAACTGGAACCGCTCACCGCCGACCTGCCCGCCCCCGGCGGGGCCGTGCCCGCGCTGCCCGGCCTGCCGGCCCCCGGGGACGAGAAGCCGCTGGTGATCAAGGCGGGCTGGGCCGGGGCCGCCAAGGATGGGGCCTGGCAGGTGGCCTCCCGCATCGTCGTGCACGGCTCGGTGGGCGGCGCGAAGCTCGACTTCACCCAGGCGCAGCTGGGCGGCCGGCGCCTGATCGAGATGCGGGTGAGCGCCGGGGTGGGCGGTGTGGTCGTCGTGGTCCCGCAGGGCTGGGAGGTACGGACGGACGACATCGACCCCGGGATGGGCGGCGTCAGCAACAAGGTCACCGATCCGGGGCAGCCCGGTGCCCCGGTTCTGCACATCAGCGGGGCGGCGGACATGGGCGGCGTGAAGGTGCGCCACCCCAACCGCTGGGAACGCCGCCGGCTGCGGCACTGCGCCTCCTGACCCCGGGACACGGGTTCCGGAGGCTCCGTTTCCGCCGCCGGGTGCGACCGCCCGGCGACGCTGCGTCCGGATAACGAATTGGTTTCGGGCATTTGGCACAGCGCCCTTCCCAAACCCGCCCGGGGGTGGCTAGCGTGCAGCGCCAGGTGGCTCGCTCCACTGCCGTCGAACCCGGCGGCACGGGCCGCCTCCGCCTAGTCCGGCCTGCGCCGGAGCCGGGGACCCACCCTCGTCCGCCCGTTGCCGGGCGGGCAGGTCCCACGCTGTCCCCCGGGACAGTGGGGGCTCGTCCCCCAGGGGCGAATCGGGCCGCATCGCGAGGTGCGACCCGTAGGGCAGCCTTCCGAAGCCCGAGCCCGACAGCTAACCCGGTCAGCGGTCCCGGAAGGAGAGACGGCCTTGGGTTCCCACCGCAAGCCGCGCACCGGACTGTTCGACTCGCCCGCCGCCCGACGGGGTGCCATGGGGGTCGGCGCCGCGGCCCTCGCCTCGGCGACCCTGCTGAGCCAGCACGCCTACGCCGACGACAACGATTCCCCGGCGGTCGAGGAGCAGCGGAACCGGGCGGACGCCGCCGCCGAGCGGGCCGCCGGCGTCAAGGAGCGCGTGGACGCGCTGTACCGGCAGGCCGGCACGGCGACCCAGGAGTACAACGCCGCCGACGAGGCCGTCACCGCCCAGCAGGAGAAGGCCGACGCGCTCCTGGACAAGGCGGCCGAGGCCGCGGAGCAGGTGAACGAGGCCCGGCGCGAGCTCGGGCAGTTCGCGGCGGCCCACTACCGCACCGGCGGCCTGGGAGAGACGGCGACACTGCTGCTCGCCGACGACCCGCAGAGCTACTTCGACACCCGGCGCACGCTGTCGCGGATGACCGAGCGCCAGCACCGGGCCCTCGACGACTACACCCAGCGGCAGGCCGAGGCGGCCGAGCAGCGCCGGGCGGCGGCCGGGGCGCTGGAGGAGCTGGAGGAGCGGCAGCGCGAGCTGCGGGAGAAGAAGGAAGAGGTCCAGGGCAAGCTCGGGGCCGCCCGCACCCTGCTGGCCGAGCTCACCGCCGAGGAGAAGAAGGAATTCGAGCGCCTCGAACGGCTGGAGGAGGAAGAGGCCGAGCGGCGGGCCGAGGCGGAGCGCCAGGAGCGCGAGGAGCGGGAGCGCCAGGAGCGCGAGCAGGCCGAGCGGGAACAGGCCGAGCGCGAGCAGGCCGGGGAGGACGGCTCCGGCCAGGGATCGGGAACCGGCACGGGCGGCGGTACCGGGGGCGGCACGGAAACCCCCGGCGACTCCACCGGCACCCGGGCCCAGCAGGTGATCGCCTTCGCGGAGGCCCAGATCGGCAAGCCCTACGTGTGGGGCGCCACCGGCCCGAACTCCTACGACTGCTCCGGGCTCACGCAGGCCGCCTGGCGGCAGGCCGGTGTGGAGCTGCCGCGGGTCACCTTCGACCAGGTCAACGTCGGCACCAAGGTCGCCAGGGCCGATCTGCGGCCCGGTGACCTGGTCTTCTTCTACTCCGACGTCAGCCATGTCGGGATCTACATCGGCGACGGCAAGATGATCCACGCCCCCAAGCCCGGTGACGTCGTCAAGGTCGAGTCGATCGACTACATGCCCTGGCACAGCGCCAACCGGGTCGGCTGACCCCGCCGCACGGGCCGGGACCCGGCCTCCGGGCCCGCACCCGGCGAGAAGCCGCGCCCGTCCCCACCGGGCGCGGCTTCCGCGTCAGTCCTCCGCGACGGCGGGCGCGCTCACCACAGGGTGGCGATGAAGATGTTGGCGATCGTCAGCAGGCCGATGGTGCCGAACACACCGGGCGGGACGCGCTCGTCGTCGCGCTTGAGGTAGGCCAGGGCGGTCAGCGCCACGAGCACGACGAGCTTCACCGTGATCTTGATGTGGTTGAGGTCCGCCCCGTCCGCCTCGTTGAGCCCGACCAGGATCAGCCCGGTCACCAGCATGGTGCCCGCGCCGTGCAGGATGGCGGGCACGATGCGGGCCTCTCCGGTGCGCATGGCCTTCATCTGGACGAGGAAGCCGCCCAGCAGGGCGCCGATGCCGATGATGTGCAGGGCGAGAAAGATGCCGATCAGAATGTCCATGGTGCGGAGGTTACTGGTCCGTCCCGGGCGGTCCGCAGGCACGTATGCTGGTCGGCAGGCACCGGTGAGCCCGGCCGGACGCGCGTCCGTCGCGCGGGACACGCCCCACGCCCCGGAACCCCAGGCGCGCACAGGAGTTCTCACACATGCCCACCCCCTCCTCCGCTTCCTCCTCCACGTCCTCGCGGAGGCGCTCGGTCACCGTGATGGCACTGGTCGTCGTGCTGGTCGGAGCGCTGGCGCTCGGCGGCCTGTCCGCGCTGGGCGGCGACCGCTCCGGCGACAGCGCCGCGACCGGTGACGGCCGGGGAGCGGACGAGGAGGGGCAGACGGTCCAGCCGCTGCCCGACGATCACCCGGTGCACGCCCTCGCCCGCCGCGACGGGGACGACCCGCTGGCCCGCGGGGACGCCGACGCCCCGATCGTGATGATCGCCTACATCGATTTCCAGTGCGCCCTGTGCGGCCGCCACGCCCGGGTCACCGAGCCGAAGCTGGTCGAGGAGTACGTGGAGAGCGGCGTCCTGCGGATCGAGTTCCGCAACTTCCCGGTCTTCGGCCCGGAGTCCGACACGGCGGCCCGCGCCGCCTGGGCTGCCGGGGAGCAGGGCATGTTCTGGGAGTTCTACACCGTCGCCTTCAGCGAGGACGCCCACCAGCACAGCGGCCGGTTCGACGAGGAGGGCGTCATGGAGATCGCCGAGGAGGCCGGGGTCACGGATCTGGACCGCTTCGCGGAGGACCTGGACTCCGAGGAGGCCGGCAAGGCCGTGGAGCGGGATGCCGAGGAGGGCTTCGGGCTGGGTGTCACCACCACCCCGGCGTTTCTGGTGAACGGCCACCCGCTGGTCGGAGCGCAGCCCGTGGAGACCTTCCGCGAGACCATCGACCAGCTCCTCGCCGCGCGGCGCTGAACGCGCTCTTCTGCCGCGGAGCCCCACCCGGCATCATGGAACCCGGAAACCTCCCGCTGTCACACGGACCCCACGCCATGAGGTGACATGCCCTCCCGACAGCCCGCCTCCCGCCCCGCCGGACCGGCGCCCGGCTCCCCCGGCCCTCGCGCCGGTCCGTCCGACGGAGGGATGCGCCGGGTGGCGACGGCCGCCTTCGCCGGCACGGCCATCGAGTTCTACGACTTCTATCTCTACGGCATCGCCGCGGCCCTGGTCCTGAACACCGCCTTCTTCCCGAACCTCTCCCCGGTCAACGGCACTCTGGCCGCCCTGTCCACCTATGCCGTCGCCTTCGTCGCGCGCCCGGTGGGCTCCGTGCTGTTCGGCCACTTCGGGGACCGGGTGGGACGCAAGTCCGTCCTGGTGGCCTCACTGTTGCTGATGGGGCTCTCCACGGTGGCCATCGGCCTGCTGCCGGACTACCACAGCTGGGGCGTGTGGGCCCCGGTGCTGCTGGTGTCCCTGCGTCTCCTGCAGGGCATCGGGCTGGGAGGCGAGTGGGGCGGAGCGGCCCTGCTGGCGGTGGAGCACGCTCCCCACGGGCGGCGGGGCTTCTACGGCGCCTTCCCCCAGCTGGGACCGGCAGTCGGATTCGTCGGCGCGAGCGGCGCCTTCCTCGTGCTGTCCGCCGTCCTGGACGACGCCGCCTTCGCCGCCTGGGGATGGCGCGTCCCGTTCGTCGCGTCGATCGTGCTGGTGGGAATCGGGCTGTACGTCCGGCTCAAGGTCAGCGAGACTCCGGTGTTCGCCAGGGCCATGGCCCACCGGGAGGTGAGCCGGGCCCCCGTCACCGAGGTGCTGCGCGAGCACCCGCGGGAGATCCTGCTGGGCTGCGGCGGGATGACCGCCGCCTACCTGCTCTTCTACACCGCCACCACCTACTGTCTGGCCTACGGCACCACGGCGCTGGGAATCAGCCGCGACACCATGCTCGTCGCCTCGCTCGCCGCGGTGGCCTTCCTCGTCGCCGGCACCTGGCTGTCCGCGGTGGCCTCCGACCGGTACGGCCGGCGTCCTCTGATCCTGGCCGGCTCGGCGGCCGCCGCCGGGTGGGGCCTGCTGCTCTTCCCGCTGCTGGACACCCGGGCACCGGTGCTGGTGCTGCTGGCACTGGGCGGGACGCTGTTCCTGTCCGGTGTCGTCTACGGGCCGATGGGGGCCTATCTCCCCGAGCTGTTCCCCACCGGGGTGCGGTACTCCGGGGCGAGCCTCGCCTACAACCTCGGCGGCATTCTGGGCGGCGCCCTTCCGCCGATCCTCGCCACCCGCCTCCAGACGTCGTTCGGCTCCTTCGCGGTGGGCTGGTACGTGACGGCCATGGCGCTGCTGTCCCTGTGGTGCGTTCTGCGGCTCCCGGAGACGCGCGGCCGGACGCTGCACCAGCAGCCCTGACCATCCGGGCAGATCATCGGACCGGCCGGTCACAGGACCGTCCCAGCTCACCACAAGGCACCGCCCGTACCGCGCGCATGGGGCACAATCGCCCTTTCGGCAACGGCCGGTCACCGGCAGCACAAGGCGGGGAGAGGTGGACGCAGTGGCCGTGGAAACGGCGCGCGGCGGCGCACGAGGGGCGGATCACAGCGGGGCACACGCGGGCGGCTGCACATGCGGCCACTGTCCGCACGGAGCCCGCGAGGCACACCACCGGGCCGTGGCGGCCTTCCGTCGGCGGCGCGACGAACTCGCCGCCGGCACCGGGGTGCCCGAGGGCCTGGCCCACTCCCCCGAGGCGTCCCGGCAGTGGGTCTCCGACGAACTGGCCCACTGCGCCCGCACGGTGGCCGAACGGGCCCGGGAGGCCGAGGCCGCGCTGTCCGGCCGCCGCACCCGGCACACCGTCATCGCCGTGTGGTCGGCCGCCGGGCTGCTGGCGCTCGGCCTGCTGCTCACCGCCGTCGGGGACGGCTGGAGCCGGGCACGCACCGCCGCGCTGCTCGCCGCGGTACTGATCGCTGCGCTGCTCCACCTCGCCGCCTGGCTGCACCGGGCCCGCGGCGGGCTCCTGGCGCCCCTCACCGGCGAGGACAACCGGCTGTCCACTTCGCGAACGGTGGCCGCCGCCTGGCTGCTGATGGCGGTCTACGCCGTGCTGGTGATCGCCGGCACCCTCATCGGCGGCACCGCGGAAGGCGACGGGTTCGCCTCCGGCTCCGAGTGGGCCGCGGCGGCCGCCGGGCTGCCGGCCGCCCTGGCTCTGAGCTTCGCGGTGACGGTCTGGGTACGGCACACCGTCGCGACCCGGGTGCGCAGCTTCACCATGCAGAAGGTCCGCGCCGACCGTCCCCGGGCAGCCGATCTGCTCACCGACGACGCGGGACGTGTCAGCTTCACCGACGTGCAGTACGTCGCGGTGAATCTCGCGGCGCTCGTCCTCGCGGCGGTGAACCTGGCCGGAGCCCCGGACGGCTTCCCGGTCCTGTCCTGGCCGGTGGCGGTGCTGCTGGCGGTCTCCGCGCTCACCTACGCGGCCGCCAAGTACAGCGAGGGCGGCAGGCCGGTGATCCTCTCCGTGGTGCGCGCACGGGAACCCGGCGACCTGCCGGCTCCGGTCCGGCCGGGCGACGACATCGAGATCCGGGGCTGCGGCTTCGTGCCCGCCGGGGCCGGCGAGCCGGACCGGCTGGCCCGCACGGTGGTGCGCATCGGTGCCGTCTGCGTCCCGGTGCCCCTGGTGCCGGTGCGCGGCGGTTTCCGCAACCCGCGCGACACCGTCCTCACCGTGCCGGTTCCGGCCGAGGTCGAGGCGGGCACGGTGGAGGTCCAGGTCATCACGGCGGCCGGTACGGAATCCGGCCGCTACCCCGTCACCGTCACGGACTGACCCGCCCCGCCCCCTGCGCCGCGCCCCGCACCTGGCCGGTGCCCCGCGCCGGTGGCAGACTGGGCCGGCACAGCCACGCCCGGCGAAAGGTGGTCCGCCCATGCCGGAACTGTCGCACCTGAGGGCCGTCTCCCCGCACCTCACCGTGCCGGGAGGCGACGGCCGGGGCGGCGGGCTGCGGTCCGCCGCCTCCCGCTTCGCCCTGCTGCCGCTGCGCCTGTTCCTCGGCGTCACGTTTCTCTACGCGGGCATCGACAAGTTCACCGACGCCGGGCCGTTCACCGGCACCATGAGCCTGGACGCGATGACGACCATGCTGGAGAGCACCCGGGACCGCGCGGCGTTCGACGGCATCCACGCCCTGGTCCTGGCCAACCCCGGCCCGTTCACCCACGGTGTGGCGATCACCGAGATCGCGGTGGGAGCCGCGGTGCTCCTGGGAGTGCTGACCCGGCTCGCCGCGGCCGTCGGCGCCCTGCTGGCCGCCTCGTTCTGGCTGACCGTCAGCTGGTCGGCCACGCCCTACTACTTCGGCGCCGATCTCCCCTTGCTCGCCGGTTTCCTGACGCTGCTGCTGGCCGGAAGCGGACCGTTCGCGGTGGGCCGCCTCCGCTCCCCCGGCCGCCGCCGGGGGCTGTGAACACCGCCGCGCGGCGAGGCCCGGCCACGAGGGGCCCTTAAGCTCGGCCCATGGCGAAATACTTCGATGTTCATCCGCAGAACCCCCAGCGTCGCACCATCGGCCAGGCGGTCGAGATCGTCCGCTCCGGCGGGCTGATCGTCTACCCGACGGACTCCTGCTTCGCGCTGGGGTGCGCCCTGGGCAACGCCGAGGGCATCGACCGGATCCGCTCGATCCGGCGCCTGGACGGCCGCCATCACTTCACCCTGGTCTGCCGCGACTTCGCACAGATGGGGCAGTTCGTGCAGATCGACAACACGGTCTTCCGCGCGGTCAAGGCCGCCACCCCCGGGAGCTACACCTTCATCCTCCCGGCCACGAAGGAGGCGCCGCGCCGGCTGCTGCACCCCAAGCGGAAGACCGTCGGAGTCCGGATCCCGGACCACGTCGTCACCCAGGCGCTGCTCGCCGAACTCGGCGAACCGCTGCTGTCGAGCACGCTGCTCCTGCCCGAGGAGGCCGAACCGCTGACCCAGGGCTGGGAGATCAAGGAGCGCCTCGACCACGTCGTCGAGGCCGTGCTCGACTCCGGGGACTGCGGGACCGAACCGACGACGGTGATCGACTTCTCCTACCCGGAACCGGAGATCCTGCGCCGCGGAGCCGGCGACACCGCACCCTTCGAGTGACCACCGCCCCGACGCGCCCCCGGTCACCGGCCCCCGCCCCGTCCGCGGCGGCTCAGTCGCCGGCCGGCTCACCCACGCGGGGCCGGCGCACGGCGTAGGTGACCAGAGCGACCACCGCTGCCGCCAGGAGTGCCACGGGAAGTCCACCCAGCAGCAGCCACCACGGCACGGCGATGCCGTCCACCGCCCGCAGGGCGTACAGCGGTGCCAGCACCAGCAGGCTCAGGCCCAGCAGCAGCCTGGCGGGTTCGAAACGGCGGCGGGCGGACTGCCCCCGCGGCGATGTGCGGCTCACGGACCCTCCTCCGTCGTCTCCCCGGCCCCGTCCTCACCGGCGGACCCGGGCGCCGGGTCGTCGAAGGCCGGGGCCTGCGCGCGTTCGATCTGCAGGTAGCCCACACCGACCCGGGCCGTCAGACGTACGGTGGCGCCCTCCTGGACGCCGCGCGGGGGCAGCAGCACCACCGAATGGTCCAGCCCCAGACCCGCGCCGGCGTCCACCGCCTCGAAGTCCCCGGCGGACTCGAAGTGGCCGTAGGCCCCGGCTCCCAGCTGAGCGGCGAGCTCCACGCGCGCGTCGTGGGGCACCCGGACCGTCAGCATCCCGGCCCCCAGGTCCGCGGTCAGCGACACGGTGTCCTCCGCCCCCAGCTCCAGCGCGCCGAGATCCAGGACCCCGCGGCCGGTGCCCAGCTCGTAGACCGGCTGCACCTGGGAGACGTCCGCCGGCCGCCACACGGTGTCGCGCCAGTCGGTGGTGACGGTGTCGGGCAGCATCGCGGCCCCCGCCAGCAGCCCTCCGGTGAGCACCACCGCGACGACGGTACCGCTCCCCATCCGGCCCACGAAGGCACCGACGACCAGCCCGGCACCGAAGACGGCCAGCGCCGCGGACAGCCCGATCACCAGCGCGGCGCCCAGCGGCTGACGGTCCCACGCCAGGGCCGTGCCCAGCACGGCCGCGGCCACCGCGATCAGCAGCACCGGGCCGCCCAGCCACGGCTCGCGACGCTCCCGCCGCCCGCCCGGACGCTCCGCCTGCCCCCGCCGCCCGGCCGGCCCCCGCTGTTCGACACCCACCCCGGTCCGCAGCCGGTACTCCCCCGGCGCGGCGTCGGCAGGTCCCCACAGGTAGCCGCCCCCGGCACGGTCGTTCACGGAGGACTCGCGCCACCACGACGGCCCGCCCGGCGCCGGAGGCGCGGTCGCCTCGGGCGGCGCGTCGGCCACCGCCTGGGCGGTGCCGGTGTCCACCGGAATGCCCTCCGCCTCGGCTGCCTGGGTACGGCGGCGATGCTGTGACCAGTAGGCGGCCGCGGCCAGGGTGCCCAGCAGCATCACCGAGAACCACTGCGAGCGGGACCCCAGCGAGGCCAGCAGCAGACCGAAGCCCACCAGCGTGAACAGCAGCGCGGTCAGCCCCGGCCCCTCGACGCGGCCGGAGAACATCCGGCGGGCCTCGTTCTCCTCCTCGTCGGCGAACGGGAGCATCAGCCAGGCCACGCCGTAGGCGATGAAGCCCAGGCCACCGATGACGGAGAGCACCGCCAGCGACACCCGGAAGATCACCGGGTCCAGGTCGAAGTGGCGGCCCAGTCCCGCGCAGACCCCGGCGATCATCTTGTGGCGCCGGTCCCGGGCCATCCGGTGCCCGGAGGCGGTCGCACCCGCCGGCCCGGCACTCGCGTGCCCCGGCCCGGACCCCTCGGTCGTGGGGCCCCGGCCGGCGGCCGGGCCCCGCTCCTCCTGCGTCATGCGCCCATCGTGCCCGCCCGGCGTACCGTCCGGCATCAGGGGGCGCCCCGAACCGTCCCTGAGACGGCGATCAGGGACCGACCCTGATGTCCGGCGCCCGGCGTCCATGTGACGATCAGTGCATGACGACCGCCAGCGCCGCGCCGAGCGCCGCCGTGGAGGACGCGCCGCTGCGCAAGATGTACCGCAGCGCCGAGGGGCGCTGGCTGGGCGGCGTCGCCCAGGGACTGGCCGGCCACCTCGGGGTGCCGGTCTCCTGGGTGCGGATCGTGTTCTTCGCGATGTTCCTCTCCAGCGGCCTGGGCGCCCTGCTCTACGGCGTCTTCTGGTTCGTGGTGCCGCTGGGAACCTCCCCGCACCAGCCGCGCACCACCCCGCACGCCCGGGCCCGGCGCGGCTCGGGCAAGAAGGGCCAGCTGTTCGCCCTGCTGATGCTCGCCGTCGGGCTGATGGCGCTCGGACACAACCTCCAGTTCGAGGTCGCCGGCGGCTACCTGTGGCCGCTGGTCTTCATCGGCATCGGCGCCGCCGTGGTGTGGCGGCAGGCCGACAACGCCCGGCGCGCGCACTGGGCGGAGGTCACCTGGCGCAGCCGCTGGCTGCCGCTGGTGCGCAGCGCCGCCGGCGGCCTTCTGGTCTGCCTGGGGGTGGCCGGCTTCGTGGTGACGCGGGGAGTCAGCGAGGACCTGAGCCGGGTCATGCAGGCGTCCCTGGCCGTGATCGTCGGCTTCGCCCTGCTGGTGGGGCCCTACCTGGTGCGGACCGTGCAGGACCTCTCCGAGGAACGCACCATGCGCATCAGGGCCCAGGAGCGGGCCGAGGTCGCCGCACACCTGCACGACTCGGTGCTGCACACCCTCACTCTCATCCAGCGCAACGCGGACAACGCCCGCGAGGTCGCCCGGCTGGCCCGCGCGCAGGAGCGCGACCTGCGCGAGTGGCTCTACAAGTCCGCCGAGAACGGGGGCCGCCCGGCCGAGGACGAGGAGAAGGACGGGCAGACCTTCGCCGAGGCCGTGAAGGCCACGGTCGCGGAGGTCGAGGATCACCACGGAACGCCCGTGGAAGTGGTCTGCGTGGGCGACTGCCCGATGGACGAACGGCTCAGTGCGCTGCTGCAGGCGGCCCGCGAGGCGATGGTGAACGCCGCCAAGTACGGTGGCGACGGCGGGCCGGTCCGGGTGTTCGCGGAGGTCGAGGGGCGTACGGTTTTCGTGTCGGTGCGCGACCGCGGGCCGGGCTTCGACCTGGACGCCGTGCCCGCGGACCGGATGGGCGTGCGCGAGTCGGTGATCGGCCGCATGCAGCGCAACGGCGGAACGGCCCGGGTACGCTCCGCACCGGGCGAGGGCACTGAGGTGGAGCTGACGATGGAACGGTCGGAGTGAGCGAGCATGACTGACACAGGCGCGGGCGGCCCCGGATTGGACGGGAACGGCACCGCCGGACAGCGGCGGGCCCGGGTCGTGCTCGTCGACGACCACCGCATGTTCCGGGCGGGAGTGCGGGCCGAGATCGGCCGGACGGAGGAAACCGGCGTCGAGGTCGTGGGAGAGGCCGGCGATGTCGACGAGGCCGTCACCGTCATCAAGGCGACCATCCCCGACGTCGTCCTCCTCGACGTCCACCTCCCCGGCGGCGGGGGCGTGGAAGTGCTGCGCCGCAGCGCCGACCTGATGTCCCGCCCGCAGTCCCCGGTGCGTTTCCTGGCCCTGTCCGTCTCCGACGCGGCGGAGGACGTCATCGGCGTCATCCGCGGCGGGGCCCGCGGCTACGTCACCAAGACCATCACCGGTGACGACCTGGTGGACGCGATCTTCCAGGTCGCGGACGGCGACGCGGTGTTCTCCCCGCGGCTGGCGGGCTTCGTCCTGGACGCCTTCGCCTCCTCCGACGCGGCGCCGGTCGACGAGGACCTGGACCGGCTGACCCAGCGCGAGCGGGAGGTGCTGCGCCTGATCGCCCGCGGCTACGCCTACAAGGAGGTCGGCAAGGAGCTGTTCATCTCGGTCAAGACCGTGGAGAGCCACGTCTCCGCCGTGCTGCGCAAGCTGCAGCTCTCCAACCGCCACGAACTCACCCGCTGGGCCACCGCCCGACGCCTCATCTGACGCCTCGTCCGGACCTGGCCCGGCCCCGTCCGGGTACGCACAACCGGTAGTTGTAGTGTCACCGCATGGCGAGCAGGGGGGCGCGGTGGCGCCGAAGGTGGAAGTGGGGCCTCGTGCCCGCGTTCGTGCTGCTGCTGGCGGCGGACTCGGTGCCGTTCACCGTGCTGTCGGCCGACGCGACGGCCGGTCTGACGAAGGGCTTCGCCTCGTGGGAGGCCTCCGGGCAGACCTGCTGGGAGCCGCCGGACTCCGTGATCGCGCTGGCCGACGACCCCGACGCCGCCGCGGAAGCCCTCGATCCGGGAAACACCGCCGGGGGGCCGGTCCGGGTCCACCAGCTGCTCGACGGTGACCACTGGGAGACCTGCTCCGGCCCCGCGGGCGCCGACCTCATCGGCTCCGTCCTGCTCGCCGCCACGACCGGCCGCACCGCCGATGCCGGCCCGGGCGCGGCGCCCGGCGAGCCGCGCACCCTCGCCCAGGCCCGCACGTTCCATCGCACCGTGACCGTCCTGGGAGCGGACGACGCTCCGGGTTACCCGCGCGAGTTCGTGCCCTACCTGGCCCGGATGCTCGCGTCCTACATCGTCGACGTGTCCGACGGTCTGCTCGGGTACGGGGACGAGACCGGCCCCGCCCTTCAGGACGACGAGGAGCGGGGCGAGGCCAGGGCGGTGCTGAGCCGTGACGACGACGGCTCCCCCGCGCTGCGTGCCCTCCTGTGGGAACTGACGGCCGATCCGGAAGCGTTCGCGCTGCTCTACGACGCCCTCGGCGCATACTTCGCCCATCTCCTGGAGCGGACCGACGCACAGATCGTCCGGGAGGCACCGGAGGAATGGCCGGGCCATCCCTTCGGCGACGACCACTATCTCCTCACCGAGGGCTTCGCGACCCTCCTGGGCCTGCGCGAGTGGCACATCGCCGCCGGCCGCATACCCGACGGGCCGGCCTTCGACCGGCAGGTGCTCACGCACAGCACCGGCGCCCATCTGCCGTTCCGGCCGACCGGCGACGAAGGGCCGGGCAGGGTCAGCCGCATCGCGGACCGTCCCGCCGCCGTCCCGGCGAAGCAGTGGGCAGTGAGCGGTGCCCTGGACGCCGGCCTCGAACCGGAAGCCGCGGCCGTCTGGTTCATGAGTCCCCGCGACCACCTGGGCCGAGTCCTGGACGAGTGGGCCGCGGACCGGGACATACCCGCGGAGTACCGGGACCACGTGCACCGGAAGTTCACCGGCTGGTACCTGACCGAGCTCAGGTCCATCGGGCTCCCACCGGGACGGTAGGCACCCGTTCCGGGCCGCCGGTCAGGGCTCGGGCTCGGGCTCGGTGATCAGTTCGCCAGGAAGGCGCAGCCCCTCGCAGCCGCGCCGGGAGACCTCCTCCTCGGCGAAGGCGGTGAGGGTCGCACGCACGGTGTCCACGTGGAGGCTTGCCGGAGCGTCCCGCTCCACCCGCACCGCGAAATGCGCCGGCTGTCCCAAGCACACGGCGGAAGCGCGGCCGAAGTACGGCGTGATCTGCGGCTCCCCCTCACCCGTGGCAGGGAGCCGGTTCCAGGTCTCCTGGTTCGTGATCTGTGCCAGAGTGGGCTCGCTCCAGGCGCCGTACCAGCCGGCCAGGACCATGTGCTCGTCCCCGCGCGCGCCGCCGAGTGCGCAGCGGGTCGCGGGGGCGCCCACCGACGCGGCCGGTTTCACCACCCAGCCGCCGGGGGGCGGAGCCGGGAGCACCCCGGAGGCCAGCACGTCGCAGGAGGTGCCGGTGGCGGTACCCAGCGGCACCCACTCACCGAGGCTCTCCGCGGGCCGCTCCGGCAGGGGCAGCGGTGGAGCACCGCAGCCGAGCTGGGTGGAGGAGGCGTTGGCCAGCTCCACGGCGATCGGTACCGCATCCGCGTCCTCCACGTCGTGCGGAGTCCGGGCCATGACCAGCATGCGGGTCTCCTGGCCGTCCGTCCCGGGCCCCAGTGCGGGACACCGCACGAGGATGCGCATGCCACCTTCGCGCAGCACGACTCCTGGCACGCCCTCGGGGAGACCCGCGCGGAGACTCGGCAGCAGAGGCTCCGGCCGCAGGGTCAAGAAGTCGGCATCCAGCTGTCTGTCCACTTCGTCGGGCCGGGTCATGGCCACCACCTCGACGATCTGATTGCCGTTCCTGTCCCTGAGGACACAGGTGTAGCGGCCGAGATCAGGTTCGAGGGTCTGCCGCTGCTCCGCGACCTCGCGGTCGCCCCGGACGGCGTCCAGCGCGGAACGCGAGAGTTTGCCGTCGCACGCCGTGCTGAGCAGCGACCATCGCTCCAGCGGCGGCCGCACCAGCGTGTATCCGCCCAGGATCAGCAATGCCAGCACCAGCGACACCCCCGGGTGGTGGCAGAACCAGCGCACGACTCTCATGGCGCCCCCCTCGTCATCACGTTCCGTTCGCGCCGGTGCACAGTCTGCCGCGTGGCGGTCGGCCGGGGGACGGCCGGGGTGCCCACAATGCACTGTGCTCGGTTTTGTGGTGGTCGGAGCCCAGCTGGCGTACGGCGTGCGCGCCGCCTGGCGTGACAAGGCGTTCCGCGGGGCGGTGCTGTCGCTGCTGCTGATGCTGGCCACCGCGGTCGCGTTCTACTGCATGCACGAGGGGTGGTCGTTCGTCGACAGCCTCTACTTCGCCATCTCCACCGGGCTGACCATCGGCTTCGGCGACCTGGTGCCCACCACGACGGCGTCCAAGGTCTTCACCATCCTGTACTCGGTGATGACGGTGGGACTGTTCGTGACAGTGGGCAGCCTGCTGGCCAAGGCCCTCAGCCACCGGGGCGAGGTCCGCGCCGCGCGCCGCGAGGACCGTCAGCGCCGCCACCGGAACCGGCACGGCGGGAACGGGCAGCCGTGAACGCCGGCCCACCTCCTCACATGCGGTCGATGCCGGCGAGATCGATGTCGATGTCGAAGGGCACGGACAGCTTGAGCCGGTCGTGATGGATGCCGGTGGCCACATAGCCCCCGGTGGCGGGCTCACGCTCGAAGACGTAGACGACGGGGTGGCGCCCGGCCCCCTTCTCGACCCGCCAGAAGTGGGGGATTCCGGCCTCCGCGTACAGTTGCGGCTTGCGTTTCCGGTCTCGCTCCTCCGAGTCCGGCGACACCACCTCGACGGCGAGGAGGACGTCCTCGGCGCGGAAGCCCGTCTCCTCCGCGTCCTCGGTCACCGCTTCCGCCCGGAGCACCATGACGTCGGGCTCGGGTCGCTGCCGTCTGCCCAGCGTCACCGACATCTCCCGGCACACCTTCATCGCCGAGGGTGCGAGCCCGCGCAGCGCGGTGGTCAGCAGATCCACGGCGAGCGAGTGGAAGTACTTCTGCGGACTCACGAACACCAGGCTCCCGTCGATCAGTTCCGTGTGCGGAGGGAGATCCGGGATGCGGTCGAGATCGTCGGCGGTGAACCCCTCCGGTGGCGGATACGCCCAGGCGGGCAGTGGATCAGCGGCAGTCATCGCTACTCCCATGGACAGGGATTCTTGCCTTCCGGTCAGCGTACAGACCGGAGAACGGCTTCACCGCCACCCGGACGAGTGAGGTGGCCCGCCCCGCCAGTCACTCCTCGTCGGGAGGTCTCACGGTGTCCGGATTCCCGATCCGCGGCTCCCCGGCCTCCCGCTTCGCAGCGGTGTCCTCGCCGTCCCCGGTCCTCTCGAACAGCGCGAGGCAGGGGTACTCCGCGCTGTGGGAGACCTCCAGGTCGGTGGCCCGCAGCGGTGCCCGCATCTCCGCCAGCGCACCGCGCATCAGCCCCAGGTGGACCGAGCACACCACGTCCGGCCGTCGTCCGGCCACCGCGCGGAAGGGACAGTGGTGCATACGCAGCAGGTCGGGCCCGTCGGTCCGGTCGGTCCCGAACCCGAGGTCGCTCATCAAGGAGTTGACCTTCTCGAAGGCGTCCTCTGCGGAGACCGACGAGAACGGGGCCGGCCGCTCGACAAGATGGCGTCCCCATTCACGGCCCGCCGCGACCGCTTCCTTGGAAGGGCTTGTGGAGGTGGCGGCCAGGTGCCCGGCCAGGATCTCGGCGAGCACCCGGTATCCGCCCGGGGTCTCCGTGGACTCCTCGGAGACGGCCGTGTAGGCCAGTTTCGGCCGGCCCGGCCCCTCGTGGTCGGCCCGTCCCTCCCGCACCCGGCCGTCCTTGGTGAGCCGGGCCAGGTGGAACCTGACCGTGTTGGCGTGCAGTCCGAGTTCGTCCGACAGTTGCTGCACGGTGAGGGGTTTCCCGGCTCGCCGCAGGGTTTCGAGGACGGCCTCCCGGGACGCGCCGGAGGGCCCGGAAGGGTTGCCGGAGGGCTGAGAAGCTTTCATGCCACCAACGCCCGAAAGAATCGTGGGAACCGGAATTGTTCTGAGAATTTTGCCTCCAGCGTAACAAGGGTGCGGCCGGGGCGCTCCGTTTTCCCGTGCGGGCCGCCGACCGGGGGTTCCAGCGACGCCGGTGAGGAGCGGAGTGACGCCCGGCGGACACGGGACCGTGTGCGCCGGGCGCCGGATTCTGTCGGCCCCGCCACGGTGGCCGGGACGCCTCAGGGGGTGGTCAGTGCGCCTCCGCGGGGGCGTCCCCCGCCACGATCAGGCCGGCGGCGCCGCGGGACAGGTCCCGCATGATGTGGTTCACGAAGGTGTAGCTTCCGGCCTGGTCGACGGTGAACTCCACGAACCCGCCCTGGGTGGGTGCCAGGTCCAGGGTCTGCGAGCCGCCCTTGTCGGCGCTGTCCGGCTTCAGCAGGTAGCTTCCCTCCTTCCACACCGTGTCGAAGATCAGGCCGACGGTGTGGAACGCCAAGGGCTCGTTGATCGCGGCGTTGTCGACCCAGATACGGACCCGGTCGCCGACATCCACCGTGATCGGCTCGTGGACGTACTGGTTGTGATAGCCGTTGAAGACCACACCGTCGTTCTCTCCGGCCATCATCTTCTTGAGGTCGGAGACCTTGCCCTCCGGGCCCAGGTACAGCTCGGACTGGACCAGGGAGATCTCCTTGTCCACCTTCGGCAGGTTCGGCGGATCGACGATCACCGCGCCGAACATGCCGTTGCCCATGTGGTGGATCATCGGGGCGACGCCGCAGTGGTAGGTGAAGACGCCGGCGTGCTTGGCCTCGAACTCGTAGATCAGCGACTCGCCCGGCTCGATGGCGCGCATCTCCACGTTCGGCGCCACCTCGGAGGCGTGGAAGTCGATGGAGTGCTCCATCGAACCGTCGTTGATCAAGGTGACCCGGAAGGTGTCGCCCACCTTGCCCCGGAGGGTGGGACCGGGGGCGGTGCCGTTGTAGGTCCAGACGGTCTGGGTCACGCCGGGAGCGACCTCGGCCTGCTTCTCCTCCACCCGCAGTTCCACCTCGTGGAGCTTGCCGGCGGGTGCGGGCTCGAGTGTCGGGTCGATCGCCTTCCATTTGGCGGACGGCGTGGCGTTCGCGTCGATCTCGGCATTGCCGTCGTCCGCGGCCCCGGAGTCTCCCCCGGCAGCCGCGGTGCCGCCCGTGACCTTGATGGCGAGCACCATTCCGGCGTCCTTGTGGCCCTCGACGGTGCACCACGCCTCGGTGGACTCGTGGATCGGTCCCCAGTCGAGGGTGGCCGACTCACCGGGCTTGAACACCGCCGGGTCCTCGCCCTTGAGGCCGAGGGTGTGTTCCATCGCGCCCGTGTTGGTGACGTCGAGCTTGAGCTTCGCGCCGGCCGGTATCTCGATCGACGCGGGCTTGACGTACATCTCGCCGAGCTCGAGGTCGAAGGTCATGGTCTGCCCGGCGCCGGGGGCCGCCGCGTGAGCGGCGTCGGGGCCGGGGGGGGGGGGGGGGGGGGGGGGCCGGGCGCGGCGGCGCCGGCGGACGACCGGCCGGGCTGGAAGACCCCGACCAGTACGAGCCCGATCACCAGGCCCAGCGAGAGCGCGATGCTGATCACGGGGAGGAAGGGGTTGAGGGCACGCAGAAGCGCCTGTGGTCTTCCCTGAGGGGAATCCGTGTTGACGGACACGGTTGTACTCCAGTCTTGACGATCCGGGGCCGGGCAGGTGGGGGTGGCGGTCCCGGGAGGTGGCAGGGAGAGAGGGGACGGGAGGAGAGGGGACGGGGAGAGGGACGCGGAAGGCGCGCGGCCGCCCCGTCAGGTCACCACCATTTCGGTGAACATGCCGAACATGCCCGACTTGCCTTCGGAGTGCGGGAAGATGTGGCAGTGGAAGGCCCACTTGCCCTCCCGGTCGGCCTTGACGAGCACGCTGTACCGCTCACCGGGCGCGACGTTCACGGTGTCGGCCTCGTACGGCTCCTTCAGGGGGAAGCCGTCCTTGGCGACGACCAACTGGTCCAGCCCGTGCAGGTGCATCGGGTGCGACATGGTGCCGGCGTTGAAGTAGTGGATGAGGACCGACTCGCCCTTGCGGACCCGGATGGGCTCGGTGGCGGGAAACGACTTGCCGTTCAGGGTCAGGCCGATGGTGCCGGAGTCCTGGAGCTGCATCGGGATCTCATGGTCGATCTCGGTCTTGTCCGGCAGGGGCATGTCCCCGATCAGGAAGGCGCCCCACAGGCCGTTGGACACCTGCTCGGTGCCGTTGTGGTGGGAGTGGTACCAGCCGACGGACGCGCGCTCGGCCGTGATCTCGTAGGTGAAGGTGCCGTCCGGGGGCACCGGGTCCTGGGTGACGTTCGGGACACCGTCCATGGCGTTGTCGATGGGAATGCCGTGCCAGTGGATCGCGGTGGACTGCGGCAGTTCGTTCTTGAGCACCACCTCGACCCTGTCGCCGACATCGGCTGTGAGCGTGGGGCCGGGGACCATTCCGTTGTAGGACATGGCGTCGACCACCTTGCCCGGTTCGACCTCCCACTTCACAGGCTCGGCCGTGAGCGTGAACTGCTTGGTGCCGTCCGCCAGGATCTCGGGTTCGATGATCTGCCCGCCCTTGCCCTCGGTCTCGGCGGGGAACGACTTGTCACGCTTGGCCATCATGTCGTCCATGGGCTTCCAGTCGTGGGCCTCCTCATGCCCGGGGGAGTCGGACGACGAGTCGTCGTGTGCGGCGCCCTCGTCCGCCCCCGCGCCGGCCACCGACGCGGGGGCGGGAGCGGCGTCCAGGGAGAGGGACCACCAGGGAACAGCGAGTGCCACTGTGAAGGAGACGGCGCCTACCAGCGCCTTTGTTCTCAACATGCTGCCTTCCTCGGGCTTGCTCGAGTGAGTCTCTAGTTTTTATCAGAAAAATTAGAGACCCGCATGTTCCCTGGGTCACACTCCAGTAGACCGGACCCGGCCGGGACGGCCGACCCGCCGACCCGTCATGACAACACCGGCGATCACACCCCCACCCGCCGGCCGCACGGCGAAGGCTCTGACCTGGAAAGACAGAGCACCCACGGATGACACCGAGCGACCCCGCCCGCCGGGAGCGGCCCGGAGCGGCTTCCACCTCCGCCCACCGCACACCCGACGAGCAGAGGCTGTATTTATGGTAAAAACTCTCCGACTGTCCGGGGCGAGGTCGTCCTGCCGCGGGACCAGCCGCTCGCCTCGCTCTCCGTGCGCCCCGCACCCGGCTGGAAGGTCGAGGTGGAGAAGCGGAAGCTCTCCGAGTCGCTCGTCGTCCATGGCGACAGGAGCATCGACGAGGTCGTCTCCCGGATCGTGTGGACCGCGGGAGAGATACGGCCGGGGGAGTTCCAGGAGTTCGACATCTCCGCCGGCCCGCTGCCCGAGGACGCGGACCGGATGGTCTTCAAAGCCCTGCAGACCTACGACAGCGGCGAGGTGGTCCGCTGGATCGAGGAGCCGTCCGACGGTGGCGACGAGCCCGAGCGCCCCGCCCCCGTGCTTGCCCTGGCCCCCGCGGCGGCCGAGGAGAACGCCCCTGCGGCCTCCGAGGACCGCCCGGAGACCGCGGCACCGGCGAGGGCGGAGACGCAGGACGCGACGGCCAGGCTGCTGGGCGGCGCCGGACTCGGGACCGGTCTGGCCGGCCTTCTGGCGGCCGTCGCGGTACGGCGCCGGCCCGGGAGCACCGTCGGCCGCGCCGGGTCATGAACCGGGCCGCCCGCCGCCCTCCGCCCCGCCGGGGTGCCGGACACCGGCAGGAGCGGCGGCCCGGCGCTCGGCGCCCCGGTGGCCCCGCGCGCGGCGCGGGTTACGCGGGACGCGCCGGACTGCCGCGCCGGGACCCGTGGCGGGCACCCCAGGGCTCCTCGGCGGGCGCGTCCCGCCTGCGGCTCACTCCCACTCGATGGTGCCCGGGGGCTTGCTGGTGATGTCCAGGGCCACCCGGTTGACGTCGCGGACCTCGTTGGTGATCCGGGTGGAGATCCGGGCCAGGACGTCGTAGGGCAGCCGGGACCAGTCGGCGGTCATGGCGTCCTCGGAGGAGACCGGCCGCAGCACCACCGGGTGGCCGTAGGTGCGGCCGTCGCCCTGGACGCCGACGCTGCGGACCTCGCCCAGGAGGACGACCGGGCACTGCCAGATCTCGCGGTCCAGGCCGGCCGCGGTCAGCTCCTCGCGGGCGATGGCGTCGGCCTCGCGCAGCAGGTCCAGGCGCTCCCGGGTCACCTCGCCCACGATGCGGATGCCCAGGCCGGGGCCGGGGAAGGGCTGGCGCTGGACGATCTCCTCGGGCAGGCCGAGCTCCTGGCCGACCATGCGGACCTCGTCCTTGAAGAGCATGCGCAGCGGCTCGACGAGCTCGAACTCCAAGTCGTCGGGGAGCCCGCCGACGTTGTGGTGGGACTTGATGTTGGCCGTTCCGGTGCCGCCGCCGGACTCCACCACGTCCGGGTACAGGGTGCCCTGGACAAGGAAGGCGACGTCCTCCCCCGCGGCGCCGGCCTCGGCGACCAGTTCGGCCTGGGCCTGCTCGAAGACCCGGATGAACTCCCGCCCGATGATCTTGCGCTTCTGCTCGGGGTCCGTGACGCCGGCCAGAGCGGTGAGGAACTGCTCGGCGGCGTCCACGACCTTGAGCTGAACGCCGGTGGCGGCCACGAAGTCCTTCTCGACCTGTTCGGTCTCGCCCTTGCGCATCAGCCCGTGGTCGACGTAGACGCAGGTCAGCTGGTCGCCGACGGCCTTGTTGACCAGGGCGGCGGCGACCGCGGAGTCCACTCCGCCGGACAGCCCGCAGATCGCCCGCTTGCTGCCGATCTGCGCGCGGATCGCCGCGACCTGCTCGTCCACGATGCTCGCGGCCGTCCAGCTGGGGGCCAGCCCGGCCCCGCGGTACAGGAAGTGCTCCAGCACCTGCTGGCCGTAGGTGGAGTGCATGACCTCGGGGTGGTACTGCACGCCGTAGAGCTTGCGCTCGTCGTCCTCGAAGGCGGCGACCGGCACCCCGTCGGTGACGGCGGTGACGGTGAAGCCTTCGGGGGCGGCCGAGCAGGCGTCGCCGTGCGACATCCAGACCGTCTGGTCGTCGGGGGTGCCCTCGAAGAGGGTGGAACCGGACTTGGTCACCCGCAGGTCCGTGCGCCCGTACTCGCGGGCGCCGGTGTTGTCGACGGTGCCGCCCAGGGCCCGGGCCATCAGCTGGAAGCCGTAGCACATGCCGAAGACCGGCACACCGGCCTCGAACAGGGCGCGGTCCAGGCCGGGAGCGCCCTCGGCATACACCGAGGAGGGGCCGCCGGAGAGGATGATCGCCCTGGGGTCCTTGGCGAGCATCTCGGCCACCGGCATGGTGGACGGCACGATTTCGCTGTAGACCCGGGCCTCCCGCACACGGCGGGCGATGAGCTGAGCGTACTGGGCGCCGAAGTCGACGACCAGAACGACGTCCGGGGAGGGAGAAGCCACGGGGCGGGCCTTTCGGCGGTGGAGCGGGGGCTGATACCTCCGATAGTAGCGACCTCCGGTGTCCCGCCGTCCGGCCACCGCTTTGCGAGGAGGCGAAGGGCGTGGCACTGTAGGACGCATGTCGCGCAGCTTCCGCTTCTTTACCTATGGCACCGGCCCGGCCGGCTGCCACGAAGCGCGCTGCGTGCGTCACTGACCAGCGACTTCCCAGGCGCCCCGGGCNNCCCCTCCCGTTTCCGGGACCGGCCCGGGGCTCCGGCAGCAGAAGGAGACCCCGCCATGTCCGCACCCGCCACCGCGTCCGCCGGCACCCCCCTCTCCACCACGCAGGTTTCCGAGGTGATCTCCGGGGCGCGCGATCGCATCGACGATCTCGACGCCCGCATCATCGCGCTGGTGCGCGAGCGGATGTCCGTCTCCGCGGAGATCCAGAACGCCCGGATCGCCTCCGGCGGGCGCCGGGTGAACCTGACCCGCGAGATGGAGGTGCTGCGCACCTACGGCGACGCGCTGGGCCGCTCGGGCGGCACTCAGCTGGCCATGACACTGCTGGAGCTGTCCCGCGGCAGGATCTGACCGGGCCGCACGTGTCTGCCGTCCGTCACCCGTACGGCGCGTGACCCGCGGGTGGCGGACCTCGTTGGACGGGGTGCCCCGGAGCGATGAGGCGTCGTGATCCTCACCGGTGTGGCGAGGCTCCGCGTTGTGGGACCTCGCTCCTGGGCCGTGACCGGGCAGCAGGGGACAGCAGGTCGGTCGCGCCGCACGGCCGGTTCCCGGGACGCCGGGGGCCGGCCGGCCGCCGCCTCCGGCGTTCCCTCGCCGCCGGGACACGAGTCGGTCACACGTTCGGCAACTTTTCGGCTTCAGGTGCCACGAACCTTGCCGGACCGGACGGCATCCCGCACGATGCAGGGACACCCCGTTTTCCGCTTGTTGGCGGCCGGTGGCTGCACCCCACCAATGGTCCGACCAACGACAGCGGCGCCACCCCCCGGGCGCCGCACCCGGCACCTGCGCCGCCCTGTCGCCGGTGCCGGCCACCGGAAGAGCCCCGGCCGCCGCCCTCCCCCCTGAGGCGGCCGCCGGGGCTCTTCGCCTTCTCCGGGCCCGGAAGCAACTTCCCTCGCCGCGGGCCGACGCCACGAAACCTGGCCGCGAAACGTTGTGATCATTTTGTAATCATGCACACCGCAACCATTCACCCTCTGTGTTGATCTTATGACCGTCAACACTCACGGCGGTCACCCTCACCGGCGGCCGCCCGGATCAAAAAGAGGTCCTATGAAGCTGCGCCGCGCTGTCGCGACCGCCGCCGCTGCTGCGGTGGTCGCACCCGCCGCACTGCTCGCCGGTACGGCCCATGCGTCGGAGCCCACCGACGGCCCCACCGCGGCCGTCGAGCAGATGGACGAGACCCCGGAAGAGGACCCGCAGGGGGATGAGGCGAACCCGGCCGAGGAGGCCGAGGAGGAAGCCACCGAGGAAGCAGCCGCCGACGAGACCGGCGACACGATCGACGACGAGGAGAGCGACAACGGGGCCGGTGACGACGGTTCCGACGACAACGGTTCCGACGACAAGGGCGACGACGCCGAGGGCACTCCCGGGGACGGCCTGGACGAGGGCGATGACGAGATCGTCGAAGAGTGCACCGACATCGTGTGGAACGAGGACATCCACACCGAGCTGATCGGCCTGCCCAGCAAGGTCGTGGCCGGGCAGTGGACCGAGTTCACCTTCCGCGTGTCCAACAACTCCGACAAGCCGATGGACGCCATCGACGCCTTCGCGGAGGTCGCGGCCTGGGACGGCGAGGAGTTCGAGGACGTCCCGGTCACCCTGCAGTGGTCCTTCGACGGCACCTGGCACACCGTCAACGACGAGTGGGGCTACTTCGGCACCGCCGGGTCCCTGCAGCCGGGTGAGTACGCCGAGGCCACCATGCGCCTGAAGGTCGACGCGTCCGCCCCGGCGGGCTTCGGCCTGGTCATCACCTCGGGTGTGTACATCGACGAGAACGGCGCCTGCGAGCTGTCCGACCTGAACGTCTACGAGTTCGACGTCGTTCCGGCCGGCACCGACGTGAAGCGCCCCGAGGACGCCAAGGGCGAGAAGAGCAAGGGCAACAAGCCCGCGCCGCAAGGCGAGTTCGAGCAGATCGAGAAGACCGGCACGCTCGCCGAGACCGGTGCGGACTCGGTGCTGCCGATGTTCGCCCTCGCCGGTGCCGCGGCCGTGGCGCTCGGTGCGGGCGCGGTGTTCCTGGTCCGCCGTCGCGAGACCGGTTCCCCGGCCGCGAGCTGACGCGGGCGGAGCACCACAACGGGAACCATCCGGAGGGCACCGGCGGCAGCCGGTGCCCTCCGGCACGTCACGGCCCGGATCACGCCTTCGGCGGGACCTGGGGCACCGGCAGCACGGGCAGCCGCAGAGCGGCGAACGCGTCGTCCGGGACGGCCGGGCTCCGCGGCGCCACCGCGGACAGCCGCGCATAGGGCGCCCCCTGGGCCGGACGCGGGTCGGCCTCGCCCTTGTTGGGCCACAGCGACATCGCCCGCTCCGCCTGCGCGGTGATGGTCAAAGACGGATTCACGCCCAGGTTGGCGGAGACCGCCGAACCGTCCACCACGAGGATGCCGGAGTGCCCGTAGAGCCGGTGATAGGGGTCGATGACGCCGGAGTCGGGCCCGGCCCCGATCGGGCAGCCGCCCAGGAAGTGGGCGGTGAGCGGGGTGCCGAGCAGCTCGCCGACATTGGTTCCCGCGAAACCCCCGATGTCCTCGGCCAGTTGCCGGGCCGCCTCGGCCCCCTGCGGAATGTGGTCGGGGTTGGGGGCGCCATGTCCCTGCACGGCGGTGAGCGACCCCCTGCCGAACAGTCCCCCGCGCTTGCGGGAGGTGGTCAGCGAGTTGTCGTGGGTCTGCATGACCAGGCCGATGATGGTGCGCTCCGACCACCGGCGGAACGACAGCGAGCGCAGGAAGTGGACCGGATGCCGCACGGAGTTCAGCAGGTAGGACAGCACCCGCGGCACGCTTCCCCCGCGCGGGAACTGGGCGATGGACAGCGCCCCCATCGCGTTGGAGCCCTTCCCGTAGCGCACCGGCTCGATGTGGGTGTGCTCGTCGGGGTGCACCGAGGAAGTGATCGCCACGCCCCGGGAGAAGTCCGGCCGGGCGTCCTTGCCGTGCCGGGCCCGGTAGCGCCTCGGGGTGGTCGCCGCGCCCACCAGCGCCTCGGAGTTGGTGCGCGTGAGGGTGCCGAGCCGGGCCGAGACGTGCGGCAGGGTCCCGGTGTCGCGCATCCGGTGCAGCAGGGTCTGTGTGCCGTAGGTGCCCGCCGCCAGCACCACGTACCGGGCGCGCAGCACCCGCCGGTCCCGGCGGCGCCGGCGCGCCGAGGCGTCGGTCGGCACCACGGTCACCTCGTACACCCGCTCACCGCCGGCGTCCCGCGTCTCCGCGACGGAGGTGACGGTGGTCAGCGGCCGGACCTCGGCCCCGGCCCGTTCGGCGAGGTACAGGTAGTTCTCGTTGAGGGTGTTCTTCGCGCCGCGGCGGCAGCCCGTCATGCACTCGCCGCACTCGACGCAGGCCCGGCGGGCGGGCCCGGCACCGCCGAAGTAGGGGTCGGGTACCTCTCCCCCGGGCTCGGCGGTCACCGTCCCGCCTGCGTCCCTCCCGTCGCCGAAGAACACGCCCACCGGCGCCATGTGGAAGGTGTCTCCCACGCCCATCCGCTCGGCCGCGGCCCGCAGATGGCGGTCGGAGGGGGTGACGGTGGGGTTGAGCCGGACGCCGAGCATCCGCTGGGCCTGCTCGTAGTAGGGCGCCAGTTCCCGCTGCCAGTCGGTGATGTCCCGCCACTGCCGGTCCTGGAAGAAGGCCGGCGGCGGGACGTAGAGGGTGTTGGCGTAGTTGAGGGAACCGCCGCCGACTCCGGCGCCGGCCAGGATCATGACGTTGCGCAGCAGATGGATGCGCTGGATCCCGTAGAGCCCCAGCTTCGGCGCCCACAGGTAGTTGCGCAGGTCCCAGGACGTCCTGGGCAGTTCGCTCCGGGCGAAGCGGCGCCCGGCCTCCAGCACGCCGACGCGGTAGCCCTTCTCGGACAGCCGCAGGGCGGAGACCGAGCCGCCGAAGCCCGAGCCGACGACCAGGACGTCGTAGTCGAGGCCCGCGTCCCCGCGGCCGGTGGACTCCTCCTCGGGGTGTTTCCGGGGGCGCGGAACGGTGTTCCGCGCGGGGTCGTGCGACGTGTCGGACATGCGGCTCTCCGGGTGGTGCGAGGGTGTGGAGGTCAGCGGAAGCGAAGGGTCTTCAGGGCCCGCAGGGAACGGGTCATGAAGGCGGCGTAGCGGCGGTCGTCCATGCCGAGCGACGGCGCCAGCGGCAGCAGCCGCTGCTCGGCGACGGTCTGCGGCTCGGTGTACTTGCGGATGCCCTCCGCGCCGTGCCGGCGGCCCAGTCCGGACTCGCCCATGCCGCCCATCGGGGACTGCACACTGCCGTAGGCGGCGCCGTAGCCCTCGTTGATGTTGACCGTGCCGGTGCGCAGCCGGGCGGCGATCCGCCGGGCCCGCCGGGCGTTCCTGGACCACACCGAGGAGTTCAGGCCGTACCGGGTGTCGTTGGCCAGCCGGATCACCTCGTCCTCGTCGGTGAACGGGAAGACGGAGACGACCGGGCCGAAGGTCTCGTCCCGGCACACCAGCATGGTCGGGTCGACGCCGGTGAGAACGGTCGGCTCGTGGAACCAGGGGCCCAGGTCCGGGCGCGGCTCGCCGCCGGCCAGGACGGTGGCCCCGCGGGAGACGGCGTCCTTGATGTGCCGGGTGACCGCGTCGAGCTGGGCCTGGGAGGCCAGCGAGCCCATGTCGGTGCCCCAGGCCAGCGGCGCGCCCAGCCGCAGCGACCGGGTGCGGGCCACGAAGCGCTCCAGGAAGGCGTCGGCGACCGACTCGTGGACGTAGAGGCGCTCGACGGAGACGCACAGCTGCCCGGCCGAGGAGAAACAGGCGCGGACCGCGCCCTCGGCGGCCCTGTCCAGGTCGGCGTCGTCGAGCACGATCATGGCGTTCTTGCCGCCCAGTTCGAGGCTGGCGCCGACCAGCCGGGAGGCGGCGCGCTCGGCGACCTCACGGCCGGTGCGGGTGGAACCGGTGAAGGAGACGTAGTCGGCACGGCGCACGACCTCCGGGCCGATCACCGGCCCGTCGCCCAGGACGACCTGCCACAGCTCCTCGGGCAGCCCCGCCTCGATGATCAGCCGCCGGGCCCAGAGCGCGGTCAGCGCGGTCTCGGTGTCCGGCTTCATGACGATGCCGTTGCCCGCGACCAGGGCGGGCAGGGCGTCCCCGGCGGACAGCTCCAGGGGGTAGTTCCACGGAGCGATGATCCCGACCACGCCGCGCGGCTGGCGCAGTTCCCGGACCCGGGTCAGGACGGGTATGGCCCCGGTGTGCCGCTGCGGGCGCAGGTAGGCGGGTGCCTTGCGGCCGTAGTGCCGGGCGGCCAGCGCGACGGCCTGCACCTCCTCGTGGGCGTGCAGCCGGGTCTTTCCCGTCTCCAGCTGGACGATGTCGAGCACCTCGTCCTGGCGGCGCAGCAGCAGGTCGTGGAAGCGCAGCAGGACGGCGGCGCGCTGCCGGACCGGCCGGGCGGCCCACTCCTGCTGGGCGTTCTGCGCCCGGACGAAGGCGGCGGCGACGTCCTCGGTCGAGGCCTCGGGCAGTTCCGCCAGCCGCTCCCCGGTGAGCGGGCTGTGGCACGCGGTGCGGCCGTCGCCGAGCAGGCCCTGGGTGAGCCGGGCCACCAGATCGCCGGTGACCACACGGGCCACCTGGGTGGAAACGTCGTCCTGCGCTGTCGTCATAGGCGGAGAGTACGGCCGCCCCCCACACCCTGCCTACCCATCGGTAACCATTTTCACAGAATCCTGCCAGTGATCACTGGCTCGCAGGTCACCGGCCTTCGGGCTCCCCCGGCGGGGCCTCGCGCGACCAGCGCCCAACTCCCCCTGCGGACACGGGCGATGACCGTTCCGGCCGGGCTTCGGGGCCTGACCGGTCCGGTCAGCCGGTGAAGCGGTAGCTCTCGGCGCTCACCTCGAAGATCTCGTCGAGCTCCTCCCTCGCGCTCTCCGGGCCGCGCACCATCACCACGTGATAGCTGCCGCCCATCAGCATGGCGCGGTTGCGCGCCAGCCGGTCCCCGTCCGCCTGCCAGGCGAAGAGCCCCTCGGCCATGCTCGTCGGCCCGACGTCGATGCGCCGCAGGCTGGACGAGGTCGACCGCGCGGCGTCCCGGTACCCCTGGAGCTCCGGAAGCGAGGTCAGCTGGTACTTCATCGGGTCGTCGCCGAACTCGGCGGCACTGTCCCGGCCGGGCACCACCAGCAGCTCCAGCGAACCACCGGTGAAGCGCACCGGGCCGTCCCCTTCGGGGCCCTGCCGCTGCCAGCCCTCGGGAACCGCCAGCCAGAAGCCGGACGCGTCCTCGTGCAGCTCGTACCCCTCCGGGGGCGGGTCGGGGGCGGCGGTGTGCGGGGCCCGGCCGGTGTTGCCGCCCTCGCCGTCGTCCACCTCCCCGTCCTGCCCTCCGGTCTCCCCGGCGTCCGGCGCGCCCGGCAGCTCCGGTTCGGCCGGCGCCCCCCGGCCCGCCTCGCCGCCCCCGTCCGCGGGCTCGTCCCGCTCCATGAACAGCAGCGCGTAGGCCACGGCACCGGCCATGCCCGCCATCACCAGCCCCAGCAGAACCTTGCCCAGGCGATGCGGGTCCCCGCCCTGCGGCCTGCGGCGGCGCGGCCCCACCATCTCGCCGCGCCGCCGCACGACCGGCAGCCTGCGCGGATCGGAGGGACGGCCCGCCTCCAGCGCCGGTGGCGCGGTGACCGTGCGGCGTCCCACGTTCGGCTCCGGGGCCGAGCGGATGATCGACCGCAGCCAGCCACGCAGTTCCTCCGGGCTGGGCCGCTCGGTCGGGTCCTGGCGCAGCAGCGACTCCACCACCGGACGCAGCGCCCCGCACTCCTCGGCGAACGCCGGCTGCTCGGCGCAGACCGCCTGGGTCAGCTCGGCCGCGCTCTCCTCCGGATACGGCGGGTGGCCCTGGACCGCACGGAACAGCAGTGCGCCCAGCGCCCACAGGTCGGCCGCCGGCCCCACCGGGGGAGCCAGCCGCCAGTGCTCGTACACCGGCCCCGCCTGCTCCGGCGCCCAGCGCTCGGTGACCGCGCCGACGGTGGTGATCCTGGCCTGCCGGGCCCGTTCCGCGGCCAGCGCGCTGTCCGGGCCGCGGTAGCGGCTCTCGGGGGGCGGTACCTCGCCCCAGCGCTCGCCGTCGGTGCGCGGCTGCCCGGCGCCCGGCTGTCCGTCCCGCCGCTCGGGCCCGCCCCCCGGGGCGGCCGGCGCCCGCTCCCAGGGCACCGGGTGGCTGGTGCGCCCGGGACCGGGCAGTGCGGTGGGACCGCTGCCGGGGGCTGCGGCCCCGCCGGGTGCCGGAGAAGCCTGACGCGCCGGGCCGCCCGGCTGCTGCCCGGGCCGCGGCGGTGGCGGCCGGGCGGCCTGCGCCGGTGCCCGCGAGGCCGTCGGGTGGCCGGGGGGACGCTCGCCCGCGACGCCGTTGGCCGCGTCCGCGCCCGCCCGGGCACCGGCCCGGTAGGCCGCGATGGCCCCGCTGCGCGCGGCCCGCTCCACCGCGGCGGGAGAGGGCCGGTCGTCACGGAGCGGCGCGGCGGGCCCCACGGCGTGTCCGCCGCCCTCCTGACCGCTCTCGAAGTCCCAGCTGGCGGGGAAGCCGCCGGAGGCGTCCGCGGGCTGCTCCTGACGGGCCGGCAGACCACCCTGTTCCCGCATCCGGGCCACCAGGTCCGCCGCTCCGCCGGCGGCCCCGCCGGGCGGACCCGCGTGTGCCGCCGGGCTGTGCCCCTGCCGGACCACGTAGCCCGGGGGCAGCCCGCCGGGCACCGCGGGCGGCGCGTCGGGCAGCTCCGGCCGCTCGGCGGGCGGGGCGCCACGCAGCGCGGGCGGCACCGGCCCGCCGGGCGCGGGCAGTCCGGCAGGCCGCTCGGCCGACCCGGTCTGCGGGCCGGGCGGCGTCTCACGGCTGACCTCCACCGCCGGGGCGACGGAGGGGCCGTCGCTCCCGCCGCCGGGCAGCGGGTCGTAGCCGCACAGCACCTCCTCCGCGGCCCCGGCCGCCAGACCGGTCAGCACCGCCCGGCCGTCGTCGCAGACCAGGACGGTGCGGGCGGTCAGGTTGCGGTGGGTCCAGCCGTGTGCGTGCACCACCCGCAGCGCGGCCAGGATGTCGGCGGCCACCTCGGCGGCGCGGTAGGGGTTCATCCGCTGCTCGGCCAGCAGCGCGGCCAGCGGGCGGGCGGACACCAGCTCGCTGACGATCCACAGCCCGTCGCCCTGCACGAAGACGTCGAAGACCTGGTCGAGCCGGGCATGGTCCGGCAGGCGCGCGGCGGCGGCCGCCGCCTCCACGGCACGGCGCACCACCGGGTCCTGCGGGGTGCGGGTCGCCCGGTCGTCACGGGCCCGGCCGCGGGGCGGGCCCGGGCGGCCGTACTCGTCGAGCACCTCGGCGTCCACGACTTCCGGCAGCGGCACCTGCCGGACCAGGACTTCCTGTCCGCTGGCGGTGTCGAAAGCCGGGGACTCGGCCAGTTCGAACTCGTCCGAGGGGGGCCTGGGAAGGCGGTAGCGGTCGGCCAGAAGTCGTCCCGCGTACTTGTCCACGCTCGCCTCCCCTCAGCGCACGCGGCGCCCGGCTGCCTCAGGAAGCCGCTCACCGGGCTCCGGCTCTCACGATACGTGCCACGGGCACAGTGCGCCCATGGTCCGTCAACTCCCGGTCATTCCAAGGGCTGGAAGGTACTGAACGCGGTGTCGCGGAGCGTGCGGCACTCCTTCCCGTCCCACTCGTCCGCCACACACGTGATCATGATCGCGTAGCCGCGGGCGGCGTCCACCCGGAAGCCGCGGTTGAGCACCCGGACGTCCCGGCCTCGCACCACCCGCTCGAACTCCCAGTCGGCGACGGTCGGATAGCCCCGCCACTCGATCTCCTCGATGCCGATACGCCGGTAGTTCCTGCTGGCGCTCTGGGTGGCGGGCTCCAGGAGCCGCCAGGCGGCAGCGGCGTCGTTGCCCGGCGAGGAGGTGAAGTCGATCTGGACCATCGGCGGGCCCCCGGCCGGATCGCTGTACTCACCGCCGGAGTTCTGGCCGGCGATCCGGACCCGCTCCCAGCCCTCGGGCAGCGCGACCCGGAACCGGAAGTCGGTGTCGGTGATCTCGGCGTAGCCCTCCGGGATCTGTGGCGATGCCCCGCCCTCGCCGCCCGGTCCGCCGTCGCCGTCCCCGGATCCGGCCGGATCCCGCTCCCCGCCGTCTTCCCCGTACTCGTCGTCCGCGCCCGGCTCGCCGCCGTCCTCCGTCCCCTCGCCGGCGTCCGCACCGCCGTCCGAGGCGTCCGCGCCGCCGTCCGTGCCGCCGGAGCCGCCCGGACCGTCCGGGTCGCCGCCGGCGGCGTCGTCGTCCCGCTGTCCGCTGCCGGCTCCGCCGGAGGCCTCCTCGTCCTTCCCGCCGCCCATCGTCGAGGCGAGGGCGGCACCGAGGAGGGCGAGCAGCACGACCGCGACCACGCCCGCCACGAGCAGACGCCGGCGGCCCGCGGCGAGGGGGGTGCCGCCCGAGGCGGCCCGCCCGGCCGGGGCCGGCTTCGCCTGCCCCGCGTCCTCCGGGCCCGGGGAAGCGGCTGCGAGGGCCGTGGTGCGGCGCCCGGAGTCCTCCTTGAGGGTCCTGGCATCGCCGGGCCCGCCGGCCTTCTCCGTCTCCGCGGCCTTCCCGGCTTCCCCGGCCTTTCCGGCGGTGGCCGCGGCGGCGGCGCCCGCAGTGGACGGCTCGGCCACCGGGGCCGACGCGGCCTTCAGCAGCTTGCGGGCCCCGGCCTCGTCCAGCCGGTCGTCCGGCTCCTTGGCCAGCAGCCCGGTGATGACCTCAGCCAGCGGCCCGGCGTTCCGGGGGGTGGGCACCGGGTCGTTCATCACCGCGGTGAGGGTGGCGATCGCCCCGCCCGCGTCGAACGGCGGCCGGCCCTCGACCGCGCAGTACAGCAGCGCGCCCAGCGACCACATGTCGGCGGCCGGGCCCAGCGTCTCACCGTGGGCCCGCTCCGGGGAGATGTAGGAGGGCGCGCCGACGAGCATGCCGGTGGAGGTGATGGAGGGGTCGCCCTCCACCTTGGCGATGCCGAAGTCGGTGAGCACCACCCGACCGTCCTCGTCGGCCACGATGACGTTGGAGGGCTTCACGTCGCGGTGCAGGATCCCCTGACGGTGCGCGGCGCCCAGCACCTCCAGCACCGACAGCCCCGTACGGGCGGCCTGCCGGGGGGTCATCGGGCCGTCTTCCCGGATGATGTCGGCCAGCGAGCGCCCGTTGATGAGCTCCATGACGATCCACGGCCGGGAATCCTCGTCCACCACGTCGTAGACGGTGACCACACCGCGGCTGCGGATCGCCGACATCGCCTTGGCCTCGCGCAGCGTACGGGTCGTCAGCCGCCGCAGCTCCCCGTCGTCGATGCCGGCCGGTACCCGAAGCTCCTTCACCGCGACCTCGCGGCCCAGGATTTCGTCGCGCGCCCGCCACACCGTGCCCATCCCGCCGCGGCCCACCACGCCTCCCAGCCGGTAACGGCCGTTCAGCAGCTTGGCGGCGACGGTCGGCGCGTCGTCGTCGCGCACCTCGCGCGGTGTGTCGGTGTCGCGCGAGGGCTTGTCCTCGTGCTCAGCGGGCTCGGCGGCCCGCGCCCGGCTGTCCCCGTTGTCCTGGCCCATGCGTCGTCCCCTCCGGCGTCCCCGCACATTGTCACCCATGCGACGGCGCCGTGGTGTTCCGCCCCGGCCACGATCACAGCGGCACGGTGTCGGGAGCCCCCAGCCGGGCCGCGTCGGCCGTCCGGTCGTCGGGCTGGAGCTGAGACTCCCGCTCGGCCTCCACCCGTTTCTCGTAGTGCTCCACCTCGAGGTCGACCTGCTCGCGGTCCCAGCCCAGGACACCGGCCATCAGCCGGGCACACTCCCGGGCGCTGCGCGTGCCCCGGTCGAACGTCTCGATGGAGATGCGGGTGCGGCGGGTGAGCACATCCTCCAGGTGGCGGGCGCCCTCGTGCGTGCAGGCGTAGACGATCTCGGCCTTGAGGTAGTCGTCCGCGCACGGCAGCGGCTCGCCGAGCGCCGGGTCGTCCTCGATCAGCCGCAGCACCTCGTCCACCAGGGAGCCGTAGCGGTGGAGCAGATGCTCCACCCGGGCCACGTGCAGGCCGACCCGGTCCGCCAGCCGGGCCCGGGCGTTCCACAGCGCGTGGTAGCCCTCGGCCCCGACCAGCGGGATCTCCTCGGTGCAGCACTCCGCGACGCGGGTGTCCAGGGCGTGCACCGCCGCGTCCACCGCGTCCTTGGCCATCACCCGGTAGGTCGTGTACTTACCGCCGGCGACGACCACCAGGCCGGGCACCGGATGGGCCACGGTGTGCTCGCGCGACAGCTTGCTGGTGGCTTCGGACTCACCGGCCAGCAGGGGCCGCAGCCCCGCGTAGACGCCCTCCACGTCGTCCCGGGTCAGCGGGACGGCGAGCACCTCGTTGACGCGCTCCAGCAGGTAGTCGATGTCCGCGCTGGAGGCCGCCGGGTGGGCCTTGTCCAGGTCCCAGGGCGTGTCGGTGGTGCCGATGATCCAGTGCCGGCCCCAGGGGATGACGAAGAGCACGCTCTTCTCGGTCCGCAGGATCAGGCCGGTGGAGGAGTGGATGCGGTCCTTGGGCACCACCAGATGGATGCCCTTGGAGGCCCGGACGTGGAACTGGCCGCGCTCGGCGATCATCGCCTGGGTGTCGTCGGTCCACACCCCGGTGGCGTTGACGACCTGCTTGGCCCGGATCTCGTAGGTGGCGAACTCACCGGGGCCGCGCCCCTCCTCCAGATCCACCACCCGGACCCCGACCACGCGCTCCCCCTCGCGCAGGAAGCCCGTGACCCGGGCTCGGTTGGCGGCGTGCGCCCCGTAGGAGACCGCGGTGCGCACCAGCGTGGAGACGTAGCGGGCGTCGTCGTTGAACGCGTCGTAGTACTGGAGCGCGCCGACGAGCGCGTCCTTCTTCAGCGCGGGGGCCGCGCGCAGCGCCCCGCGCCGGGAGAGATGACGGTGCCTCGGCAGCCCGTGGCCGTGGCCGGTGGCCAGCGCCATGGCGTCGTACAGTGCCACACCGCTGCCCGCGTACCAGCGCTCCCAGCCGCGGCCGCGCAGCGGGTAGAGGAACGGCACCGGGCGCACCAGGTGCGGGGCCAGGCGCTGCAGCAGCAGCCCGCGCTCCTTCAGCGCCTCCCGCACCAGCCCGAAGTCCAGCATCTCCAAATACCGCAGGCCGCCGTGGATCAGCTTGCTGGAGCGGCTGGAGGTTCCCGCCGCCCAGTCGCGGGCCTCCACGATGCCGGTGCTCAGGCCCCGGGTCACCGCGTCCAGCGCGGTTCCCGCACCGACCACCCCGCCGCCGACGACCAGGACGTCGAGCTCCTTGTCCGCCATCCGGGTCAGTGCGCGGGTCCGTTCCGCCGGCCCCAGAGTCGCTGTTCTCACGCTGCCTCCCGTGCTCGTCGGTCATGACCTACCCGTCCTGCCACCGATGCTCCCCCATGGCGGCGCCTTTGGCGCGACCGCGACTCGGCTTAGCACACAATCCGCCATATCTGTCATATATCTGCCTAAGCTGACGTGCGTTGCCGGTGCCTCGCGGAAGGGAGCCGTACCGCACATGCCCGCTGATCTCGCCGTCCTCGGCCTCGGCCACCTCGGCCTGCCGGCCGCCCAGGCGGCCTCGGCCGCCGGTATCCAGACCGTCGGCTTCACTCCCGACCCCCGGGTCGCCGCCGAACTCACCGCCGGCCGCCCTCCGGTGGAGGGCTCGCTGACCGCCGCCGACATCCGCCGCATGCTCGCCGGAGGGTTCTCCGCCAGCAGCGACCCGGCCGTGCTGGGCCGCGTCCGGACGGCCCTGATCTGCGCGCCCACCCCGCTGGGCACCGACCGCCGGCTCGACCTCGGCCACGTCCGCGAGGCCGCCGCCGCGCTGGCCGGGCAGCTGCGCCCCCGGATGCTGGTGGTGCTCGAATCCACGGTCTACCCCGGCTGCACCGAGGACATGCTGCGCCCGCTGCTGGAGGAGGGCTCGGGCCTGCGGGCCGGACGGGACTTCCACCTCGCCTGCTCCCCCGGCCGGCTGGACCCGGGAAGCCGCCGGTACGGCTACGCCAACATCCCCCGGGTGATCGGCGGCCTCACCCCGGCCTGCACCGAGGCCGCGGCCGCGTTCTACGGGCGGGTGACGGACAAGGTGGTGCGGGCCCGGGGCACCAAGGAGGCCGAGGCCGTCAAGGTCCTGGAGAGCAACTTCCGGCACGTGAACATCGCCCTGGTCAACGAGATGGCGGTGCTCTGCCACGACCTCGGGGTGGACCTGTGGGACGTGCTGCGCTGCGCGGAGACCAAGCCGTTCGGCTTCCAGGCCTTCCGCCCCGGCCCCGGGGTGGGCGGTCACGGCGTCCCGGTGGACCCCGGCTCGCTGCCGCCGGCCGGACGCACCGCGGGCTACCCGCTGCGGATGGTGGAACTCGCCCAGGAAGTCAACGAACGGATGCCCCGCTACGTCACCCAGCGCGCGGCGGCCCTCCTCAACGAGCACGGCAAGTCCGCCCGCGGCGCCCGGCTGCTGCTGCTCGGCGTCACCTACAAGCCGGACCTACCCGACCAGGAGGGCTCCCCGGCCCGCGAGATCGCCACCCGGCTGCTGGAACTGGGCGCCCAGCTCAGCTTCCACGACCCCTACGTCGCCCAGTGGCGGGCGGCCGGCCGGCCCATCCCGCGCGCCGACGCCCTCTACGAGGCCGCCGCGGCGGCCGACCTCACCCTGCTGCTGCAGCACCACAGCGTCTACGACCTGCAAGGACTGGCCGCCAAGGCGCCGCTGCTGCTGGACACCCGCGGCGCCACCCCGGCCGGTGCCGCGCACCGGCTGTGACCCGGCTCGCCCGCCCCGCACACCGCACCGGCGCGGCCCCCGCCTCGTGGCGGGAACCGCGCCGGTGCGCGGGCGGCGGGAGCCCCGTCAGCGGGAGCGCGCCACCATGACCTGGACGCGCTGGAACTCCTTCAGCTCCGAGTAGCCCGTCGTCGCCATCGCGCGGCGCAGCGCGCCGAAGAAGTTCATCGAGCCCTCCGGGCTGTGCGAGGGACCCAGCAGGATCTCCTCGGTGGTGCCCACGGTGCCCAGGTTCATCCGCTTGCCGCGCGGCACGTCGAGGTGGACCGCCTCCATGCCCCAGTGGTGACCGCGGCCGGGGGCATCCGTGGCCCGGGCCAGCGGCGAGCCCATCATCACCGCGTCGGCACCGCAGGCGACCGCCTTGGGCAGGTCCCCCGACCAGCCCACACCACCGTCCGCGATGACGTGCACGTAGCGGCCGCCGGACTCGTCCAGGTAGTCCCGCCGGGCGGCCGCCACGTCGGCGACGGCGGTGGCCATCGGCACCTGGATGCCCAGGACATTACGGGTGGTGTGCGCGGCACCGCCGCCGAAACCGACCAGGACCCCGGCGGCTCCGGTGCGCATCAGGTGCAGCGCGGCGGTGTAGGTGGCGCAGCCGCCCACGATCACCGGCACGTCCAGCTCGTAGATGAACTGCTTGAGGTTCAGCGGCTCGGCCGCGCCGGAAACGTGCTCGGCGGAGACCGTGGTGCCGCGGATGACGAAGATGTCCACCCCCGCGTCCACCACCGCCTTGGAGAACTCCGCGGTCCGCTGCGGGGACAGCGCGGCGGCGGTGACCACCCCGGCCTCCCGCACCTCCTTGATCCGCCGGCCGATCAGCTCCTCCTGGATCGGCGCGGCGTAGATCTCCTGGAGCCGCCGGGTGGCCCGGGCGTCGTCCAGCTCCGCGATCTCGGCCAGCAGCGGCTCGGGGTCCTCGTACCGGGTCCACAGCCCTTCGAGGTTCAGCACGCCGAGGCCGCCCAGCTCGCCGATGCGGATCGCGGTCCGCGGGGAGACCACCGAGTCCATCGGAGCGGCGAGGAAGGGCAGCTCGAAGCGGTAGGCGTCGATCTGCCAGGCGATCGAGACCTCCTTCGGATCGCGGGTGCGCCGGCTGGGCACCACGGCGATGTCGTCGAAGGCGTAGGCCTGCCGTCCGCGCTTGCCGCGCCCGATCTCGATCTCAGTCACGTGTAGAACCTTCCGGTGTCGCTGCGGGAGCCGGTGCACATCTTCTCAGCGCGGGCACCGCCGGGCACCCGTGGGACACCCGGCGGGCCGCGGGCCGTTCAGCGCCGGGAGTAGTTCGGCGCCTCGGTCGTCATCTGGATGTCGTGCGGGTGGCTCTCCTTGAGCCCGGCGGCGGTGATGCGCACGAACCGGCCCCGCTCCTTGATCTCGGGGATGGTCCGGCCGCCCAGGTAGTACATCGACTGGTGCAGGCCGCCGACCAGCTGGTGCACCACCGAGGCCAGCGGGCCGCGGTAGGGCACCTGCCCCTCGACGCCCTCGGGGATCAGCTTCTCGTCGTCGCCGACCTCCTCCTGGAAGTACCGGTCCTTGGAGAACGAGCGGGTCTCTCCGCGGCTCTGCATGGCGCCGAGCGAGCCCATGCCGCGGTAGGACTTGAACTGCTTGCCGTTGATGAACAGCAGCTCGCCCGGGGACTCCTCGCAGCCCGCCAGCAGGCTGCCCAGCATCACCGTGTCGGCGCCGGCCACCAGCGCCTTGGCGATGTCGCCGCTGTACTGCAGGCCGCCGTCGCCGATCACCGGGACGCCGGCCGCCCGCGCGGCCTGCGCGGCCTCGTGGATCGCGGTGACCTGCGGCACGCCGATCCCGGCCACCACCCGGGTGGTGCAGATCGACCCCGGCCCGACGCCGACCTTGATGCCGTCCACGCCGGCGTCCACCAGGGCCTGCGCGCCGTCCCGGGTGGCGACGTTGCCCGCCACCACGTCCACGGCGTAGTTCGACTTGATCTTGGCGGCCATCTGCGGGACCAGCTTGGAGTGGCCGTGCGCGGTGTCCACGACGACGAAGTCCACCCCGGCCTCGATGAGCGCCTCGGCCCGCTCGTAGGAGTCCCCGGCCACGCCGACCGCCGCGCCGACGATCAGCCGGCCCTCGGCGTCCTTGGCCGCCCGCGGGTACTTCTCCGCCTTGACGAAGTCCTTGACGGTGATCAGGCCCTTGAGCACCCCGGAGGAGTCCACCAGCGGCAGCTTCTCGATCTTGTGCCGGCGCAGCAGCTCCATGGCGTCGTGGCCGGAGATCCCCACCTCGCCGGTGACCAGCGGCATCGGGGTCATGACCTCGCGGACCTGACGGCTGCGGTCCAGCTCGAAGGCCATGTCGCGGTTGGTGACGATGCCCAGCAGCTTCCCGGCGGCATCGGTGACCGGGACGCCGCTGATCCGGAAACGGCCGCACAGCTCGTCGGCGTCCCGCAGCGTGGCGTCCGGCCGGATGGTGATCGGGTCGCTGACCATCCCGGACTCCGAGCGCTTGACCCGGTCGACCTGGGCGGCCTGCTCCTCGATGGACAGGTTGCGGTGCAGCACCCCGGCCCCGCCCTGGCGGGCCATCGCGATGGCCATCCGGGCCTCGGTCACCTTGTCCATCGCCGCGGACAGCAGCGGGACGTTCACCCGGACGTTCCGCGAGACGTACGAGGCGGTGTCGATGTCCTGCGGGGTCATATCCGCGGCACCGGGCAGGAGCAGCACATCGTCGTAGGTCAGCCCGAGCGTCGCGAACTTCTCCGGCACTCCATCGACGTAATCAGTCATGACACCTTCCCTGCACTCTTGCCCGGCCCGGAGGTCCATGCTACGGCCTGCCGGAGATTCGCCGCGCCGCCGCGGGGTGGCGCGGGACGTGAGAGAGCGCTCAGTCCCCGGCGAGCGCCCGCAGCCTGCTCAGCGCGCGGTGCTGGGCCACCCGTACGGCCCCCGGGGACATGCCGAGCTTCTGGCCGGTCTCCTCCGCCGTCAGGCCGACGGCCACCCGGAGCAGCACCAGCTCGCGCAGATGCTCGGGAAGACTGGCCAGCAGCTTCTTGGCCCACTCGGCGTCGCTGCTGAGCAGCGCGCGCTCCTCGGGCCCCAGGGAGTCGTCCGGCTGCTCGGGCATCTCGTCGGAGGGCACCGCCGTGCTGCCGGGGTGGCGCATGGCGGCCCGCTGCAGGTCGGCCACCTTCCGCTGCGCGATGGCCACGACGAACGCCTCGAACGGCTTGCCGGTGTCCCGGTAGCGGGGCAGCGCGCAGAGCACGGCCAGGCACACCTCCTGCGCCAGGTCGTCCACGAAGTGCCGGGCGTCGCCGGGCAGCCGGGTGAGCCGGGTGCGGCAGTAGCGGATCGCCAGCGGGTGGACCAGCGCCAGGAGGTCGTGGGTGGCCTCGCGGTCCCCCTCCGCGGCGCGGTGAACGAGGGCGCTGATCCCCGTCGCCTCGTCTTCGCGCATCCGTCCATGGTGCACCTGCGCCGGGCGGTCGGGCCCGGCCGGGCCCGACTTGTGCACCGAAGTGTTATCCGCCGGTGCCCGGGCAGCCGCGGCCGGCGGACACGGGCCTCGGGCAGCGGCATGCGCGGGGGCGCCGGTCGTCATGTCCGAAGCTCTCCCCTCGCGCCAGGCAGGCTCGTCCCCTGAGAGCATCATGCTTCAAGGATGCGTCACCCGCGAGATTACCGGCCGCACCCTTGCGCCGGGCGTCGCAGACAGGCCGTGCCGCGCTGCTCCGGCGCGGCCTGTCCGTCACCTCAGCGGACCAGGCCCCAGCGGAACCCCAGCGCGACCGCGTGCGCGCGGTCCGAGGCACCGAGCTTCTTGAACAGCCGGCGGGCGTGCGTCTTGACGGTGTCCTCGGAGAGGAAGAGCTCGCGCCCGATCTCCGCGTTGGACCGGCCGTGGCTCATGCCTTCCAGCACCTGGATCTCCCGGGCCGTGAGGGTGGGAGCCGCGCCCATGTCGGACGAGCGCAGCCGGCGCGGGGCCAGCCGCCAGGTCGGATCCGCCAGCGCCTGCGTCACAGTCGCCCGCAGCTCGGCACGGGAGGCGTCCTTGTGGAGGTAGCCCCGCGCCCCCGCGGCCACGGCCAGCGCCACGCCGTCCAGGTCCTCGGCGACGGTCAGCATGATGATGCGGGCCCCGGGGTCGGCGGACAGCAGCCTCCGGACGGTCTCCACACCTCCCAGCCCCGGCATCCGTACGTCCATCAGAATCAGATCGGATCGGTCGGCGCCCCAGCGGCGCAGGACTTCCTCGCCGTTGGCCGCCGTGGTCACCCGCTCGACGCCGGGCACGGTCGCGACCGCGCGGCGGAGCGCCTCCCGGGCAAGCGGGGAGTCATCGCAGACGAGGACGGAAGTCATGACCGCCCTCCGCGGCTGATGCGCATCACCTTGAGCCTCCAGGCTGTTATGAGTCGTCACCTGTGCGGTCGACGGCCTCGGACATGCGCCCGAGCGGTGGCCTCGTCAACCGCCTCTGCCCTCTCAACGACGGTCACCCGAAAGAGTTACGGCTTCCGGGCTTGACCTTCGGCCGACCGCCGCGGGCACCCCTGGACCACTCCCATGGCATCACCACTCCGGGTGACCAGGCGGTCACATGATAGCTGCCCTTGACCAAACACGCCAAACATCTGTTTTGCCCTATTCAGGCCTATTTCTGCCGCTCGGTGCATCTCTGGCTATATTCGGCTGGTAGTCATATTTACATTCGCTTCCGCACTCGAGGGGACACCATGGCTGATTTCTCCCGCCTCCCGGGCCCGAACGCCGACCTCTGGGACTGGCAGCTCCTCGCCGCCTGCCGGGGCGTCGACAGCTCGCTCTTCTTCCATCCCGAGGGAGAGCGCGGCGCCGCCCGCACCGCCCGCGAGGCCTCGGCCAAAGAGGTCTGCATGCGCTGCCCGGTCCGCTCGGAGTGCGCGGCGCACGCGCTGGCCGTACGGGAGCCGTACGGCGTCTGGGGCGGCCTGACGGAGGACGAACGCGAGGAGCTCATGGGCAGGGCCCGCCGCGGCCTGGTGGACGCCCGCCCCTCCGATCCGCCCCGGTGACGGGCCGCCCACCCGCCCCGGAGCGCACGTCCGGGGGACGTGACCACCATGCCGGCGCGGCGGCCGCACGGTTTACCGTCATCCCATGACTACTGCTCTGACAACGGGGGCGACAGCGGGGATCGGCGCCGCCTTCGCCCGGCGGCTGGCCCGGGACGGACACAATCTGGTGCTGGTCGCGCGCGACCGCGAACGACTCCGGCGACAGGCGGCCGAGCTGCACGACCGGCACGGCATCGAGGCGTCCGTGCTGGTGGCGGACCTGGCCACGGACGACGGCATCGCGGCCGTGGAGGAGCGGCTGGCCGACCGGACGCACCCGGTCGACCTGCTGGTCAACAACGCGGGCTTCGGCCTCAAGGGCAATTATCTGGACGTCCCGATGGCCGACGAGCTGCGCATGCTGAAGGTGCACTGCGAGGCGGTGCTGCGGCTCACCTCGGCGGCCGCCGCGCCGATGCGCGAGCGCGGCCGGGGGGCGGTGGTGAACGTGGCCTCCGTCGCGGCGTTCGTGCCGCGCGGCACGTACGGGGCGTCCAAGGCATGGGTGGTGCAGTTCTCCCAGGGAGCGGCGCGTGACCTGGCGGGCAGCGGGGTGCGGCTGATGGCCCTGTGCCCGGGGTTCGTCAGGACCGAGTTCCACCAGCGGGCCGGCATGGGGACCAGGAACATCCCGAACTGGATGTGGCTGGACGCCGACCGCGTGGTGGACGCGGCACTGCGGGACCTGGCCCGGGGAAAGACGGTGTCCGTCCCCGACCCCCGGTACAAGGCCCTGATGGGCGCGGTGAAGCTGGTGCCCCGGCAGGCGCTGGGCGGCGTCTCCTCGCGGGCCGGCCGCAAGTACGGACCGCGGAAAGCTCCCGACGTGTCACTCTGACATCGAGCCACTAGCCTGGACATAGCACCCAAATGGAGCAAACCAGACAGTCCAGGGAGCATCATGACTTTTGTGCAGGTCATCGACTGCAAGACGAGCCGGCTGGATGACATGAACCAGCTGATGGACACCTGGCTGGAGCGGACGAACGGGAAGCGGACCGCGACCCACTCCGTGATCGGCCGGGACCGGAGCGACGCCTCCCACGTGGTGGAGATCGTCGAGTTCCCCTCCTACGAGGAGGCGATGCGGAACTCCGAACTCGCCGAGACGGACGAGCTCTTCCAGGAGATCGTCGCGCTCTGCGAGGAGCCCCCCAGCTTCACCGACCTCGACGTGGTGCGGGAGGACCAGCTCAACACGGCGAACGCCCGGCGGTATTTCGAGGAGGGGGTCAACAACCGCTCCTACGACACGCTGCGCGAACTGTGCACCCCCGACTACCGGGAGCACGACCCCGCGAATCCGGCCGACCCGGTCGACCTGGAGAACTCCATCGCGGCGGCCGCGGAGATGCTGGAGGCGCTCCAGCCGGTGATCACCGTGGAGAGCGAACTGGCCGAGGGAGATCTGGTCACTCTCCGCTGGACCTCCACCGCGACGCACAACCGCGAGTACCTGGGGGTGGAGCCCACCGGCCGGGAACTGACCGTCAGCGGCCACACCACCTTCCGCTTCCGCGAGGACAAGATCGCGGAATCCTGGTGGAACTGGGACTACTTCGGGCTGCTCGTCCAGCTCGGCATCATCGAGCAGTAACCCGCGCCCGGACGCCGGCGGGCCCCGGACCTTCCGCCTTGCCGGCGGAGGCCCGGGGCCCGCGTGTGCGGCCGGTTCGCGTCAGTGCGCGTGGCCGTGGCCGTGGCCGGCGGCCTCCGGCTCCTCTTCCTTCTTCTCCACCACGAGGGTCTCGGTGGTGAGCAGCAGGGAGGCGATGGACGCGGCGTTCTCCAGGGCGGAGCGGGTGACCTTGACCGGGTCGATGACGCCGGCCTTCACCAGGTCGCCGTACTCACCGGTGGCGGCGTTGAAGCCCTTGCCCTTGTCCAGCTCGGCCACCTTGGAGGTGATGACGTAGCCCTCCAGGCCGGCGTTCTCGGCGATCCAGCGCAGCGGCTCGACCAGGGCGCGGCGCACGACCGCGACGCCGGTGGCCTCGTCGGCCCGGCGGCCGAGGCCGTCCTCCAGCACCTTGGCGGCGTGCACCAGGGCGGAGCCGCCACCGGAGACGATGCCCTCCTCGACCGCGGCGCGGGTCGCGGAGATGGCGTCCTCCAGGCGGTGCTTCTTCTCCTTGAGCTCCACCTCGGTGGCGGCGCCGACGCGGATGACGCACACGCCTCCGGCCAGCTTCGCCAGGCGCTCCTGGAGCTTCTCGCGGTCCCAGTCGGAGTCGGTGGTCTCGATCTCGGCCTTGATCTGCGCGACCCGGCCGGTGACGTCCTCGCTCTTGCCGGCACCGTCGACGATGGTGGTGTCGTCCTTGGTGACGGTGACGCGGCGGGCGCTGCCCAGCACGTCCAGCCCGGCCTGCTCCAGCTTGAGGCCGACCTCCTCGGAGATGACAGTGCCGCCGGTGAGGGTGGCGATGTCACCGAGCATGGCCTTGCGGCGGTCGCCGAAGCCGGGGGCCTTGACGGCCACCGCGTTGAAGGTGCCGCGGATCTTGTTGACGACGAGGGTGGACAGCGCCTCGCCCTCCACGTCCTCGGCGATGATCAGCAGCGGCTTGGAGCCACCGGCCTGCATGATCTTCTCCAGCAGCGGCAGCAGGTCCGCGATGGAGGAGATCTTGCCCTGGTGGATGAGGATGTAGGGGTCGTCGAGGACGGCCTCCATCCGCTCCTGGTCGGTGACCATGTAGGGCGACAGGTAGCCCTTGTCGAACGCCATGCCCTCGGTGAAGTCGAGCTCCAGGCCGAAGGTCTGCGACTCCTCGACGGTGATGACACCGTCCTTGCCGACCTTGTCCATGGCCTCGGCGATCAGCTCGCCGACCTGCTTGTCCTGCGCGGACAGCGCGGCGACGGCGGCGATGTCCTCCTTGGAGTCGATCGGCCGGGCGTTGGCGATCAGCTCCTGGGAGACGGCCTGGACGGCGGCGTCGATGCCCTTCTTCAGGGCGGCCGGGGAGGCGCCGGCCGCGACGTTGCGCAGACCCTCGCGGACCAGGGCCTGGGCCAGCACGGTGGCGGTGGTGGTGCCGTCACCCGCGATGTCGTTGGTCTTGGTCGCCACCTCCTTCACCAGCTGCGCGCCGAGGTTCTCGTGCGGGTCCTCGACCTCGACCTCACGGGCGATGGTGACGCCGTCGTTGGTGATGGTGGGGGCGCCGAACTTCTTGTCGATGACCACGTTGCGGCCCTTGGGGCCGATGGTCACCTTCACCGTGTCGGCGAGCTTGTTGACGCCGCGCTCGAGGGCGCGCCGGGCGTCCTCGTCGAACTTCAGAATTTTCGCCATGGGTTGCGTATCCCTCGTACTTCCTTGCCGTCCGTCAGGCCGACCGCAATGGAGCCGCGCCCCGGCCCCGGCTCAGTCGTACGCGGGAGACCGGGGCGCGGTCGGTAAAAAATCCGGTGAACCGGTGAATTACTTCTCGATGATCGCGAGCACGTCGCGGGCCGAGAGAACGAGGTACTCCTCGCCGTTGTACTTCACCTCGGTGCCGCCGTACTTGCTGTAGAGCACGATGTCGCCGACCTTGACGTCGAGCGGGAGACGGTTCCCGTCCTCGAAGCGGCCCGGGCCGACAGCCAGGACGGTGCCCTCCTGGGGCTTCTCCTTGGCGGTGTCCGGAATGACCAGGCCCGAAGCCGTGGTCTGCTCGGCGTCGAGCGGCTGGACCACAATGCGGTCCTCGAGCGGCTTGATGGCAACCTTGCTGGCGGTCGTCACGATCCGACCTCCCCCTTCGGAGATCTCACGGGGTCTGTATATGTCTGGAATCGCGACCTGGTGGACCCGTCGTCGCGGGTGCCGGATCCGCCCGTCGCGGTTGGCACTCTCTCATCGAGAGTGCCAGAACAGAGACTAGGCCGCGGTTAGCACTCAGTCAACCGGAGTGCCAGGCGCGGCGCGGCGCGCCACTCCGGCGGCCACGGCCGCGACCGGCGCGGTCGCCGTTTCCGCCCCGTGGTGACGCGGGGCGGAAACGTCAGATGTAGTCCTCCAGACGGGCGATCGCGAACCCCTGGGCGGTGGCGGTGTCCACCACCCGCCGGACCATCGCGGGCATGTCGCCGTCCCACTCCCCCCTCCCCCGGAAGTGGCTGAGGACGATGTCGCCCGGGTGCAGCCGGCGGTCCGCCCGGCCGTACTCGATCCGGTCCGGGAACGCCTCCTCGGCCCACAGCGGCACCACGCGCACCCCGCAGTCCCGGGCCGCCCGCAGGGTGTCCGTGTTGTAGGCGCCGTAGGGAGGCCGGAACAGCTCCGGCCGCTCGCCGATCTCCCGCTCCAGGATGTCCTGCTGCCGGCAGATCTCCCGGCGCTGCTCCCGGTACGGCAGCTTGTTCATCTCCCGGTGGTTCACGGAGTGGTTGTGCACCGCGGAGCCGTTGCGGTGCGCCTTGCGGAAGTAGTCGTAGTCGTCCCGCGCCACGTAGTCGGCGAGGAAGCTGCTGTAGGGCACGTCGAGCTGACGCATCATCTCCAGCAGCCGGTCGTCCTTCTCGGCCCCGTCGTCGATGGTCAGGAAGACCACCTTGTCGCCGGTGGGGACCCGGGTGATGACCGGCGGGAGGCCCGGCCCCTTCAGATGCCCGGACTCGGTGGACAGCGCCGGCTTCCGCTTCGGCGGGGCCGGCGGGCGGAGCGGCACCGCCCGCAGCCCCCAGGTCCGCGCGGCGGTCACCCGGCGCCGCTCGGCGCGCTCCAGCCGTTCGGCGTGCGCGGCGAGCGCGCCGGGCGCCGCCCGGGCCGGCGGCGGTGCGGACAGCCCCGTGACCTCCTCGCCGACGGGGCCCCGCAGGGCGGACAGCGGCCGCCATTCCGCGACTCCGGGAAGGGCGCCGGTGCCGGCCCCGGCCACCGCGCACGCCACCGCCAGTATCGTCACGCCCCCGGCGAGAGCCCGCCGCCGCAGCCTCGACCGCCCGGAGGAGCCGGAAGGCCGGGGCTCGTCGGACATCGAAGGCCGATCATCCTTTTGTCTTACTTGTCTGATAATCCCCATAGCTCCGGGATGCTGCCATCCCCCCGCCCCGCTCCGGGCGCGCCGCCCCGTCCGGAGCGGGGAGAATGACCCGTGTGGCCCCTCCAGACACCCCAGACGCACCCGACGCATCCTCCGGCGCCGCCGTCGAGACCTTCCGGGCCCTGCTGACCGGCCCCGGACAGGACCTCCTGGCCTCGCTGCGCGACTACGACCCGGACCGCGAGATCGCCGTCGCCACCCGGCTGCGCCGCGACCACCCCGCACCCCTGGTCTCCGCGGCCCTCACCCAGGCCCGGCTCCGGCAGCGGGCCGCGGCCAAGTTCGGCCCGGACGCCGCGTGGATGTACTTCACCCCGCACGGCGTCGAGCAGGCCACCCGCGCCCCGGTGGCCGACCGGCGCGCGCAGCGGTTCGCCGCGCTGGGCGTGCGCCGGATCGCGGACCTGTGCTGCGGTATCGGCGGCGACGCACTGGCCCTGGCCCGCGCCGGCATCTCCGTCCTGGCGGTCGACCGCGACCCGCTGACCTGCGCGGTCGCCGAGGCCAACGCCGAGCGGGCCGGCCTGTCGGACCTGATCGACATCCGCCGCGCGGACGTCGGTGACACCGACATCTCCGGCCACGACGCGGTCTTCATCGACCCCGCCCGGCGCGGCGGCCGGGGCCGCGTCTTCGACCCGGAGGCGTACTCACCCCCGCTGTCCTGGGCCGTGGAGGTGGCCGGCCGGATGTCGCACGCCGCGCTGAAGACCGGCCCCGGCATCCCGCACGAGGCCGTCCCCGGCAACGCCGAGGCGGAATGGGTCTCCGACGGCGGTGAGGTGAAGGAGGCCGTCCTCTGGTTCGGCACCGGCTCCCCCGGCGTGCGCCGCGCGACCCTGCTGCCCGGCGGCCACACCCTCACCGGCAGCGGCGCCCCCGTCGGGGTGACAGGACCGCCCGGGCGCTACCTCTACGAACCGGACGGCGCGGTGATCCGCGCGCACCTGGTCGCCGAGGTCGCCGCGCGGGTGAACGGCCGGCTGCTGGACCCGTCCATCGCGTACATCGCCTCCGACGACCTGCTCCCCACCCCGTTCGCCACCGCCTACGAGATCACCGACGCCCTGCCCTTCAACCTCAAGCGGCTGCGCGCCCTGCTGCGCGAGCGCCAGGTGGGCACCGTGACCATCAAGAAGCGGGGCTTCGCCATGACACCGGAGGAGCTGCGCCGCAAACTCCGACTCGATGGAGTGAACTCCTGCACCGTCCTGCTCACCCGCGCGGCGCACACCCCCATGATGCTTCTGGGGCACCCGGCCCGGGCGTAGCCTGGCACCAGCCACAGGGAGGACAGCGACCATGACCGCCGATCCCGTCACCGAGCCCATGGCCCAGGACCCCGTCGATCTGCTGATCGCCTTCGAGGAGGCAGCGGACACACCGATCCGCCCGGAGTTCATCGAGGGGATGGTGGTCGTGGCCCCACAGCCGGGCAACCTCCACAACCATGGCGCCAGTGAGCTGTACTTCCAGTTGCGCAGCGCGGGATTCCGGCACGCCGGGTTCGGCAACGGGTATCGCATCGGCCTCAAGGACGAGCGCACCCGCACGCTGGTCGTCCCGGACTTCTATGTCCAGCTCCGCACACCGACCGAGGTGGACGAGGCGTACCGCCGGGTGCACAAGGGCTGGTACCCCATCGAACTCCTCGCCCTCGCCGGGGAGATCACCTCGACGAACCACGAGATCGACTCCGGTCCGAAGTACCGCAGCTACGCCGGCGCGGGAGTACCCGTGTACGTGCTGATTCACCGCGCCGAGGGCGTGGCCTGCGCGTTCAGCGACCCGGTGCCGGAGGGCGGCCCGTCCGGAGCCCACTACGCCACCAGGACCGAGGTGGAGCTCGGGCGTCCGCTCCCGCTGCCCGCGCCCTACCCCGCCCTGGACACCTCGGTCTGCACCGGCGCCGACGGCTGAGGCGCCGTCAGGACTCCACCTGCGCGAAGCGCCAGCGGTGGACGGGCCGCCGGATCAGGTCCGGGGGCGGTTCGGGGAGCTCCGGCAGGCCGGCGTCGTCCGGGGCCGCCTCCCACCAGGTGATGACGAGCACCCGGTCGCCGGGGGCGGTGAACGTCTCCCGGCGCGGCGGCTCGGGGACGATCTCCCGTTCCCGGACCCAGGCCAGCAGATCCGCGGCGCGCCCCGCGGCGGCGCGCGCCTCCCACATCAGGGCGACGGTCATGCGTTCCCTCCGTACAGGTTCGTCCCGCGCGGCTCGTGCGTGTGCCCGTGCGGGTGGGTGTGCGGGCTGTCGTGCGCGTACCCGTGCGGGGCGGCCGTCACCGGCTCGGGCGCCGGGACGTGCGGCTCGGTCACCGGGAGCGAGGAGTCGGCCGGCAGGTCCCACCCCGAGGCGGGCCGCCCGCGGGCGATCATCTCGGCGCCCAGCGCCGCCACCATCGCGCCGTTGTCGGTGCACAGCTTCGGGCGCGGCACCCGGAGGGTGATGCCGGCGGCGGCGCAGCGCTCCTCGGCCAGGGCGCGCAGCCGGGAGTTGGCGGCGACCCCGCCGCCGATCATCAGATGGTCCACGCCCTCGTCCCGGCAGGCGCGGACGGCCTTGCGGGTGAGGACATCGGCGACCGCCTCCTGGAAGGACGCGGCGACATCGGCGACGGGCACCTCCTCGCCGGCGTTGCGGCGGGCCTCGATCCAGCGGGCCACCGCCGTCTTGAGTCCGGAGAACGAGAAGTCGTAGGGCGCGTCGCGCGGGCCGGTCAGGCCGCGCGGGAAGGCGATGGCGTCCCGGTCGCCCTCGCGCGCGTACCGGTCGATGACCGGTCCGCCGGGGAAGCCCAGGTGCAGCACCCGGGCGATCTTGTCGAACGCCTCGCCCGCCGCGTCGTCGATCGTCGCGCCCAGCGGCCGCACGTCGGAGGTGATGTCCGGGGCGAGCAGCAGCGAGGAGTGCCCGCCGGAGACCAGCAGCGCCATGGTCGGTTCCGGCAGCGGCCCGTGCTCCAGCTGGTCGACGCAGATGTGCGAGGCGAGGTGGTTGACGCCGTACAGGGGCTTCCCCAGCGCGTAGGCGTAGGCCTTGGCCGCCGACACCCCGACCAGCAGGGCGCCCGCCAGGCCGGGACCGGCGGTGACGGCGACGCCGTCCAGGTCGGACGCCGCGACGCCCGCCTCCTTCAGCGCCCGCTCGACGGTGGGGATCATCGCCTCCAGGTGGGCCCGGCTGGCGATCTCCGGCACGACGCCGCCGTAGCGGGCGTGCGCGTCCACGCTGGAGGCGACGGCGTCGGCGAGCAGCGTGTGTCCGCGGACGACGCCGACGCCGGTCTCGTCGCAGGAGGTCTCGATGCCGAGGACGAGAGGTTCTTCAGCCATGCTGGTGCGACTCCGGTGCGGTGGTCTGTTCGGGTGCTGCCGAGGCCCTGAGCGACGCGGTGTGGTCGCGGCGCATCACCAGGGCGTCGTGGTTGCCGGGCTGGTAGTAGCCGCGGCGGATGCCGAGCGGCTGGAAGCCGTGGCGCCGGTAGAGGCGCTGGGCCCGCTCGTTGTCGGTGCGGACCTCCAGGAAGACCTCGGCCGCCCCGAAGCCGGTGGCCGCGGCCAGCAGGCCGGCCAGCAGCCGGGTGCCCAGCCCGGTGCCCTCGTGGCCGGGGGCGACGGCGATGGTCTGCACGTCCGCGCTGCCGTCCGCGCCGGCGGGCCCGGCCGGGGAGGCGGCCAGCCCGGCGTAGCCCGCCAGGTCTCCGTCCGGGCCCTCGGCGACGGTGTAGTGCCGGGTGCGGCGCGGCCCGCGGGCACCGGCCAGCTCCGACCAGAACATGCCGGCCGACCAGGCGTCCTCGGGGAACAGCCGGCGTTCCAGGGCGAGCACCGGCTCGATGTCCCACCACCGCATCTCGCGCAGGCTGACGCCCCCGGGGGGCCGCGCGCGCGGGTCCCGGGCCGTGCCGGGGGCCGGGTCGCAGGTCATGTCCGCGGGCCGGCTCCCTGGCGGGCGTCGGGCGGCGAGGCCGGGGTGACGACCTTGTAACCGGCCGGCACCCGCGCGTCGGGGCGGCGCAGGTACTGCGGGCGCGGTGCCGGGAGCCGCTCGCCCGCCGCGAGCCGCTCGGCGGCCAGCACCGCCAGTGCGGACGCGGAGGCGTGCTCGGGGAGGTCGTCCCGGACCCCGGTGAAGACCTCCGGGTACAGACGCGCGCCGGAGCCGGCCGCGGGCAGGCCCGCGACCTGCCCGGCGATCTCCGCGGGGCGGTTCACGGCGGGCTCCCCGGTGCGGGTCCGGGCATCGGCGTAGCGCACCCAGTAGACCTCCTTGCGCCGGGCGTCGGTGGCGACGGCGAACGGCTCGTCCAGGCCCGCGGCCAGCGCGATGCCGTCCAGGGTGCACACCCCGTGCACCGGGATGGCACGGGCGGCGCCCAGGGCCTCGGCGGTGGCCAGGCCCACGCGCAGACCGGTGTACGGGCCCGGGCCGGTGCCCACGACGATCCCGGTCACGTCGCCCAGCCCGGCGCCGCCCTCGCGCAGCACCCGGTCGACGGAGGGAAGCAGCAGCTCCCCGTGGCGGCGGGCGTCGACCTGGTGCACGGCGGCACGGACCCGCGTCCCGTCGTACAGCGCGACGGTGACGGCGGGTGTGGCGGTATCGAGAGCGAGCAACAGCACGCCGCAAGCCTACGGCGCCCCGGCCCCTTTCCGGGACGGCGATCCCCCGCCCGGCCGTCTCCGGGGCGGAATCCGGGTGCTCCTGGCCGGGAGAGAGGGACCCGCGTCCCCACTACGCTGGTAGCGTCGGATGACGATCATCTCGGCCACCGGCATGTCCGGTCATCGGGCCATCCTCGAAAGGCGGCAGCAGATACCGTGGCGCGCAGCACGTCGGGGTCCCGCCCCGGAACATTCGTGGCCGCTCTCACCGCCGTGGCCCTGGCTGTCGTCGGCTGGTTCGCCTACCAGGCCGCGGCGTCCCCGGACCGCCCGCGGGCGGCCGCGCCGGCCGAGTCCCCGTCCGGCACCGGGGAGGCCGACGAGACGGACCTCGGCGAGAAGGACGAGCCCGGCGGCGAGGACCCCGGGGCGGAACCGGTGCTCCCGGCCGACTCCGGGGAAGGCGCCCGGATCGTCTACTCCCTGACCCAGCAGCGGGTGTGGCTGGTGGACGCCGCGGAGGACGGGCTGGGCGAGGAGATCCTGCGCACCTATCCCGTGCACCCGAGCACGGTGCTGCCCGAGCCCGGCGAGTACGCCGTCACCTCCACCGCCGAGCAGATCACCGGGTCGGACGGGGTGCCGGTGGAACATGTCGTGGTGTTCGCCTCGGTCGACGGTGTGGTGATCGGCTTCAGCGCCTCGCTGGACGGCTCCCTGCCCGACCCCGACTCCACGGAACGCACCGGCGGGATCCGGCAGTCCCGGGAGGACGGCGCGGCCATGTGGGAGCTGGCCGGCGCCGGCTTCCCGGTCGTGGTCGTCCCCTGACGGCGCCGTCCGGCCCGGGCTGCGGGGCGGTCAGCGGTAGCCGGTGGTGTCGGCGGGGCGGCCCGCCTCCTGGACCTCGACGAGGTAGCGGAAGGCGTCCGGGCGGCTGCCGTCGAGATCGGTGAAGCCGTACTCCCGGGCCAGCCCGCCGCTGGAGAGCGAGTGGCCGTTCCAGCGCGCCACCTCGGGGTCGCGGGCCAGCGCCACGACGGCCCGCCCGGTGTAGAAGGGGGTCTCGGAGATGGCGAAGTGCGGCTCACGCTCCACCGCGTCCCGCCAGGTCTCCTCGGTCACCCCGAACGTCTCCAGCATGATCTCCGAGCGCATCCACCCGGGCGTCAGCGCCACGGCGGTGGCACCACGCGGCCCGAGTTCGTGGCCGAGAGCGAAGGCCATCCGGAGCACCGCGGCCTTGGCGAGGTCGTAGAAGAACGAGACCCGGTAGCGGTCCCGGTTGTACTCGGCGGTGCCGTCGGTCATCTCGACCACCAGACCGCCGGGCCGGCGCAGCAGCAGCGGGAGGGCGCAGTGACTGGTGATCGCGTGGGTCTCCACGGCGAGCCGGAGCAGCCGCAGCCCCTTGTCGAGGTCGTGCTCCCACACCGGGGCCTCCCAGTCGAAGAGGTGTTCCGCCCCCCAGATGTCGTTGACCAGGATGTCCAGCCGCCCCTGTTCGGCGTCGATCCGGCCGACCACCTCCCGGACCTGTGCGGGGTCGAGGTGATCGGCCGGGACGGCGATGCCCCGTCCGCCCGCCCGGGTCACCAGATCGGCGGTGTCCTCGATGGTCTCGGGGCGGTTGTACTCCGATCGCCGCTCGCGGGTGGTGCGCCCGGTCACGTAGACGGTGGCGCCCGCCGCGCCGAGTTCCACCGCGATGCCGCGCCCGGCGCCGCGCGTCGCTCCCGCGACCAGCGCGACCTTGCCGTCGAGTGCTGGGTTCATGCCTGTTGTCCCTGCCCTTCCGTCGATTCCGTCGATTCCGTCGCTTCCGTGTCCGTCACGGAACACCGGTCCCGTCCCGGGCACCGGCAGCGCGGCGATGGTGTCGCGGAATCCCGACATCTCCTGTCCGGATTTCCGGGCCTCTTCGCGCGCCCCGCTTCCGGGGTCCGCTTCCGGGTGGTCCGGCGGGGCCGGACGGGCCGGTTCCCGGTGCCGGGCGGCGCGCCCCGCCCGGCACCGCGCCCGCCCGGGGCAGGCTGGTGGTGCGGTGAGGAGGTCCGACGATGGAGATGGACGGTGCCCGGATTCTGGTGGCCGGCGCCACCGGGGTGATCGGGGGCGCACTGGCCCAGGAGTGCGCCCAGCGGGGCGCGGCGGTCGCGGTGGCGGGCCGCGACCCGGACCGGCTGGCCGAGCGCTCGCGCGCCCTGGGCGACTGCCCGGCCCGCGGCCTGGAGGCGTACGACCTGGACAGATGCCTGGCGCTGGCCCCGTGGGCGGCGGAGCAACTGGGCGGCCTGGACGCGGTGATCGTGGCGATCGGGGTGGTGGCCTTCGGCCCCGCCGACCAGGTCTCGGAGGAGATCTCCGAGCATCTGTTCGCCGTGAACGCGCTGGCGCCGATGGCCGTGCTGCGCGGCGCGCTGCCGCTGCTGGCCCGGCCGGGGGCCATCGCCGCGGTTACCGGCGTGCTGGTGGACCGGCCGCAGCCGGGCATGGCGGCCTACGGGGCGTCGAAGGCCGCGCTGAGCTCCTGGCTCACGGCGGTCCGCACCGAGCAGCGGCGGCACGGGGTGGCGGTGGTCGACGCGCGGCTGCCGCACCTGGACACCGGCTTCGCGGACCGCGCGGTGGCGGGGACTCCACCGGGCATGCCGAGCCCGGCGCGGCTGGACGAGGCGGTGCGCGGCGTCGCCGACGCGGTCGCCGCCGGTGCGGCGCTGGTCGTGCCGGACGGCAGGGGCGGGGTCACCGTCGAGTCCCGGGCGCACTGAGCGGCCGGGCCTCGCGTTCCGGCACGGTGCCGCCGTACCGGACCGGTGCCCGGCGGGGTCAGTCCGCCACGGCCAGGACGGACAGGTCCTCGCCCTCCCAGCGGGGGCCGAAGCCGGTGACGGAGACGGTGCGCACGTCTCCGCTCCCGCCCGTGCCGCCGGTCCCGTCGGCGGGCGCGCCCCCCAGGGCGCGTTCGATGACGACGTGCAGCCGGCTGTCGGACAGCTCCTCGACCTTGCCCTCGCCCCACTCCACGGCCACCACCGAGTCCGTCAGGGCCAGGTCCAGGTCCAGGTCGGCCATCTCGTCCAGGCCGCCGCCGAGCCGGTAGGCGTCCACGTGGACCAGCGCGGGCCCGTCGCCGAGCGGGGGGTGCACCCGGGCGATGACGAACGTCGGCGAGGTGACGGCGCCGCGAACCCCGAGCCCTTCGCCCAGGCCGCGGGTGAAGGTGGTCTTGCCGGCCCCGAGTTCGCCGGTGAGGAGCAGCAGGTCGCCCGGGCGCAGCAGCGCGGCGAGCCTGCGGCCCAGCGCGCTCATCCGCTCAGGACCGGTGACCGTGATCCGGGCGGCGGCCATCGGGGCCGCCCCGGGGAGGGGGAACTGGCTCATGTCTCCGCATGCTACGGGTCACCAGTGCCGCGAGGTGGTCACTGACCTCCCGCGGGTGTTCCAGCAGGGCCAGGTGTCCGGCGCCGGGCAGCACCACGGTCTCGGCCCGCGGCAGCACCGCCGCCATCCGCCCGGTGTGTTCGGGCGGGGTCACCTCGTCGCGCTCTCCGGCCAGCAGCAGCACCGGCGCCTCCCCGTCGAAGGCCGCGGCCAGCGCCCGGAGCCGTTCGTGGCCGCTGAAGGCCGGGTAGAACTCGGCGACCACGTCGAGGGGCACCGACTCGATGAGCCGTTCGGCGAAGCGGGCCACGCCGGGGTCGATGTCCCGGGGCTCCCCGAAGGCGTAGCGGCGTATCAGCCCGGCGTACAGCTCACCGGCCAGGCGCCTGCCGCGGTCCACAATCCCGGGCTGCGATCCGAGCGCCCGGAGCACACCGGGCACCACCTTGCGCACCACCCGCACGGCGGGGGCCGGGAAGCCGTAGGTGACCTCGGCGAGCCCGCCCGCCGAGGTGCCAAGGAACGCCGCTCCCGCCACCCGCCGGGCCACATACCGCGGGTACCGCTCGGCCAGCGCCATCATCGTCATGCCGCCCATCGAGTGACCGACGAGCACCACCGGCCCCTCGGGCACCGCGGCGTCCAGCACCGCCCTGAGGTCGCGGCCGAGCTGGTCGATGGAGACCGGCCGGCCGCTCTCGCGCTGGGTGCGGCCCCGCTCGGAGCGGCCGTGGCTGCGGTGGTCCCAGTAGACGGCCCGGACCGCGCCGCGCAGTGCGGCGCGCTGGAAGTGCCACACGTCCTGGTGCAGGCAGTAGCCGTGGCTGAACACCACGGTGGGGCGCCCGGCGGCGGCCCCCGGGTCCGTGCCGGCCGCCAGGCGGCCGTCCACCGGCCCTGCCACCGGGCCGCCCGCGCCGTCGCCGCCGGGCGGGTCGTACGCGCCCGGCTCGTCGGTCTCGTAGTACAGCTCGGTGCCGTCGTCGGCGTGCGCCACGCCCGGCGTGCCGCGCAGCGAGCCGTAGGGCCCCGCGGCGTCCAGGGCGAGCTGGGCACGCCGGCGGACACCGCGGTGGACGGTCATCCGCTCCACCGCCATGCCGGTCGCCACCACGCCGATCGCCACTCCGGCGATCCCGGCGCCGCGCGCCCAGCCGGCCGCCCGGCCGGCGCCGGGCACCGCGCCCGCGGGGCCCCGGTGGCCGGACAGGTCCTGGAGCCCCGGCGGCAGTTCCCCCGGGGTCACACCCGCTCCTCGGCCCCGTGGTGCACCCGTGGCACGCGGGCGCCGATCCGGGTGACGATCTCGTACCCGATGGTGCCCGCGGCGCGGGCCCAGTCCTCGGCGGTCGGCTCGCCCGCGTCGCCGGGGCCGAAGAGCACGGCCTCGTCCCCGGGCGCGATCTCCTCCGCCAGCGCCGGGTCGCCGAGGTCCACGACGAACTGGTCCATGGCGACCCGCCCGGCGACGGTCCGCCACTTGCCGGCGATCAGCACCGGCCCGGTGCCCGAGGCGTGCCGGGGGATGCCGTCGGCGTAGCCGGCCGGGACCAGCGCGAGGGCGGTCTCCCCGGGGGTGGTGTAGCGGTGCCCGTAGCTGACGCCGTGGCCGCCCGGCACCCGCTTGACGCTCGCCAGCTCGGCGCGCAGCGTCATGACGGGCCGCAGGCCGAAGTCCTCGGGGTGGCCCACCTCCGGCGACGGCGACAGGCCGTAGACGCCGATGCCGGCCCGCACCAGGTCGTAGTGCGACCGCGGGAGGGTCAGGGCGGCCGGCGTGTTGGCCAGGTGCCGCACCTCCGGGGTGATCCCGGCCCGCCCGGCGGCCTCCAGCGCCTCCTCGAAGGCGGCGAGCTGGGCAGGCACCGACGGGTGGCCGGGCTCGTCCGCGCAGGCGAAGTGCGACCACACCCCGACGACGCGGACGGTTCCCTCCGCCTGTGCCGCGCGGGCCGCGGCCAGCAGTCCCGGCCAGTCGGCGGGCATGCAGCCGCTGCGGCCCAGCCCGGTGTCGGCCTTGAGGTGGACGCGGGCGGTCAGGCCGCAGGCGCGCGCGGCGGCGGTGATCTCGTCGATGGCCCAGATGCCGCTGGCCGAGACGTCGATGCCGGCCTCGATCGCCTCCCGCCAGGGCCCGCCGGGCGTCCACAGCCAGCACAGCAGCCGGCCTGTGTCGCCGTCGGCACGCAGGGCGAGGGCCTCGTGGGGGGTGGCGGTGCCCAGCCAGGCCGCCCCGGCCGCGCGGGCGGCCCGGGCGCACGGCAGCATGCCGTGGCCGTAGGCGTCGGCCTTGACCACGGCCATCAGTCCGGCACCGCCCGTGGTGCGCTCGCGCAGCGCCCGGACGTTGGCGCGCAGCGCCGCGAGGTCGATGTCGGCGCGTACGCGCGGGTGCGGGCGGGGTGCTGTCGTGCTCATCACCGTCAGTGTCCCACCCGGGCGGTGCGGATGCCTCCCGCCTGACGGGCCGTCCGGTGACAGCGGGCCCGCCGGGCGGCTGTGTCCTATGTGGCTCCCGGCCGTCCGCGGCGGGCGGTCAGCCGATCACCTCGCGCCAGGCGGCGGGCAGCGCCTCGGCGACGTCACCCGCGGTGACCGGGACGGGGGCGAGCCGGGCGGCCAGGCCGTGCAGATAGGCCCCGACGGTCGCGGCGGCCCCCGTGTCCAGCCCGGCGGCCATCAGCGAGCCGGTCAGCCCGGACAGCACGTCCCCGCTGCCGGCGGTGGCCAGCCGGGCGGTCCCCGTCGGATTCACCCGCACGGGTGAGGGCTGCTCCGGGTGGGCGATGAGGGTGGTGGACCCCTTGAGCAGTGCGGTGGCGCCGAAGCGGTGCGCGAGTTCGCGCACCGAGGACAGCCGCCGTGCCTCCACCGTCTCCCGGTCGGTGGACAGCAGCGCGGCGGCCTCACCGGCGTGCGGGGTCAGCAGGGTGGGCGCCCGGCGGTCGCGGACCCGGCGGGCGTCCAGCAGCCGCAGGCCGTCGGCGTCCACGAGCACCGGGACGTCGGCGTCCAGCACGTCGTCCACGATGCGCCGGGCGTCCCGGTCGTCGCCCGCGCCGGGGCCCACTACCCAGGCCTGCACCCGGCCGGCGGCGCTCGGCGGACCGGCGGAGACCAGGGTCTCGGGGAACCGGGTCACCACCGCGTCGGCGGCGGATCCGGAGAAGCGGACGGCGCCCGCGCCGCCGCGCAGCGCGCCGGCCACGGCGAGCACCGCCGCGCCGGGGTAACGGGCCGAGCCGGCCGCCACGCCCACCACGCCCCGCCGGTACTTGGTGGTCTCGTTGCCGGGCCGGGGCAGCAGCGCCGCGATGTCCGCGTGCTGCGGGGCGGTCAGTTCCGGCACGCCGGTCAGCAGCGGGCCGAGCCCGATGTCCACCAGCCGCAGCACCCCGGCACGGGAGCGGCCGGGATTGACCAGCAGGCCCGGCTTGTACGCCCCGAAGGTCACGGTGAGGCCGGCCTTGACGGCCTCACCGGTGACCTCGCCGGTGTCGGCGTCCACGCCGCTGGGCACGTCCACCGCGACCATCGCCGCGCCGCCCGCCCCGGCCCGGCGCACCAGGGCCGCCGCAGCGGGGCGCAGCCCGCCCCGGCCGCCGATGCCGACGATGCCGTCGATCACCAGATGGGCG